>NZ_JAMMTO010000002.1:0-527686 GCF_051807745.1 Salmonella sp. NW38 | reverse complement strand
TTGCATGTGTTAGGCCTGCCGCCAGCGTTCAATCTGAGCCATGATCAAACTCTTCAATTTAAAAGTTTGATGCTCAATGAATTAAACTTCGTAATGAATTACGTGTTCACTCTTGAGACTTGGTATTCATTTTTCGTCCTAGGACGTTAAGAATCCGTATCTTCGAGTGCCCACACAGATTGTCTGATAAATTGTTAAAGAGCAGGTGCGACGCAGCTTTCAGCTCACCGTCGCGAGGTGGCGTATATTACGCTTTCCTCTTTCAGAGTCAACCCTGAATTTCAGGATTTTTCTCTTCAACCGACCGGCTGTTTGTGTGAAGTAATTCACATCCGCCGTGTCGATGGAGGCGCATTATAGGGAGTCGGTTCAGGAAGACAAGCGGAAAAATGCATTTTTGTTTTAACCGCTCATCTTTTATCCATAACGCTTATTTTTGCTGCTTTTTTATCGCCGATGGCAGATCGGCAAGGCTGTTTAACACCCAGTCCGCTGCGTTTTCTGCTTCTGACGTGACCGGTTTGCCCGTACGCACCAGCACTTTTGTCCCGACATTTGCCGCCGCTGCCGCCTGCATATCTTCCAGCTTGTCTCCCACCATATAAGAAGCCGCCATATCGATATGCAGGAAATCACGCGCTGAGATAAGCATTCCTGGATGCGGCTTGCGGCAATCACATACCTGACGGAACTCTTCTATGCTGCCCTGCGGATGGTGAGGACAATAATAGATGCCGTCCAAATCAACATCGCGATCCGCCAACGACCAGTCCATCCATTCGGTTAACGTTTCAAACTGCGCCTCGGTGAATTTGCCGCGCGCGATTCCGGACTGGTTCGTCACCACCACCAGCGCATAGCCCATTTTTTTTAGCTCGCGCATCGCGTCAATAACACCGTCTATAAACTCAAATGCATCGATTTCATGTACGTAGCCGTGATCCACATTAATGGTGCCGTCACGGTCGAGAAAAATTGCGGGTACAGACTTTGCCACCTTTTATAGCTCCTGAGTAAAGCAAGTGGCGCTAGTATCGCATGTTTCAGCAGGCAAGAAAGTGCTCATCGTATAAAGCCTGATTGATTTAGACGTCTGGATGCCTTAACATCCATTCTGTTGACGGCGTTGACCGTATTAGACAGACGAAAATGCCACGGCTAACTTAATTACGATAATAAATAACCAATGATTAAACTTTCGAATATTACCAAAGTGTTCCAGCAGGGGACGCGCACCATTCAGGCGCTAAATAATGTCAGCCTGCACGTCCCTGCCGGGCAGATTTATGGCGTCATTGGCGCCTCCGGTGCCGGTAAAAGTACGCTTATCCGCTGCGTTAATTTACTTGAACGCCCAACCGAAGGCAGCGTTCAGGTCGGCGGTCAGGAGCTGACAACGCTTTCAGAATCTGAGTTGACCAAAGCTCGCCGTCAAATCGGCATGATTTTCCAACATTTTAACCTGCTCTCTTCCCGTACCGTGTTTGGCAACGTCGCGTTGCCGCTGGAACTGGATAACACACCAAAGGAAGAGATCAAACGCCGTGTCACAGAGCTGCTGGATTTAGTCGGTCTTGGCGACAAGCACGACAGCTATCCGGCAAATCTTTCCGGCGGTCAGAAACAGCGTGTCGCGATTGCCCGCGCGTTAGCCAGTAATCCAAAAGTATTGCTGTGCGATGAAGCCACCAGCGCGCTTGATCCTGCGACGACCCGTTCGATTCTGGAATTGCTGAAAGATATCAACCGTCGTTTGGGGTTGACGATTCTGCTTATCACTCATGAAATGGATGTCGTGAAACGTATCTGCGACTGCGTTGCCGTTATCAGTAATGGCGAGCTTATTGAGCAGGATACGGTCAGCGAAGTCTTCTCGCATCCTAAAACGCCGCTGGCGCAGAAGTTTATTCAGTCCACTCTGCATCTGGACATTCCGGAAGATTACCAGGCGCGTTTGAAAGCGTCGCCGGAAACTGACAGCGTGCCGATGCTGCGCATGGAATTCACCGGGCAGTCTGTGGATGCCCCGCTGCTTTCTGAAACCGCGCGTCGTTTCAACGTGAACAATAATATTATCAGCGCGCAGATGGATTACGCGGGCGGTGTGAAGTTCGGCATTATGCTAACGGAAATGCACGGCACACAAGAAGAGACGCAAGCCGCAATTGCCTGGCTGCAGGATCACCATGTGAAAGTAGAGGTACTGGGTTATGTCTGAGGCAATGATGTGGTTACTGGTTCGTGGCGTTTGGGAAACGTTGGCGATGACCTTTGTCTCCGGTTTCTTCGGTTTCGTGATTGGCCTGCCGGTTGGCGTATTGCTGTATGTTACGCGCCCGGGGCAGATTATGGAGAACGCCAGGCTGTATCGCTCCCTCTCTGCGGTGGTCAATATTTTCCGCTCGATTCCCTTTATCATCCTGCTGGTGTGGATGATTCCTTTTACCCGAATAATTGTCGGCACCTCCATTGGTTTGCAGGCCGCGATTGTACCGCTGACCGTCGGCGCCGCGCCTTTTATCGCCCGTATGGTGGAAAATGCGTTGTTAGAGATCCCTGCCGGGCTGATTGAGGCCTCGCGAGCGATGGGCGCCACGCCGCTGCAAATTGTACGTAAAATCCTTTTACCGGAAGCGCTGCCTGGTCTGGTGAATGCGGCAACCATTACACTGATCACCCTGGTCGGTTACTCCGCAATGGGCGGTGCCGTCGGCGCAGGCGGCCTCGGTCAAATCGGCTATCAGTACGGTTATATTGGATACAATGCTACCGTGATGAATACGGTGCTGGTATTACTTGTCGTTCTGGTTTATTTAATTCAGTTATCCGGCGATCGCATCGTCAGGGCTGTCACGCATAAGTAACGTTAAACACAACACAAATACTCATTAAGGAAATAAGCATGGCGTTCAAATTCAAAACCTTTGCGGCAGTGGGTGCTCTGATTGGTTCTCTGGCACTTGCGGGTTGCGGTCAGGATGAAAAAGATCCGAACCATATTAAAGTCGGCGTAATCGTTGGCGCAGAGCAGCAAGTTGCCGAAGTCGCGCAGAAAGTCGCGAAAGAAAAATACGGCCTGGACGTGGAATTGGTGACCTTTAATGATTATGTTCTGCCTAATGAAGCGCTGAGCAAAGGCGATATCGATGCCAATGCCTTCCAGCACAAACCGTATCTGGATCAGCAAATCAAAGATCGCGGCTACAAACTGGTTTCTGTAGGTAAGACTTTTGTCTATCCCATTGCAGGATATTCCAAAAAAATCAAATCACTGGATGAGCTCAAGGACGGTTCCCAGGTCGCTGTGCCTAACGACCCGACCAACCTTGGTCGTTCCCTGCTGCTGCTGCAAAAAGTAGGGCTGATTAAACTGAAAGACGGCGTCGGTCTGCTTCCTACCTCGCTGGATATCGTGGAAAACCCGAAAAATCTGAAAATTGTTGAGCTGGAAGCGCCGCAGTTGCCGCGTTCGCTGGATGACGCGCAGATCGCGTTAGCGGTCATTAATACGACTTACGCCAGCCAGATTGGCCTGACGCCAGCGAAAGACGGTATCTTCGTTGAAGATAAAGATTCTCCGTACGTTAACCTGATCGTGACGCGTGAAGATAACAAAGACGCCGAGAATGTGAAAAAATTCGTTCAGGCTTACCAGTCTGATGAAGTGTACGAAGCCGCAAATAAAGTTTTTAATGGCGGCGCGGTGAAAGGCTGGTAAGTTTTAGGCTGATTCCACAATCTGTAATATTATTCAGGACGGGCTATTGCCCGTCTTGTCATTTATGCAAGCTCCTGATTCAATATCTGGCAATTAGAACATTCATTGAGGAAATATTATGCGTGCTTTACCGATCTGTTTATTGGCACTCATGCTGGGCGGTTGTTCCATGCTAAGCAGATCCCCTGTTGAACCCGTTCAAAGCACCGCAACCCCGCCAAAAGCGGAGCCGGAGAAACCTAAAGCGCCGCGTGCCGCTCCCGTCAGGATTTACACCAATGCTGAAGACTTAGTCGGCAAACCTTTCCGCGATCTTGGCGAGGTTAGCGGCGAATCCTGCCAGGCGACAAATCAAGACTCTCCGCCTAACATTCCAACTGCGCGCAAGCGTATGCAGATTAATGCATCTAAAATGAAAGCCAACGCCGTCCTGCTGCACAGCTGTGAAATTACCAGCGGCACGCCAGGCTGCTATCGTCAGGCGGTTTGTATCGGGTCCGCCCTGAATATTTCGGCGAAATGAGCAGCTTTCAGTTTGAACAAATCGGCGTTATTCGCTCCCCCTATAAAGAAAAATTCGCCGTTCCGCGCCAGCCCGGTCTGGTCAAAAGCGCCTGCGGCGAACTGCATCTGATAGCGCCTTACAACCAGGCCGATGCCGTTCGCGGCCTGGAGGCGTTCAGCCATTTGTGGGTGCTTTTCGTTTTTCATCAGACGATGGACGGCGGCTGGCGGCCAACAGTTCGTCCGCCCCGTCTTGGCGGTAACGCCAGAATGGGCGTTTTTGCCACGCGCTCCACGTTCCGCCCCAATCCGATTGGCATGTCGCTCGTTGCGCTAAAAGGTATCGAGTGCCGGAAAGAGAGCGTAATTCTGAAATTAGGCAGTCTGGATCTGGTGGATGGCACGCCGGTGGTGGATATCAAACCGTATTTACCGTTTGCCGAGGCCTTACCGGACGCCGCCGCCAGCTATGCGCAACAGGCGCCGATAGCTGAAATGCCCGTGAGCTTTACCGCTGAGGTGGCTCAACAGCTTACGACGCTGGAAAGGCGTTATCCGCAGCTACGGACATTTATTTGCGATGTGCTGGCGCAAGATCCTCGCCCGGCTTATCGTAAGGGTGAAGAGACGGGCAAAACCTATGCCGTCTGGCTGCATGATTTTAACGTGCGCTGGCGTGTGGTTAGCACTGGATTTGAAGTGTTTGCGCTGGAACCACGGTAATTTCACGCCCTTCTCTTTTGACATCTCTTGCACGCTGGTAAACTAAATCACTTTTTTTGTATCAGGCTCACATTGAGCCTGTTCGATCGTTCAACTGGAACCGTAACAACATGCGTACTAGCCAATACCTGCTCTCCACTCTGAAGGAGACACCTGCCGACGCCGAGGTTATCAGCCACCAGCTGATGCTGCGCGCCGGGATGATCCGCAAGCTCGCCTCCGGGTTATATACCTGGCTGCCGACCGGCCTGCGCGTCCTGAAAAAAGTCGAAAACATCGTGCGTGAAGAGATGAACAACGCCGGTGCTATCGAGGTGTCGATGCCAGTCGTTCAGCCAGCCGACCTGTGGCAAGAGAGTGGTCGTTGGGAACAGTACGGTCCGGAACTGCTGCGTTTTGTCGACCGTGGCGAGCGTCCGTTCGTACTCGGCCCGACCCACGAAGAAGTTATCACCGATCTGGTGCGTAATGAACTCAGCTCTTATAAGCAGTTGCCGCTGAACTTCTTCCAAATCCAGACCAAATTCCGTGATGAAGTGCGTCCGCGCTTTGGCGTGATGCGTTCGCGCGAATTCCTGATGAAAGATGCTTACTCTTTCCATACCTCTCAGGAGTCGTTGCAGGAAACCTATGACGCCATGTACGCCGCGTATAGCCGTATCTTCAGCCGTATGGGGCTGGATTTCCGCGCGGTACAGGCCGATACCGGTTCTATCGGCGGCAACGCCTCGCATGAATTCCAGGTGCTGGCGCAAAGCGGCGAAGACGATATCGTTTTCTCTGATGTTTCTGATTACGCGGCTAACATTGAACTGGCAGAAGCTATCGCGCCGCAAACGCCGCGCGCAGCGGCGACGCAGGAAATGACTCTGGTCGATACGCCAAATGCCAAAACCATCGCGGAGCTGGTGGAACAGTTCAACCTGCCAATTGAAAAAACGGTAAAAACGCTGCTGGTGAAAGCGGCGAAAGACAGCAAGTCTCCGCTGGTGGCTCTGCTGGTTCGCGGCGATCATGAACTGAATGAAGTTAAAGCGGAAAAACTGCCGCACGTTGCCAGCCCGCTGACCTTCGCTACCGAAGAAGAGATTCGCGCCGTAATTAATGCCGGCCCTGGCTCCCTCGGCCCGGTCAATATGCCGATTCCGGTCATCATCGATCGTACCGTTGACGCCATGAGCGATTTTGCCGCTGGCGCCAACATCGACGGTAAACACTACTTTGGTATTAACTGGGATCGCGATGTGGCGACGCCTGTTGTTGCCGACATCCGTAACGTAGTCGCCGGCGATCCGAGTCCGGATGGTCAGGGAACGTTGCTTATCAAACGCGGTATCGAAGTGGGTCACATCTTCCAGTTAGGTACCAAGTACTCAGAAGCGCTGAAAGCCTCCGTTCAGGGTGAAGATGGCCGTAACCAGATCCTGACAATGGGCTGCTATGGTATCGGCGTAACACGTGTCGTTGCCGCGGCTATCGAGCAGAACTTTGACGAGCGCGGCATTGTATGGCCTGACGCCATTGCGCCTTTCCAGGTCGCTATTCTGCCGATGAATATGCACAAATCCTTCCGTGTGCAGGAGCTGGCGGAAAAGCTGTACAGCGAATTGCGCGCGCAGGGCATTGAAGTGCTGATGGACGACCGTAAAGAGCGCCCGGGCGTGATGTTTGCCGATATGGAGCTGATTGGTATTCCACATACTATCGTGATTGGCGATCGCAACCTGGATAACGACGATATTGAGTATAAATACCGTCGCAGCGGTGAAAAATCGCTGATTAAAACCGGCGATATCGTTGATTATCTGGTCAAGGCGATTAAAGGCTAAACGACATTTTGTTGGGATTGCCCGGCGCCACCCGGCAGATATGTAAAGGCCTCGCATCCTGCGAGGCCTTTTATTAGTGAGTGCAATCTTTACCCGGCGCAAACTTCGCGTTTTTATCGGCTATTAGCATTTTTACCGGCTCGCCCGTGTCCGGGTTCGCGGCAAACACAAAATGCCCTTCTACCGTCAGCAGCACCGGTTTTTCCGCTTCACCTTTCGCCGTCAGATAGCCGCGCTCAAGCTGGGCGTTACTGGCGACCGGCAGCCGTTTTCCGGTCGCACAATCGGTAAAGGTCGCCGCATCGGCCCTGTATACATACATACCACGCAACGGCATTGGCGTTACCGGCAGGCTGGCGGTAACAGGCACAAGCGTATAATTAAGCTGCGAAGCCACCGGATTGCCTTCTCTGTCGAGCATCTCCAGCGCATTGCCTTTCGCGCGATAATACGATTTCTCGCCATTGCTGTCGGTTAACACCAGTTTATCCGCCGTCCGCGCCCAGGTACCGTATGACGCAAAAGAGGAAGGTTCTTCGCGCACGCCCTGATAACGCTCGTTCATCACCCATGTGCCGTCTTTTTCCAGAAACAGTGACGTTTCAATACCTTCACAATCCGCACAGGGCAGCACGCCGCGCCAGCTTTGCTGCATGGGTTTTAATTCCGCCGCCTGCGCAGGTTGCAGGGCGTCAACTTCCGCACGGTTATTACACCCTATCAATGCAAATAGCGTACAGGCTGCCGCTACTGACAATATTGCTGTTCTCACCATAAAATCCTTATGAAATTGCTATTCCTGCCCGTCAATCCAGTGGACGACGAACTTTGCCGCGAAGCGCCTTTACAGAAGATTTTTGCGCCTTTGAGGACAAGCGGCGCTCTTTCGAGGCACGCGTCGGACGGGTTGCGCGACGGCTTTTCTGCTCCGCGATTAATTCTTTTATGACGGCAACCAGCCTGGCGATAGCCGCTTCCCGGTTGAGCTCCTGGCTCCGGAACTCCTGCGCCTTAATGATAATGACGCCATCATCGCTTATCAGATGGTGGCTGGCCGTCAGCAAACGCTGTTTATAATACTCTGGCAGGCCAGAGGCCCGAATGTCAAAGCGCAAATGAATCGCGCTAGAGGTCTTATTTACGTGCTGACCACCCGCGCCCTGCGCGCGAATGGCCGTAATTTCCAGCTCATTATCGGCTATGGAGACCGTCCGGGAGATGGCAATCATGAGGGCTGTTGCCAGGCGGTTAGCTGTATTTCCAGATTATTCCGAGCATCAGAAAGCCAGATTGCGCCGTCCTGAATCGTCGCCTGTAGCGTCATGGTACGATCGGCAAATTCACTGAGCTGCGCCAGTTGCCCGTCATCCAGATACCAGACGGACAGGTTAGCGAACTGCGCGCACTTGCTGTGATGCTGCTGCCACCAGATTTGCGCCGCCCGGGAGTTATAAGCAAAGAGCGCGACGTCGCTCGCCTGAGTACAGGCTTTCTTAATACGGCGCTCATCCGGCAGCCCCAGCTCTATCCAGAGATCGATGCCCAGATGATCGTTGCGCAGCCAGGCCTCCGGCTCATCTTCCGCGCTGAGCCCGCGTGTAAACTGCAACCGTTCATCAGCATATTTTATCCATGCCAACAGGCGCAGCATCATGCGCTCCTGCGTTTCAGAAGGGTGACGCGCCAGCGTCAATGCCGCATCCAGAAACCGGTTGCGATCAAGGTCAGCCACATTGACGACGGCTTTATAAATTGTCGCTTTAAGCGCCATGAGAAAACTCCTTTCGAATCAGGCGCCCATTGTAGCGAAAACCGCGCTAAAAGGCTGTTAACGAATCTTTTACCCACTCGCGTCAGGCGCTGATATTGCGCAAATGAGTATGGTATAGTCACCTTGCTAAACAAGATTTAACTTCGTAGGCTTAGACTTGCATCCACGGTTAAGTCAGAATGCTGACAGGAGGGCATGTGGAAAAATATTGTGAGTTAGTACGCAAGCGGTATGCGGAAATCGCCAGCGGAGACTTAGGGTATGTCCCGGATGCGCTGGGTTGTGTATTGAAAGTGCTTAATGAAGTGGCGGCAGATAGCGCCCTTTCAGAGTCGGTCAGGGAAAAGGCAGCTTATGCTGCCGCGAACTTACTGGTGAGCGATTATGTCAATGAATGAAACGTATCAACCCATTAATTGCGATGACTACGATAGTCTTGAGCTTGCC
Source organism: Salmonella sp. NW38 (assembly GCF_051807745.1). Lineage (NCBI taxonomy): Bacteria > Pseudomonadati > Pseudomonadota > Gammaproteobacteria > Enterobacterales > Enterobacteriaceae > Salmonella > Salmonella sp. NW38. Next base: position 518,694 of record NZ_JAMMTO010000002.1, on the reverse strand, counting down.
TGCATGCATCATTTAATACTGACGCTAACGTTAAAAGATGGCGAGGTTTTGCAGGCAAAAGCGAACGATTTGATCTTACGTAAAAACGTAGAGTATCTGCTTGCCGAGATTTCCGGCGAGTCTTGTGAACTTCGTCTCGATAAAATCGCCAGTTTCAGCCACCCGGAAATTGGTACCGTGGTAGTTAGCGAATCCTGAGTATTTTGTTGCCGGATGGCGGTGCAAGCACCTTATCCGGCCTACGTTCCATGCGATACGTAGGCCTGATAAGCGCAGCGCCATCAGGCATGCCAAACCAGACTCACCCCTTCTTTATCTTCTGCTGCTCCCTCACGCGTCACAAAAACACCCGCAGCCGCAATCAGCGTTTCGCCGTAAAACAACAGCGGCGTGGTGTCTCGTCGCCAGGGCGGGATCCCCTGCTCCTGCCAGATTTTCTTTAATTTACGTCCACCGTGACGTCCCACAATGTGTAGCAACCCTGGCGCCTTAAACCGAATGCTGACGGATTCTTCCTCTCGCGGTCGGCGCAGTTCGCCCCCAGGAACGAGCTGTACCGTCCCTAAGCCGGCAGGCAGCGCCAGCGGTGTTTGCCAGACGGGCCAGGCGACCGTCGTTTCGTGTTGTCCGGCCACGGATTTAATCCACCACAGTTGCGACTGATAACGGCGAATCTCGTGATCGCCAAAGCGTAAACAGGGAGAGGCATCGTCGCGCGCCAGCGCCACCTCCTGCCAGATACGTTCCAGCGCGTCGCGAGAGGGCATCGGCGCATTACGCATCGCCAGCCAGCGACGCAAAATCGCCGCCCGCCGTACATCGCTCATCGACATTAATGGAGAGAGCCGCAATGTTCCCTCCGTCGTGATACAGTCCGTAAGATCGCTGGCCAGAAGCTCGTCCAGCAGCCTTTCTTGCTCGGCGCAGAGCGTCGCGCTACGGGCTACCGCCGCAGGAAAATGCGGCCAGCGCTGCTGCAAGAGCGGAAGCGCGCGCAGGCGTAAAAAATTGCGATCGTAGGCGTCATCCTGATTGCTTTCATCTTCAATCCAGCATAAGCCATGATGCACAGCCCACTGTTCCAGCGTCTTCCGCGTTTCTCTCAACAGCGGGCGAAGAAGCAGAGTTCCGGCAAAAGGCGAGCGTTCTCCCATCGCGGAAAGTCCGGCCGGACCGCTGCCGCGCTTTAACGCCAGCAGGAATGTTTCACATTGATCGTCAAGGTGCTGCGCGGTTGCCAGCACTTCGCCAGGCAATAGCGTCTGTGCGAACGCCCGGTAGCGCGCTTCACGCGCATGGGCCTCGATACCCAGGCCATTATCCGCCAGCGTCACCCGCTCCACTACCAGCGGAACCTGCCAGCGTTCGCATACGGTTTCGCAATGCCGCACCCAGCTATCAGCATGAGGGCTTAAACCGTGATGAATATGGATAGCACGCAGCGTGACGTCAGGATGGCGTTCTCGCCACAACACCAGTTGATGCAGAAGCACCGTAGAATCCAGGCCGCCGCTAAAGGCAGCCAGAATACGGCGAGAAGAGAGTAACGAGGTATTCAACGTGAGAGTGGTCATGATCCATGCTTATAGTGACTTAGCCCGGCAACGTTACCTGGCGAGCGTCTTAATGACAAGCCTTACTGCTCATACAGCTCAAGCGGTAAACCGTCCGGATCGTTGAAAAAAGTAAAGCGCTTCCCGGTATACGGATCGATGCGTATCGGTTCGCACTTAACCTGATGCTTTTCCAGATGCGCAACGGCGTTTTCCACATTTTCCACGCTGAAAGCCAGATGGCGCAGGCCGCAGGCTTCAGGTCGGCTTGGACGCGCCGGAGGGAAGGGAAAAGAGAAAAGCTCAATTACATACTGCCCGTTTAGCGCCAAATCGCCCTTCCACGAGTCACGCTCTTCCCGCCAGGCTTCGCTTAGCAGATCGAACCCCAGAATATCGCAGTAAAACGCCTTGCTCACCGCATAGTCTGTCGCAATGATCGCGATGTGATGAACCTGTTTTAATCCCAGCATAGCGTCTCCTTTATTGATTATCAGTACGTTACTCGTCACATTCCCGTCAGGCAAGCTAACAGGCGTGTTTTAAGACTCGTACCTGGTACACCCCGTCTTCATTCCGTTTCGCGCCGTGAATATCCGTTTCAAAACCGGGATAATGCTGGCCAATCGAGCAGAGCATCAGCAGAAAATCGAGCACGGCCCGACTCTGTTGCGTGATCCTCTCGCCGGGCATCAACAGCGGAACGCCTGGCGGATAAGGCAGGATCATATTCGCGGAAACGCGCCCTGGCAGTTGATCGAGCGCCACGGTTTCCACCTCGCCTTTGATCTGACGCTGCCAGGCCTGGTGCGGGGTCATGATCATCTCCGGTAAAACCTCGAACGCCCGCAACATCAGCCCCGGAAGATCGTGCTGGCGGATCAGTTTATGGATCCCCTGCGCCAGATCCTGAATGCGCATATTGCGATAAAAATCCGGATCTTCCGCATACAGATCCGGCAACATATTTTTAACGCGCAGGTTAAGATCGTAGGCCCGTTTAAATTCCGTCAGCCCGCGCAGCAGCCCCATCGCACGGGTCTTATCAATCCCTATGCTGAACAAAAACAGCAGATTATACGGCCCGGTTTTTTCCACCACTACGCCTCGCTCATCGAGGAACTTCGCCACCAGCGCGGCGGGTATCCCCTCTTCGCTCATGTTGCCCTGTTCATCCATCCCCGGCGTCAGGATTGTCACCTTAACCGGATCGAGAAACATATGATCGTCATCAGCATCGGTGAAGCCATGCCAGGTTTCTCCCGGCGTGACCGGCCAGCATTCGGCCTCATCAACCTCTTCCGGCTGCCAGATATCAAAGAACCAGCTATCGGACTCTTCACGTAACCGCTGTACCTCTTTACGAAAATGGAGCGCCCGCTCCACCGAACGATTAATCAATCTTTTCCCTGGATTGCCGCGCAGCATCGCCGCTGCGGTCTCGATAGAGGCGACAATGGGATAGCTCGGCGATGTGGAAGTGTGCATCATAAACGCTTCGTTAAACGTCTCTTCGTCATATTCCCCTTTGATATGAATAAGCGACGCCTGCGAAAAAGCCGCCAGCATTTTATGGGTGGATTGCGTTTCGAAAATCACTTTTCCGGGCACCCGATCGCCGCTCATCCCGCTTTTCCCCTGGTAGATCGGATGGAAATGGGTATAGGGTACCCAAGCGGAATCAAAATGGATCGAGGGAACGTCCAGCATCTGCTTGATCCAGTTAGTGTTATACAGCAGACCATCGTAAGTCGAATTGGTGATAACCGCATGAACTGGCCATTGCGCCTGCGCGGTTTCCGCCACCTTACGCGCAATGCTGTCGCGGGTAAATTCACGCTTAGGAATACCGCCGAGAATACCGAGCGCATTGCGCGTCGGCTTTAACCAGAGAGGCACCACATCGCTCATCATCAGCAAATGCGCCAGCGATTTATGGCAATTACGATCAATAAGTAGCGTACTTCCCGCAGGCGCGGCATACATACCGACAATTTTATTCGAGGTCGACGTACCGTTCGTCACCATATAACTCTGCTCGGCGCCAAAAGTACGGGCGATATACTCTTCCGCTTCCAGATGCGGCCCGGTGTGATCCAGCAGCGATCCCAGTTCAGTCACCGAAATCGACACATCAGCTTTTAAGGTATTGCCGCCAAAAAAGTCATAAAACAGACAGCCTGGCGGGCTTTTCTGATACGCCGTTCCTGCCATATGACCCGGCGTACAAAAGGTATATTTTCCTTCTTTGGCGTAGGTAAACAGCGCTTTGGTAAACGGCGGCGTAATATTATCGAGATATTCGTTTGTATATTGATGAATGCGCGTCGCGATATCTTCAGCCAGCCCCAACGCATACTCAAAAAACCACAGCGCCATGCGCATATCGTGAACGCTAACGTCCAGCGTGGAGTTGGTATTGATAAAGGCGTAGAGAGGAAGGTATTCATTTAGCTGGTTGATTTCGCTACAAAGGTCGAGACTGTATTCATCCCAGTCAAAAATAACGCCGCAGATGCGCGGGTTATGTTCAATAAACTTCAACAAGTCAACGCTATTTTGCGGCCAGATAATTTGAAATCCCAGGGATTGTAATGCACGCTCAAGCTCCTTGATGGGTTCATCTTTATAATAAACCCCGTGCGGCCCCATAATGGCGATGATGTTCATGCTTTCTCCTGAAAAAACCTGAGATAAGCATAGTAACAATCCTGCCGATGCAAAGCACCGACAGGATTTATCTTATTACAATGCGTTCCATGCATCGGCCCAGGCAATCCCTACGCCGGGCTCATAGTAGGCAGGCGCAACATTACACCATGAGCCTTCCGGGAACGGTTTGCACTGGTACAATGCGCCATTATTGTTGACGATGTCGCCCGGATTCCATTTCTGGCTGCTGCTCCAGGCAGGGTAGCTGGTGGTCTTATCTTCGTCATCCGCAGCGGCGGCCTTCGCTTTCACATTCAGCGTATAAACCGCAGTGCTGGAGAGCGTACCGTCGCTAACGGTCAGATTCACCACATACTGGGTGTTCTGAGTGACATCCGGCGCGTTGAAAATCACAACGGCTTTATCCTGGCCGCTCAGCGTTTTGCCATCCTGCGACATCCAGGTATAGGTGAGCTTGTCGCCATTCGCGTCGGTCGATCCTTCCGCGCTGAGTGAAACCGGGCTACCGGCTTCCACCGCCCCGACCGGCCCGGCAATACGCGCGACTGGCGCCACGTTTTCATCCGTCACTGGCGCTGGAGTTGGCGTGACATCCGGTTCAGTGGTTCCGTTATCATCGACGACATTAACGTTGAAATAATGCTGTACACATTTCGTGTAGTCGCCCTCTTTAAAGGCGGTATACGGCGTCTGATATCCCACTAACTGGCAGGAATAGGTTTTACCGTCCGCAGTATCGGCGCTCCAGCCCCAGTCTTGTTCCCAATAGATCGGTAACGCGCCAGCGCCGCCTTCATCGAACTGCTTCATCTTTTTACAGCCCAACACTTCGTCAGCCGGCACCGGCACTTTCAGGTAGTTGGCAAACTCTTTGTAGTAGGCGATACGGTTAAGCGACTGCGCATTCTCATCTGCGCCGCCGCACTCCACGCCGCCATTGATGATCTGAATGGTGACGCCGAAACCTGATACCAGGCCGTTTGTTTTATCGCGATCGTTTGGCTGCCAGGTACCGTCAATCACATGTAGCATAGACGGCTTCGGCGGCTGCGGATACACAAAGAAGAAGACGGCGCTCGCCAGGTTCATCCAGGTATCCGCCACCAGCTCGGGTTTATCCAGCAGAGGGCGAACGTCACCATACATCGCGTCAGAGAAAGGCCCATAGTTGTAGTTATAAGAAAGCTGTTTTGCCCCGCGACCAAAATAGCTGAGGAAATCGCCGTCCTTATCTTTACCGCACGGCCAGGTCTGGCCCTGCCATACATCCGGGTTACATTCGCCGTTGTAGCCGCCTTTCTGCCCTTCTGTCCAGCCGACTTCGCGCAGATAGACCAGCGCCTGACGCCATTCCGGAATGTCACGCCAGCTTTCGTGACCGCCCGTCTCCTGGGCAAAATGCGCAAACATAGTAGCCAGGGTTTTACGGCAGATAGCGTCGCTATCGCGTCCATCGGTGTAGGTACCACAAACCGCCGGGAATTTACCTATCGCTTTCAGGAAGTTAGAGTAAGTGTATTCCGGTGCGCGCATCGGGAACAGATAATCCCAGTCGGCCTCTTTCAGAATACTTTCAACGCGTTTTACGTTTGCCGGGTTAGCGGCGCGCCCCGGTTCGATTTGTTCGACCGCGCTGTTATCCAACGTCTGGATAGAGGATTTCACTGCCTCCATTAACGGAAAATCCGTCAGCGCTTTCTCTTTCGCCGCCAGATCGCTGGCGTTGATGGTCATTGGCTCACTACTGCTAAGCAGCGGCGCGGCCTGCGCACCGGATAAGCTCAACATGATTCCTGCCGCCACGGCGCTGAGCGCCAGTGTTTTTTGCAATCCCATAATTTTCTCCTTGAAGGGTAGTTCACTGCCTGCCCTGGCCACACGCCTGGCAGTTGCTACAGTGTCAGGGAGAACATGCTGTTGCGTTTAATCACATCAACTCATCGGCGTCTCATTTTTCCTCGTCCAAAAAAAAGAGGCCGGATTATCCGGCCTCCTGGGAAAATGAGGTAAATGATTAAGCGTAACCGTAGCTCATCAAACGCTGGTAACGACGGTTTTTTAAATCATCGGTGCTTAACACATCGAGATCGGCTAAATCTTCCAGCAGCTGCGCTTTTAGCGACGCCGCCATCGCTTCTGGATTACGGTGCGCGCCGCCCAGCGGCTCCGGAATGATGGAATCGATTAGCTTCAGCTCTTTCAGACGCGGCGCGATGATGCCCATCGCTTCAGCAGCCAATGGCGCTTTGTCGGCGCTCTTCCACAAAATAGAGGCGCAACCTTCCGGGGAGATAACGGAATAGGTGCTGTATTGCAGCATATTCACTTTATCACCCACGCCAATCGCCAATGCGCCGCCGGAGCCGCCTTCGCCAATCACGGTGCAGATGACCGGTACGTTCAGACGAGACATCTCACGCAGGTTGCGGGCGATAGCTTCAGACTGACCACGCTCTTCCGCGCCCACGCCTGGGTAAGCGCCCGGGGTGTCGATGAAGGTGATAATCGGCATGTTGAAGCGTTCAGCCATTTCCATCAGGCGCAGCGCTTTGCGGTAGCCTTCCGGCGCTGGCATGCCAAAGTTACGACGAATTTTTTCTTTGGTTTCACGACCCTTCTGATGACCAATGATCATCACCGGTCGCCCTTCCAGACGCGCGATACCGCCGACGATGGCTTTGTCATCCGCATAGGCGCGATCGCCCGCCAGCTCATCAAACTCATCAAACGCCAGACGGACATAATCCAGGGTGTACGGACGTTGCGGATGGCGCGCCAGTTGGGCTACCTGCCATGCGCCGAGATCGGCGAAGATTTTGCGCGTCAGTTCTACGCTTTTTTCGCGCAGGCGATGGACTTCTTCATCGATATTAATATCCAGTTTCTCATCCTGGCGGCTTACCGCAGTCAGAGAATCGATTTTCGCTTCCAGCTCTGCTATCGGCTGTTCAAAATCAAGGAAATTCAGACTCATAGTATTCCTGTATTAGTCAAACTCCAGTTCCACCTGCTCCGAACCAATGAGGCCACGCAGATCGTTAAGTAAACGATCGCTCGGAGAGACACGCCACGTTGCGCCAAAACGCAGCCGCGCACGCGCATCCGCCCTCTGATAGTAGAGATGTACTGGAATGGTCCCCGAGCGGTGGGGTTCCAGAGACTGACGGAGTCGGTTTAAAAGCTGGTCATCAATTTGCCTGTCCGTCAGCGAGATAGCAAGCCCGCGAGCGTATTTTTCGCGAGCTTCGTCAATATCCATCACTTCGCGGGCGGTCATTTTAAGCCCCCCGCTGAAGTCATCAAAGCTGACCTGTCCGCTGACGATAAGTATGCGGTCTTTTTCCAGCAACTGCTGGTATTTATCCAGCGCGTCGGTAAATAACATCACTTCCAGACGCCCGGAACGGTCATCCAGCGTACAGATGCCGATACGATTGCCGCGCTTGGTGACCATAACCCTTGCGGCAATCACGAGCCCCGCAGCCGTGGTGACTTTACCACGTTCTGTCGGATGCATGTCTTTGAGCCTTACCCCGCCGACATAGCGCTCAATTTCTTTTAAATACTGATTGATGGGGTGGCCCGTCAGGTACAGCCCCAACGTTTCACGTTCCCCATCTAACACCACCTGCTCCGGCCACGGCTGGCAGCTGGCATAGGATTGCTCGATTTGCTCCGGCTCTTCCGCCAGTACGCCGAACATATCCGCCTGACCGATAGCTTCCGCTTTGGCGTGCTGGTCGGCGGCTTTCAGCGCATCGCCCAATGAGTTCATCAGCGCGGCGCGGTGCGGCCCCAGGCGGTCGAACGCCCCGGACATGATCAGCTTTTCCAGCACCCGGCGGTTGAGCTTTTTCGTGTCGGTCCGCGCGCACAGATCAAACAGTTCGCGGAAATAGCCGCCCTGATTACGCGCGTCGATGATCGCTTCGATCGGCCCTTCGCCGACGCCTTTGATCGCGCCGATGCCGTAGACGATCTCGCCCTCATCGTTAACGTGGAAATGGTACAATCCGGAGTTAATATCCGGCGGCAGAATTTTCAGTCCCATCCGCCAGCACTCGTCCACCAGGCCGACGACCTTCTCGGTGTTGTCCATATCGGCAGTCATCACCGCCGCCATAAATTCAGCCGGATAGTGCGCCTTTAGCCATAGCGTCTGATAAGAAACCAGCGCATAAGCGGCGGAGTGCGATTTGTTAAACCCGTAACCGGCGAATTTCTCCACCAGGTCAAAGATTTTCATCGCCAGTTCGCCGTCGATACCGTTCTTTTTCGCGCCCTCTTCAAAAACGGAACGCTGTTTGGCCATCTCTTCCGGCTTTTTCTTACCCATCGCACGACGCAGCATATCCGCGCCGCCGAGAGTATACCCGGAAAGTACCTGGGCAATCTGCATCACCTGTTCCTGATACAGAATGATGCCGTAAGTCGGCTCCAGTACCGGCTTCAGGCTTTCATGCTGCCACTGAACGTCCGGGTAAGAGAGTTCTTCACGACCGTGCTTACGGTCGATAAAGTTATCTACCATCCCTGACTGCAACGGGCCGGGACGGAACAGGGCCACAAGCGCGATCATATCTTCAAAGCAGTCCGGCTGCAGACGTTTGATCAGATCTTTCATGCCGCGCGATTCAAGCTGGAAGACCGCCGTGGTTTCCGAGCGCTGCAGCATGTCGAAGCTTTTTTTATCGTCCAGCGGAATGGCGGCGATATCCAGCGGCGGCTCGCCGTTTTTCTCGCGCCGCTTGTTGATCATCTCCAGCGCCCAGTTGATGATGGTCAGCGTACGCAAACCGAGGAAGTCGAACTTCACCAGCCCGGCATATTCCACGTCGCTTTTATCAAACTGGGTAACCGGATGCTTGCCCTCTTCATCGCAGTACAGCGGCGCAAAGTCGGTAATTTTGGTCGGCGCGATGACCACGCCGCCAGCGTGTTTACCGGCGTTACGCGTGACGCCTTCAAGCTTACGCGCCATATCGATCAGCGCTCTGACCTCTTCATCCGCCTCGTAAATTTCCGGCAGTTGCGGTTCCGCTTCAAAGGCTTTTGCCAGCGTCATGCCCGGATCGGGCGGCACCAGCTTCGAGATACGATCGACAAAACCGTACGGATGCCCCAGCACGCGTCCCACATCGCGGATAACGGCTTTCGCCGCCATCGTACCGAAGGTGATAATTTGCGATACCGCATCACGCCCGTACATGTCTGCGACGTGCTCAATCACCTGGTCGCGTTTCTCCATACAGAAGTCAACGTCGAAGTCAGGCATCGAGACACGTTCCGGGTTCAGGAAACGTTCGAACAACAGGTCAAATTCCAGCGGATCAAGGTCGGTAATTTTCAGCGCGTAGGCCACCAGCGAACCGGCCCCGGAGCCACGTCCCGGCCCTACCGGCACGCCGTTATCTTTTGACCACTGGATAAACTCCATCACGATGAGGAAGTAGCCAGGGAACCCCATCTGGTTGATAACCTGTAGTTCAATATCCAGACGCTCGTCATATTCCGGGCGACGCTTTTTGCGCTCTTCTTCGTCCGGAAACAGGAAAGCCAGACGCTCTTCCAGCCCCTCTTTCGATTTTTTGACCAGATAATCTTCGGTGGTCATATCGCCGGTCGGGAACTGCGGCAGGAAATATTCACCCAGACGCACCGTTACGTTGCAGCGTTTGGCAATCTCCACCGTATTTTCCAGCGCCTCCGGAATATCGGCGAACAGTTCGCACATCTCATCGATGCTGCGCATATATTGCTGCGGCGAGTAATTGCGCGGACGCTTAGGATCGTCAAGCGTGAAACCGTCGTGGATCGCGACACGAATTTCATGGGCGTCAAAATCATCGCTTTCAAGAAAACGGACATCGTTTGTCGCGACAACCGGCAAACCACGTGCCTCAGCCAGTTCAACCGCAGCATGGAGATAGGTCTCTTCATCCTGTCTGCCGGTACGGATCAGTTCCAGGAAGTAGCGATCGGGAAAATGCGCTTCATAGAAAGCAACGCACTCCTCCACCAGCGCCTGGTTGCCGCGTAGCAGACAGCGGCCTACGTCGCCCATGCGCCCGCCGGAAAGCAGGATCAAACCTTCTTTAAGCTCTACCAGCCAGTCGCGCTCAATAATCGGGCCTGCCGCGCCGTAGCCGCGCTGATACGCTTTCGAGATCAGCAACGTCAAGTTCTGGTATCCCGTATTATTCGCCGCCAGTACCGTCAGATGAGTCAGCTCATCTCCCAGCAGTTCGTTGTGAACGTTAAAGTCCGCCCCGACGATGGGTTTAATGCCCGCGCCATGACCCGCTCCGTAGAACTTCACCAGACCGCAGAGGTTGGTAAAATCGGTGATCGCCAGCGCAGGCATACCTAATGAGGCCGCCTTTTTCACCAGCGGCCCGGTCTTCGCCAGCCCATCGATCATAGAGTAGTCGCTGTGCACCCGCAGGTGAACGAAACGTGGTTCAGACATCTTCAGATTTCTCGATACAAGAATCAGGACACAAGTCCCAGAGCGCGTTTAACAGGCGCAAAACTGCGTCGGTGGTGCGCCGTCGCGCCATACTGTGCCAACTTTTCCAGATGAAAAGCGGTTGGATAGCCTTTGTGCTGCGCAAAGCCATACTGAGGAAAAACGATATCCAGCGCCGCCATTTCTGCGTCGCGGGTGACTTTCGCCAGAATAGACGCCGCACTAATCTCCGCCACGCGGCTGTCGCCTTTCACCACGGCCATTGACGGCACAGGCAGCGCCGGACAGCGATTGCCGTCGATCAGCACATATTCTGGCGCAATATGCAGACCAGCGACAGCGCGCTGCATGGCGAGCATGGTGGCATGCAAAATATTCAGCTCATCAATTTCATGCGCTTCCGCGCGTCCCAGACTCCAGCTTAACGCCTTTTCTTTAATCTCGTCATACAATGACAGACGACGCTTTTCAGACAATTTTTTGGAATCATTCAGACCGACGATCGGACGAGCCGGATCGAGGATCACGGCGGCGGTCACTACGGCGCCCACCAGCGGGCCACGGCCCACTTCATCCACACCCGCCACTAAATGGGTGTGTGGATAAACAAATTCGATCATTGTGCTAACTCCAGGACGGCATCTGCCGCCTGCTCATCGGCATTACAGCGGATCTGCTGATGCAATTCACGGAAGGTGTCGTGCATCGCATGGCTGGTTTTACCGTTCGCCAGTAGCGGCAACAGCGCTTCGGCGAGTTTTTGCGGTTCGCACTCTTCCTGCAACAGCTCTTTGACTAATTCTCTTCCCGCCAGCAGGTTAGGCAAAGACACATACTCCGTTTTTACCAGACGTTTCGCCAGCCAGAAAGTGAAGGGCTTCATACGATACCCCACTACCATCGGGCATTTTGCCAGCATACACTCCAGTGCCGCCGTACCCGAGGCCAGCAGAGCCGCGTCGCTGGCGATCATCGCCTCGCGCGCCATGCCGTCCAGCAAATGAACGGCGAGATCCGGCGCAACCTCCGCTTTAATTTTTTCAAACTGCTCGCGGCGTTTCGCGTTCACCAGCGGCACGACCACTTCCAGATCGGGATAGCGCTGTCGCAGCAATTGTGCGGTTTTCAGGAAGTCGGCGCTGAGCATTTCCACTTCCGCGCCACGGCTGCCTGGCAGTAGCGCCAGACAATGGGCGTCATGCGGGATACCCAGCACGTCGCGCGCCGCATTTTTATCCGGGTCCAGCGGCATTGCATCCGCCATGGTGTGACCGATAAAGCGGCACGGGACGTTAAATTTATCGTAAAACGCTTTTTCGAAAGGCAGAAAAGCCAGCACCATATGGGTGGATCTGCCTATTTTGAAAACGCGTTTCTGTCGCCAGGCCCAAACAGACGGGCTGACATAATGAATGGTCTTAATCCCTTGTTTTTTCAGATTACCTTCGAGGGTAATGTTGAAATCAGGGGCATCAATCCCGACAAAGACATCGGGCTTGAGTTCGGTAAAACGACGGGTCAGATCGGCGCGGATATGCAACAAACGGCGTAAACGACCGAGCACTTCAACAATGCCCATGACCGCCAGCTCTTCCATTTCGTACCAGGCTTCACACCCTTCGGCCTGCATACGCGGCCCCGCAACGCCCACAAAGCGGGCGTTGGGTACGCGCGCTTTCAGCGCACGAATTAAGCCTGCGCCAAGAATATCGCCGGACGTTTCACCGGCGACCAGGGCAATCGTTAAAGGACGCTGTGCCACCATTAACGAATCGGACCGCGCGTTGAACGCTCAAAGAACTCGGTAAACGCCTTCACTTCCGGATGCTTTTCAGCAAGTTCAGCGATTTCCAGCTTCGCTTCGTCGAGCGTTTTACCACTGCGGTACAACAGTTTGTAGGCATTACGAATCGCCACCAGCCCTTCACGGCTAAAGCCGCGACGCTTCAGCCCTTCGATATTTACCCCGAACGGCGTCGCATGGTTACCCTGCGCAATCACATACGGAGGGACATCCTGCGCCACGCCGGAGCAGCCGCCGACCATCACATGCGCACCGATAATGCAGAATTGATGAACTGCCGTCATACCGCCGATGATCGCAAAATCATCGACTGATACGTGCCCCGCCAGCGTGGCGTTGTTGGCGAGGATACAGCGATTACCTACCGTACAATCATGTGCGACATGCGCATTGATCATCAGCAGGTTATCGCTACCCACCTTCGTCAACCCACCGCCCTGCACTGTACCACGATGAATGGTGACGCTTTCGCGGATGCGGTTACGATCGCCAATTTCCACACGGGTCGGCTCACCCGCATATTTCAGATCCTGGTTCACTTCACCGATGGAGGCAAACTGATAAATCTCGTTGTCGCGGCCGATTTTGGTTTGACCATTCACGACCACATGAGACTTCAGTACGGTTCCCTCACCAATTTCGACCTGCGGCCCAACAATACAAAAGGGACCAATGTGGGCATTAGCGCCAATTACAGCGCCGTCCTCCACAATGGCGGTAGGATGAATAAAGGCGGATTTATCAATCACGAATCAGGCCTCCCGGCTACGAGCACACATCATGGTTGCTTCGCACACGACTTTACCGTCGACCAGCGCAACCCCTTTAAAGCGGGTCAGGCCACGGCGCGTTTTCTCGAAAGTGACTTCCATGATCATCTGATCGCCTGGCACAACCGGACGCTTAAAGCGCGCTTCATCAATACCCGCGAAATAATACAGTTCGCCAGGTTCCAGTTTACCAACGCTTTTAAACGCCAGAATACCGGTTGCCTGCGCCATCGCTTCCAGAATCAGCACGCCTGGCAAAATCGGTTTGCCCGGGAAATGCCCCTGGAAAAACGGCTCGTTGACGGAGACATTTTTCACCGCACGCAGAAAACGACCTTCTTCAAAGTCCAGCACGCGATCGACCAGTAAAAACGGAAAACGGTGCGGCAGAAGCTCTAAAATCTCTTCAATCTGCAGAGTATGAGTGTTAGTAGTCAAAATACTCTTCCTGTCCAAATATACAAAAAGGCAATAATAACACGGCCTGCCGCAATCGTATGAATGTGACAGGCCGGAAAAGAATGGCAACTACAAGGCGGAACGTTAGTCTTGTTGATTAACCTTGCGCTCAATCGCTTTGAGACGCTTGCTCATATCATCAATGTTCATCACCAGTGCAGCAGTTTTACGCCATACTTTGTTGGGTTGCAGCGGAATGCCTGAGGAGTAGACGCCCGGTTCCGTGATGGGACGCATCACCATACCCATGCCAGTTACCGTGACTTTGTCGCATATTTCCATATGCCCATTGATCACGCTGGCGCCGCCAATCATGCAGTAACGGCCAATCTTCAGGCTACCCGCCATAATGACGCCACCGGCAACTGCCGTATTGTCGCCAATCACGACGTTATGTGCAATCTGGCACTGATTATCAATAATCACGCCATTGCCAATAACAGTATCATCCAACGCGCCACGGTCAATGGTGGTACAAGCGCCGATCTCGACACGATCGCCAATAATGACCCGGCCCAGTTGTGGGATCTTCACCCAGTTGCCACGATCGTTAGCGTAGCCAAAACCGTCCGCGCCGATCACCGTACTGGACTGGATCAGGCAATTCTCACCGATCTGAATGTCGTGGTAAATCGTTACGTTCGCCCACAAGCGTGAACCCGCCCCGATTTTGCTATTTTTTCCGACGAAACAGCCTGCGCCGATAACCACGTTATCGCCCAGTTGTACGCCAGATTCAATCACCGCATTCGCGCCGACTGAAACATTGCTACCCAGCGTTGCCGTCGCATCAATCACGGCGCTTGGCGCGATATTCTGCGCGGGCTGCGGCGTAGTATCTAAAATTTGCGCCATGCGCGCGTAGGTCAGGTAGGGATTTTTAACTACCAGCGCCGCGCTCTTAGCAAAAGGAAGATCGTCCTGCGTCATGACAACCGCAGAAGCCTGGCATAAACCTAAGTGTTCACGGTACTTAGGATTTACCATAAACGTAATGTGGCCTGTTGTTGCAGATTGCATGGACGCAACGCCGGTGATGACGATATCGCCATCACCGTGTAATTCTGCATCCAACTGTTCTGCTAAGTCAGCCAGTCGAATTGAAGGCATTACTTATTTAACCTGTTTCAGTACGTCAGCAGTGATGTCTTTCACATCGCTGCTGTTGTAAGCAACGGTGTTTGCGTCTACCACCAGATCGATACTCTGGTCGTTAGCCACTTTTTTCACTGCAGTCTGGATACGAGTCACCAGTTTGTTGCGTTCTTCGTTGGAACGACGAGCGCGATCTTTCTCAAAAGCCTGCGCTTTTTGCGCGAAAGTCTGGCGCTGAGACATCACGTCTTTTTCCAGCTTAGTACGATCGCTACCTGCTTTCATGGATTGCAGACGCTGCATTTTAGATTGCAGATCAGTTTCCATTTTTTGCAGTTCAGCCGCACGGCCTTTAAATTCGTTTTCCAGTGTATTGGATACACCCGTCTTCTGCGCAACCTGTTGGAACAGATTACCCATGTTGACGATTGCAATTTTGTCAGCAGCCTGTGCGGACGTTACCATCGCCAAACCAAGACCTGCAGCTAATAACCACTTTTTCACAATAAACTCCTTACCATCCCATTTGCACCCGAAGGTACAGCTCTTTGCGTGGCCTGGCGATCCCTGGGGGCATCGCCAAAAGTCATCGCTACACTACCAATGCATTCCTTTGCAGTGAACAATTACCAGGTTTTACCAATGTTAAACTGGAACTGCTCGGCTTTGTCTCCATCGTACTTTTTAAACGGCTGGGCGTAGGAGAAGACCAACGGCCCCAATGGGGACATCCATTGTAATGCGATACCCGCGGACATACGGATGTTGCCTGGATCGCTGTAATCCGGTACATCTGACGGCGCAGATGACGGATCCCAGTTCGTATCCCAAACGGTACCCATATCCCAGAAGAAGGAGGTACGAACCGAGTTGGCATACTTGTCGCTGATGAACGGCGTCGGGGTAATAAATTCCAGGCTGGCGACAGCCATGGCATTACCACCTACCGCATCATCTGATTTACAGCCTGATTCCTGAGTACAGTCTTCGTAATCATCATTATCGTCCCCACTAGTGTGGGCGCCATTTTTATAGACCGCTTTCGGGCCGATAGTATTCGACTGGAAACCACGCACGGTACTGGAACCACCGGCATAGAAGTTCTCATAGAACGGCATTTCCTTGCCGCCTAAACCATCGCCATAACCCCAACGAGTACGCCCCAGAACCACCCACTTGTGATCGTTATCAATAGGCACATAGGTCGCGGTATCCAGCGACACTTTGTAGTATTCGTTGTCGGAACCTGGAATCGTCACCTTACCCGTCAGGTTGACTCGCGAGCCGTCCGTCGGGAAATAACCACGGTCAAGCTTGTTATAGGTCCAGCCGTAGTTAAAGGTGAAGTCATCAGCGGCAAAACTGCTGGTATCAGCAGATTGTCCCATCGACTCAAGATAACGATCCATCGCGATCTGCGGCTGCATGTTGGACAGTTTGTTATGGACATAACCCAGACCAGCACGCAACGTGTTGTACTCGTTGATGGGGAAGCCAAGCGTCACGTCCGTACCGTAACTCTTGTTGGTATAGTCGGACAGGTCTGCATCGTCCGCCTGGAAGTCGTTATAGAAGATACGACCACCGAGGCTCACGCCATCAACGGTAAAGTATGGGTTAGTAACGGACAGTTCGCTGTAGGTCTGGTAGTCGTTTTTGGTGCCGTTAATCCCCACGGAATAACCGGTACCTAACCAGTTGTCCTGCTGAACGCCGGCCTGGAAGCTCACGCCGCTTTCTGTACCGTAACCGATACCGAAGTTGAAGCTACCGGTGTTGCGCTCTTTCACCTTGTACACCACATCAACCTGATCCGGGCTACCCGGAACGCGCTGCGTGTCGGTGTCGACGGTTTCAAAGAAGCCGAGACGGTTCAAACGCTCTTTCCCCTGGTCAACCAGGTCGCTGCCCAGCCACGCCCCTTCCATCTGGCGCATTTCACGGCGCAGAACGGAATCTTTTGAGGTATCGTTGCCTTCAAAGCGGATCTTACGCACGTAGAAACGGTTGCCCGCATCGACGTTTACGCGCAGTTTTACGGTTTTGTCAGCATCGTTAATTTCAGGCTGTGACTGCACGCGCGGATAGGCGTAACCATAGCGACCCAGAAGCTTTTTGATGTCATCTTCCATTTTGGTCACTTTGGTGCCGTTATAGAGCTCGCCCGGTTCAATTTTCGTCAGTTTCTCAATTTCAGCGGAATGTCCGGCCAGGTTACCGCTCACCTGAACCCCGGAAAGCTTGTACTGATCGCCTTCGGTGATATTGACGGTGATGTAGATCCCTTTCTTATCCGGCGTCAGACTCACTTGCGTGGAGTCAATATTGAAACGCGCGTAGCCGCGATCCAGATAGTAGCTGCGCAAGGTTTCAAGGTCGCCCGCCAGCTTCTGTTTCTGGTATTTACGATCGCCGACGACGTTCCACCACGGCACTTCGTCACGCAACTGGAAATGAGAAATGAGTTCTTCGGTGCTAAAGGCATGGTTACCGACGATGTTGATCTGTTGGATCTTCGCCGATACGCCCTCCTGGAACACCAGTTTAAGATCAACACGGTTGCGCGGCAGCGGCGTGACGACCGCCTTAACGCTGGCGCTGTATTTACCTACGCTATAGTAAAAGTCTTCCAGACCTTTTTCGATATCAGACAGCGTGGTGCGATCCAGAGACTCGCCAACACGTACGCCAGACGCTTCGAGGTTTTGCTTGAGCATGTCATCTTTCACCGACTTGTTCCCGGAGAAAGTGATGCTGGCAATGGTCGGACGTTCTTTTACCTGAACCAGAAGGGTATTACCATCGCGCAGGACGCGGACGTCCTCAAAGTTGCCGGTGGCGAACAGAGCGCGAATGGTGTTACTGATATCTTCATCATTAACCGTGTCGCCTGTGCGCACCGGCATACTGAGGAGAGCCGCACCAACGGCGACTCGCTGCAGGCCTTCGAAATGAATGTCCTTCACTACGAACCCTTCAGCACCGTATACGGTGGCGCTGCTGAACAGCAGCGACGCTATGAGCAACTTTTTCATCGCCATCGTTATTATGCGTTCTTCCTAACTAACTCTCTTACAACCGAGAGAAATCATTGAAAAGTGCAAGCCCCATTAACAACACCAGCAAAATCGAGCCAATGCGATAACTAAAGTCTTGAACCCGCTCGGATACCGGCCCGCCCTTAAGCTTTTCAATCGCCAGGAACAGCAGATGACCCCCGTCAAGAACGGGCAGCGGAAACAGGTTAATTATCCCTAAGTTCACGCTGATTAGCGCAAGGAACATCAGGTAATAAATCACCCCGAACTCCGCTGACATCCCAGCCCCCTGAGCGATAGAAATCGGCCCACTGAGGTTGTTCAGTTTCACATCACCGGTTATCAATTTACCCAGCATACTGACCGTCAGCTTCATCAACTGCCACGTCTTATCCGTGGCTTCGAGGATGGCGCTAAAAGGCCCATACTGGCGTATAGTCTTGTACTCTTCCGGCAGAGGAATAATTTTAGGCACCACGCCTGCAAACCCTTCCGCCTTTCCGTTAACCGATTTCGTATCCGGCGTTAACGTCAACGACAAGGCGCTCCCCTGCCTTTCAATCTCTAACGCTAACGGCTTACCGGGATTATCGCGTACAAACGTCACGAATTTCATCCACTGCGTTAACGGCTGACCATCGACTTTAACGATCCTGTCGCCCGCTTGCAAACTCGCTTTACTGGCTGCGGAATTCGCCTGCACTTCTGACAGTACCGGTTCAATCTGTGGCCCGCGGGGCCGAATCCCTAAAGAAGATACAGGATCTTGCTTATCAGGCTCAAATGCCCAGTGACGTAAATCAAGCGTTTTGTCCTGCCGCTGGTCGCTGCCAAACGGCGCGACGCTCACCGTCGTCTGCTGATCGCCAATTTTGGACACCAGTTGTAAACGCACGGCATCCCAATCAGGGGTTTCGATACCATCAACGGCTTTAAGTTCCGTACCAGGCGCAATTTGCGCCTGCGCAGCAATCGAGTTGGGCGTTATTTCGCCAATGACCGGACGAACGCCAGGGACGCCGATGATAAAGACCAGCCAGTAAGCAAAGATAGCAAAAATGAAGTTCGCAACCGGACCTGCGGCAATAATTGCAGCGCGCTGGCCCACCGTTTTGTTGTTGAAGGCGTGACGACGCAATTCCGGCGCTACCGGTTCGGCGCGTTCATCCAGCATTTTGACGTAGCCGCCCAGCGGGATCAGGGCGATGACATACTCGGTGCCGTACCGATCGGTACGACGCCAGAGCGCTTTGCCAAAGCCGATGGAAAAGCGCTCAACTCGCACACCGCAGCGCCGGGCAACCCAGAAATGACCAAATTCATGCACAGTGATCAGCACGCCCAGTGCGATGATGAATGCAGCCAGATTCCAGAGAATACTCAGCATAAAACCTTCCGTTAGAGCGTCCTGAACACCAGTAACAACAGGCAAGCAAAGACCGGTACGGCAGCCGTCAGGCTGTCAATTCGGTCCAGAATGCCGCCATGGCCTGGAATCAAGTGGCCGCTATCCTTAATTCCTGCTTCGCGCTTAAACATACTCTCGGTGAGGTCGCCCAGTACAGAAGCCAGAGCCGCCACCACAGAGCAAATCAGCAAGATAACAGGCGCAACATTCAGATTCGCCCACATACCGTAACCCCATGAGATCACGGCAGCCGTAGCAAGCCCGCCGATAAACCCTTGCCAGGTTTTACCCGGGGAAACCTTCGGCGCCAGCTTATGTTTGCCAAATAATTTACCAAACATATACGCGCCAGAGTCCGCTCCCCAGACCAGGATCATGACATAGAGTAGCCATATTGCGCCACTGTAATGATTCTCGTCATAGTGCCAGGCGCGCAGCGCCAGCATTCCCCAGAAAAATGGCACAATAGTTAACAAACCGAAAATGAGACGCAATGTTTTTGAGTTGCGCCAGATTGCCGCCGAACCGGGATAAAATAGCACCAGCAGTAGCGCGACAACCCACCATCCTAACGATGCCCAAAGCGACATCTCAACCAGCGGTTGACGAATGTTGTGATGATACTCAGGCAACAAAAATAGCATCAGCGCCAATAACAGACCACACAGCACCGCCAGCCAAACCCGCTGTGAACGCGCGGCGAAACCGCTTAACTGTCCCCATTCCCACGCGGCCAGCATACAGACAACCAGCGTAATAATGGCGAACCCCACCGGCGGCAATAAAAAAAGCGCAGCGATGACCGCGGGTATTAACACAAAAGCAGAAATCAGGCGATACTTCAGCAAAAGCAACCCCCATCAGGCTTTGTCATCACCAGGCTCGGTACCGCCGAAACGACGCTCTCGATTAGCAAAGGCATGCAGCGCACCTTCAAAGTCTTGTTCATCGAAATCGGGCCAAAGAACATCCGTAAAGTAAAGTTCGGCATAGGCAATTTGCCAAAGCAAAAAGTTACTAATGCGATGCTCTCCCCCAGTCCTAATTACTAAATCCACAGGCGCCAGCTCATGCATACAGATTTGCTGGCCTAGTCTCTCTTCATCAATCTGATCGGGGCGCAGCACTCCAGCCTGCACCTGTTCCGCCAGTTGTCGGACTCCCTGGACAATATCCCAACGTCCGCCGTAATTCGCAGCGATATTCAGCGTTAGACCCGTATTATGGGCGGTAAGCGCTTCTGATTTGCGAATACGTTCTTGTAAACGTGAGTTGAATCGGCTGATATCGCCGATAATACGCAGGCGAACGTTATGGCGGTGCAGGCTTTTGACTTCGCTATCCAGCGCCCACACAAACAGCTCCATTAACGCGCTCACTTCCTGCGCCGGTCGGTTCCAGTTTTCACTACTAAAGGCATACAGCGTTAACGCATCAATACCGTTATTGGCAGCAAAAGAGACCGCTCGCCGGACGGACTTCGCCCCGGCTTTATGCCCAAAGGCCCGGATCTTCCCTTGCTTTTTCGCCCAGCGACCATTGCCATCCATAATTATTGCAACATGACGGCAGCCATGCGCTGGCAAATTTTCGCTTACTGGTTGAGTTGCAGACAACATAACGCGTTTTTTGTCCCTGAAAGGATTTAGCGGTACTCAGGAATACTGAAGCCTTTATACACATTCTCTTCGGTCCGCTTCGCGGATGGCTGCGCGTCATCGCCCCTGTCGTGCGCTGTCTGCGCACGCCGGGAACGTATTCGCCTGCCGTCCCGATGCGTCCTGAATGATTTTGTGTATCCACAAAAAAGCCGTGTAAAACCACGGCTAACCTGACCGAAAAAAGCCAAAAACCTGCGATCAGGTGGCGCAGACTATATCACCGAAGCCCAACGCTAACAAATAGCACGATCTTCTGTCGCGGGATAATCGTCAGCGTGAGAGCCGTATCACTTGTTTTCTGGCTACTTCACGCGCGATGGCGTCAACCTGCAATACGTCCTCAACGCTTGCCGGTTCCTGTAAATCCATCCTCTCCAGCACCGCTAAATTGAGCCCGGCGATATCGGTAAAACGAATCTGTTGCGCCAGAAACGCGGCAACGGTGATTTCGTTTGCCGCATTGAGCGCCGTCGTTGCCGCCTGACCTTGCTCAAACGCCTCCATCGCCAGCTTCAGGCATGGATAACGCTGATAATCTGGCGCGCTAAACGTCAGCGCGCTGAGTTTGCAAAAATCGAGCGGCTGCGCGCCGGACGCGACGCGATTCGGCCATGCCATCGTATGCGCAATAGGCGTACGCATGTCAGGTTCTCCAAGCTGCGCCAGGACGCTGCCGTCCTGATAACGCACCATCGAATGAATGACCGATTGCGGATGGATCAACACTTCCATCTGACGTGCGCTGGCATTAAATAACCAACGCGCTTCAATGTATTCCAGACCTTTATTCATCATGGTGGCGGAGTCGACGGAGATTTTCCGCCCCATCGACCAGTTCGGATGACGACATGCCTGATCCGGCGTCATCGCTGCCAGATCGCACATTGGCGTTTCACGAAACGGGCCACCAGACCCGGTAAGCAAAATCGACGTTACACCATTTTGCTCAAGGTCAGCGTATCCCAGATTATGCTGAATAGATTGCGGCAAACTCTGAAAAATCGCGTTATGTTCGCTATCGACGGGTAAAAGCCGGGCGTTGCTGCGTTTTACTTCGTCCATAAACAGCCGCCCGCAGGTCACCAGCGATTCTTTATTCGCCAGCAGAATCGTCTTCCCTGCGCGAATCGCCGCCAGGGTCGGCAGTAAACCAGCCGCGCCCACAATGGCCGCCATCACATGCCCGACCTCATCAAGCGCCGCCATCTCACAGGCAGCCTGCTGACCGCTCAGAACCTCGGTGCGGCTGCCATGCTGCTGAAGCATTATTTTGAGCTGTTCTGCGCTCGACGTATCGTCCATCACGGCATAACGCGGCGAGAATTCCAGGCACTGCTCCGCCATGCGGGCGACATTTTTACCCGCCACCAGCGCGATAACGCGGAAGCTATCAGGATTATGGCGCACCACGTCCAGTGTGCTGCAACCAATAGAGCCGGTCGAGCCCAGAATGGTTAATTGCTTCATGAAACGTCCAGAAGTGTTGAAACGGAATAAAAAGCAAAACGCCGCACAGGAGACCTGATAATGTCTTCTGCGCGGCGCTTTGTACACCACTCATCCGCCAGGTTTAGCGGTGGAATGAGTTTATATCTGCGTACAGATCAATCAGAACTGCATCAGTTCTGCTTCTTTATCTGCCAACGCCGCATCCACTTTCTTAATTGCCGCGTCGGTCATTTTCTGTACTTCTTCCTGAGAGCGACGATCGTCATCTTCACTGATCGCTTTATCTTTCAGCAGAGCTTTTACTTTATCGTTCGCATCACGGCGGACGTTACGAACGGCGACACGCGCCTGCTCCGCTTCGCCACGGACAATTTTCGTCAGATCTTTACGACGTTCTTCGGTCAGCGGCGGCAGCGGAACGCGAATGTCGGTGCCCGCAGAGCTTGGATTCAAACCGAGGTCTGACGCCATGATCGCTTTTTCAACGGCTGGCCCCATAGAACGGTCAAACACGTTAATTTTTAAGGTACGGGAGTCTTCTACCGTTACGCTTGCCAACTGGCGCAGCGGGGTCGGAGTGCCATAGTATTCTACGACAATACCATCCAGCAGGCTGGGAGAAGCACGACCCGTGCGCACTTTGCTGATTTGGGTTTTGAACGCTTCAACGCATTTTTCCATGCGTACTTCAGCATCTTTTCTGATATCGCTAATCACGTTACGAATCCTTGAAAACTAGTCTCAGTCAGACCAGACGGTCACACAATACAAAGATGTGCTAAGTATAGTCTCGTTTAATTTCTGCCAGGTAATAAGACCCGTCAATAGAACAGAATCTTACCCGTATTTGGCGCTCACGGGAATTATTCCGTGATTAACGTCCCTTCTTTTTCGCCCATCACCACACGACGCAGCGCGCCCGGTTTGTTCATGTTGAAAACACGAATCGGCAGTTTGTGGTCACGAGCCAGCGTGAACGCCGCCAGATCCATCACTTTCAGCTCTTTATCCAGCACTTCGCTGTAGGTCAGCTGATCGTACATGGTCGCGGAAGGATCTTTTGCCGGATCGGCAGTGAATACGCCATCCACTTTGGTCGCTTTCAGTACGACATCCGCTTCAATTTCGATCCCGCGCAGACAGGCCGCAGAGTCGGTAGTGAAGAACGGGTTACCCGTACCTGCAGACAGAATCACAACACGGTTATTACGCAGCAGGCTAATAGCCTCGGCCCAACTGTAGTTGTCGCATACGCCGTTTAAAGGAATTGCCGACATCAGGCGGGCGTTCACATAGGCGCGGTGAAGCGCATCACGCATTGCCAGGCCGTTCATGACGGTGGCCAACATGCCCATGTGGTCGCCCACAACGCGGTTCATCCCCGCTTTTGCCAGACCTGCGCCACGGAACAGGTTACCACCGCCAATCACCACACCAACCTGAATACCCAGTTCAACCAGTTCTTTGATCTCCTGAGCCATACGATCCAGTATGCTTGCATCAATACCGAAGCCTTCCGTACCCTGCAGAGCTTCGCCGCTTAATTTAAGCAGAATGCGTTTATAGACGGGTTTTGCATTGGTAGCCATGTTTCTTTCCTGAGACTGTCAACGATTGATATGAGTTAATTCCGGCGACATTGTACGTCGCATTTCAGCGCAGACGCCAAGCGTCGGCTGATTTTACAAGAGAGGCGCAAAAAGAAGCCGCCCTCAGGCGGCTCCTCAGGAAAATCAGGACTGCTTAGACATCGCAGCAACTTCTGCTGCAAAGTCAGTCTCGACTTTCTCAATGCCTTCGCCCACTTCAAAGCGGATGAAGCCAGTCACGTCAGCGTTGTGCTCTTTCAGCAGTTGGCCAACAGATTTGCTCGGTTCCATGACGAAAGGCTGACCAGTCAGAGAAACTTCGCCGGTGAATTTCTTCATGCGGCCTTCAACCATTTTCTCTGCGATTTCTTTCGGCTTACCGGACTGCATCGCGATGTCCAGCTGTACCTGGTACTCTTTCTCTACCACGTCAGCAGACACGTCTTCCGGCTTAACGAATTCCGGCTTGCTTGCCGCAACGTGCATCGCCAGCTGTTTAACCAGCTCTTCGTCAGCGCCTTTAGCAGCAACCAGAACGCCGATGCGCGCACCGTGCTGGTAAGAACCCAGAACGTCGCCTTCCAGGGAAGCTACGCGACGAATGTTGATGTTCTCGCCAATTTTCGCTACCAGAGCAACGCGCTCTTCTTCGAACTGCGCTTTCAGGACTTCTACGTCAGTGATTTTGCCAGCAACAGCGGCGTCCAGCACTTTGTCAGCAAATGCCTGGAAGCCAGCATCTTTAGCCACGAAGTCAGTCTGGCAGTTAACTTCCAGAATGAAAGCGACGTTACCGTCGATTTTGGTTTTGATTACGCCGTCAGCAGCCACGTTGCCTGCTTTTTTCGCCGCTTTGATAGCGCCGGACTTACGCATGTTTTCGATTGCCAGCTCAATGTCGCCATTCGCTTCAGTCAGCGCTTTTTTGCAATCCATCATGCCTGCGCCAGTACGCTCACGCAGCTCTTTTACCAGGGATGCGGTAATTTCAGCCATTCTAAAATCCTCGAAAGATTTGATCTGCCCGGCATCAAACCGCACAGATATAAAAGTGAAAAAGGGGGCCATATACAGGCCCCCTAACCAAACGTGATACTACCTGGTCTATAAGGGCTCTCCCCTTCATATTTCGAGCCGCAGGTGCGTTGCCTTCACTCGCTCATCCCGGTCACTTACTGATGTAAGCTCCCGGGAATTCTCGAGCTTGCCGCCTTCCTGCAACTCGAACTATTTTAGGGAGTTATCAAGCCTTATTACTCGGCTTCTACGAAGCTTTCTTCCGCCTGGGAAGCCAGATCCTGAGAACGGCCTTCACGAACGGTTGCAGCGACAGCGCCCAGGTACAGGCTAACAGCACGGATTGCGTCATCGTTACCCGGGATAACGAAGTCAACGCCGTCCGGATCAGAGTTGGTATCAACGATAGCAAATACCGGGATACCCAGGTTGTTCGCTTCTTTGATAGCAATGTGCTCGTGGTCAGCATCGATAACGAACAGAGCGTCCGGCAGACCGCCCATGTCTTTGATACCGCCCAGGCTGTTTTCCAGTTTCTCAAGCTCACGAGTACGCATCAGCGCTTCTTTCTTGGTCAGCTTTTCGAAAGTACCGTCCTGAGACTGAGTTTCCAGGTCTTTCAGACGTTTGATGGACTGACGAACTGTTTTCCAGTTAGTCAGCATACCGCCCAGCCAGCGATGGTTCACGAAGAACTGGTCGCAACTGTTAGCAGCTTCTTTCACCGCTTCGCTTGCAGCGCGTTTAGTACCAACGAAAAGGATTTTACCTTTACGAGCAGAGATCTTGTTCAGTTCAGCCAGAGCTTCGTTGAACATCGGTACAGTTTTCTCAAGGTTGATGATGTGAACTTTGTTACGCGCGCCGAAGATGAAAGGCTTCATTTTCGGGTTCCAGTAACGGGTCTGGTGACCAAAGTGAACACCAGCCTTGAGCATGTCGCGCATGGAAACAGTTGCCATGATTTAAAACCTCTATAGATTAAGTTGGGGTTATGCCTCCACGTATCCCATATTACCGACCCCAAAGGGCACCCCGGAATATGTGCCGATACGTGTGTGTTGTTACACAAAGTGAGATTTGTCGCTCCCGTCCATCGTGTGTAGTCTTCGAATGGATCGGAAGTCCGGCGCGCTTTATACCACAAATACGCCACCGACACCAATAATTGTTGGCACTCAGTGCTGAATTGAACGATGAATTTCGTGTTACAGGCAGGCGGCAAATTTTTGCATCCCCTGGAGCTTACGGCCAGTAAGTGACTGGGGTGAAAAAATGTCGCCAACGCACTTGTGGCACGAAAGGCGAAGTTCAGAATGATTCTCAATTTGGCAGGGTACACCCCTGACTGATACCATTGTCAGCACTTACACAATTATTGCCGAAATCATCGGCACTGATGGACAGAATTCATGGCTATCTCAATCAAGACATCTGAAGACATCGAAAAAATGCGCGTCGCGGGCCGTCTGGCAGCCGAAGTGCTGGAAATGATCGAACCGTATATCAAACCGGGCGTCACCACCGGCGAACTGGACCGTATCTGTAACGATTACATCGTTAACGAACAACACGCGATCTCCGCCTGCCTCGGCTACCACGGCTATCCGAAATCCGTCTGTATCTCTATTAATGAAGTGGTGTGCCACGGCATTCCGGATGACGCTAAACATCTGAAAGATGGTGATATCGTCAACATCGACGTGACCGTGATTAAAGATGAATTCCACGGCGATACCTCGAAGATGTTTATCGTCGGCAAACCGACCATTCTGGGCGAGCGTCTGTGCCGCGTCACGCAAGAGAGCCTGTATCTGGGCATCAAAATGGTGAAACCGGGCATCCGCCTGCGCACAATTGGCGCCGCCATCCAGAAATATGCCGAAGGCGAAGGTTTCTCCGTGGTACGTGAATACTGCGGACACGGTATTGGTCGCGGCTTCCATGAAGAACCGCAGGTGCTGCATTATGATGCAGACGATGGCGGCGTCGTGTTGCAGCCTGGCATGACCTTTACCATTGAACCGATGCTGAACGCCGGGGATTACCGTATCCGCACCATGAAAGACGGCTGGACGGTAAAAACCAAAGACCGCAGCTTGTCTGCTCAGTACGAGCATACTATTGTGGTAACGGAAAACGGCTGTGAAATTCTGACGCTGCGTAAAGATGACACCATCCCGGCGATCATCACACACGACGAATAATGTTTTGCCTGATGGCGATGCCTTCGCATCTTATCAGGCCTACAAATTACACCTTTACTCAAAATCATTCGAGTTGCCTCAAGGCGGCAAGAGAGTGAATCTTCAGGAGCGTACATAAGTACGTGACTGGAGTGAACGAGCGCAGCCAACGTAGAAGCAACTTGAAGGATGAAGAGTAAATACGTAGGCCGGATAAGGCGTTCACGCTACCATCCGGCTTTTTAATGGGTGGCGCATATGAATACTCTTCCTGAACAGCACGCGAATACCGCACTCCCCACCCTCCCGGACCAGCCGCAAAACCCTGGCGTCTGGCCGCGCGCTGAACTGACCGTCGCTGGTATCAAAGCCCGCATCGACATCTTTCAACACTGGCTGGGCGAGGCATTTGACAGCGGCATTTGTGCTGAACAGCTTATTGAAGCTCGTACCGAATTTATCGACCAGTTGTTGCAACGCCTGTGGATTGAGGCCGGTTTCGGTCAGATTGCCGATCTGGCGCTGGTCGCCGTCGGCGGCTATGGACGCGGCGAACTGCATCCGCTTTCCGATATTGATCTGCTCATTTTAAGCCGCAAAAAGCTGCCCGATGAACAGGCGCAAAAGGTCGGCGAACTGCTGACTTTATTATGGGACGTCAAGCTGGATGTCGGACATAGCGTACGTACGCTGGAAGAGTGTCTGCTGGAAGGTCTGTCTGATTTAACCGTTGCGACAAACCTCATCGAAACGCGTCTGCTGATCGGTGATGTCGCTCTGTTTCTGGCACTGCAAAAACATATTTTCAGCGAAGGTTTTTGGCCGTCCGACAAATTTTACGCCGCCAAAGTAGAAGAGCAGAACCAGCGCCACCAGCGCTATCACGGCACCAGCTATAATCTGGAGCCGGATATTAAAAGCAGCCCCGGCGGCCTGCGCGATATCCATACATTGCAGTGGGTCGCCCGACGTCACTTCGGCGCCACCTCGCTCGATGAGATGGTGGGGTTCGGCTTTTTAACCCCGGCTGAGCGCGCGGAGCTCAACGAGTGCCTGCATATCCTGTGGCGCATTCGCTTTGCGCTACATCTGGTGGTCAGCCGCTACGATAACCGCCTGCTGTTCGACCGCCAGTTAAGCGTCGCTCAACGCCTTAACTACAGCGGCGAGGGCAATGATCCGGTTGAGCGGATGATGAAAGACTACTTCCGGGTTACGCGTCGGGTGAGCGAACTTAATCAGATGCTGCTTCAGCTATTTGACGAGGCGATTCTGGCGCTGCCTGCGGATGAAAAACCACGTCCTGTTGACGATGAGTTTCAACTGCGCGGCACGCTCATTGATCTGCGTGACGACACGCTGTTTATCCGCGAACCGCAAGCGATCCTGCGCATGTTTTATATGATGGTGCGCAATAGCGCGATCACCGGCATCTACTCTACGACGTTACGCCATTTGCGCCACGCCCGCCGCCACCTGAGCCAACCGCTGTGTTACATCCCGGAGGCGCGCACTCTGTTTCTGAGTATGCTGCGCCATCCCGGCGCGGTCAGCCGCGGCCTGCTGCCCATGCATCGCCACAGCGTACTGTGGGCTTATATGCCGCAGTGGTCGCACATCGTCGGACAAATGCAGTTTGACCTGTTCCACGCATACACGGTGGATGAACACACCATCCGCGTAATGCTCAAACTGGAGAGCTTCGCGAAAGAAGAGACGCGCCAGCGCCATCCGCTATGCGTCGATCTCTGGCCGCGGCTTCCCCATCCGGAACTGATCCTGATCGCCGCGCTGTTCCACGATATTGCGAAAGGACGCGGCGGCGACCATTCGGTACTGGGCGCGCAGGATGTACTCACCTTCGCCGAACTGCACGGTTTGAACTCACGCGAAACGCAACTGGTCGCCTGGCTGGTGCGCCAACACCTGCTGATGTCGGTCACCGCCCAGCGCCGCGACATCCAGGATCCGGAAGTCATCAAGCAGTTTGCCGAAGAGGTGCAAACCGAAACACGGCTGCGTTTTCTGGTCTGCCTGACCGTCGCGGACATCTGCGCGACCAACGAAACCTTGTGGAATAGCTGGAAACAGAGCCTGCTGCGCGAGCTGTACTTCGCCACTGAAAAACAGCTCAGACGTGGAATGCAAAATACGCCGGATATGCGTGAGCGCGTGCGT
The DNA here is from genome assembly GCF_051807745.1 of Salmonella sp. NW38. Taxonomy (NCBI): domain Bacteria; kingdom Pseudomonadati; phylum Pseudomonadota; class Gammaproteobacteria; order Enterobacterales; family Enterobacteriaceae; genus Salmonella; species Salmonella sp. NW38. The sequence continues at coordinate 489,345 of NZ_JAMMTO010000002.1, read as the reverse complement.
CACCATCAGCTTCAGGCGCTGGCGCTACTGCGAATGGACAATATTGATGAAGCCGCGCTGCACAAAATCTGGACCCGCTGTCGCGCTAACTATTTTGTTCGTCATAGTCCAAATCAGCTCGCCTGGCACGCACGCCATTTATTGCAGCACGATCTGCGCCAACCGTTAGTGTTGCTCAGTCCGCAGGCCACGCGCGGCGGAACCGAAATTTTTATCTGGAGTCCGGACAGACCCTATCTGTTTGCCGCCGTCTGCGCCGAGCTGGACAGGCGTAATTTAAGCGTCCATGACGCGCAGATCTTTACCACTCGCGACGGCATGGCAATGGATACGTTTATCGTTCTGGAACCAGACGGCAGCCCGCTGGCGGCGGATCGCCATGACGTTATTCGCACCGGACTTGAACAGACCATTACGCAGCGTAGCTGGCAGCCGCCGCAGCCGCGTCGGCAACCGGCAAAGTTACGACACTTTACGGTCGAAACGGAAGTCAATTTTCTGCCCACCCATACCGACAGAAAATCATTCATGGAATTGATCGCGCTCGATCAACCTGGTCTGCTGGCCAGGGTCGGACAAATTTTTGCCGATCTGGGAATTTCGCTTCATGGCGCCCGAATTACAACCATTGGTGAACGAGTAGAAGATTTATTCATAATCGCCACAGCGGATCGGCGCGCGCTTAATAATGTGCTGCAACTTGAGGTGCAACAACGGTTGACAGCGGCCCTCAATCCAAACGATAAAGGGTAGTGTGTTTATTTATATGAAAGAGTTTAACAATGCAGCAGTTACAGAACGTTATTGAGACCGCTTTTGAGCGCCGCGCCGATATTACGCCGGCTAATGTAGATACCGTGACCCGAGAGGCGGTAAACCAGGTCATTTCTCTACTTGATTCCGGCGCGCTGCGTGTCGCAGAAAAAATCGACGGTCAGTGGGTCACTCACCAGTGGTTGAAGAAAGCGGTTCTGCTCTCTTTCCGTATTAACGATAACCAGGTTATCGACGGTGCGGAAAGCCGCTACTTCGATAAAGTCCCGATGAAATTCGCTGATTACGACGAAGCGCGTTTTCAGAAAGAAGGCTTCCGCGTCGTTCCGCCTGCAGCCGTTCGTCAGGGCGCATTTATCGCCCGCAACACCGTGCTGATGCCGTCTTACGTTAACATCGGCGCCTACGTTGACGAAGGCACCATGGTTGATACCTGGGCGACGGTGGGTTCCTGCGCGCAGATTGGTAAAAATGTTCACCTTTCCGGCGGCGTGGGTATCGGCGGCGTACTGGAGCCGCTGCAGGCTAACCCGACCATCATTGAAGACAACTGCTTTATTGGCGCGCGTTCTGAAGTCGTGGAAGGCGTCATTGTCGAAGAAGGTTCCGTCATTTCCATGGGGGTATACCTCGGCCAGAGCACCAAAATCTACGATCGCGAAACCGGTGAAGTTCACTATGGCCGCGTACCGGCGGGCTCCGTGGTCGTTTCCGGCAACCTGCCGTCAAAAGACGGTAAGTACAGTTTGTACTGCGCGGTGATCGTGAAAAAAGTCGACGCCAAAACGCGTGGCAAAGTGGGCATTAACGAATTATTGCGCACTATTGATTAAGCGAGTGAAAAGCGGGGGCGACAGCCCCCCTTTGCATTACGGCGAATGCGGTAACACGGTTTCCGGCGCAATCTTTGCCGCAAATGCCGAAGCCAACGCAGTCAAAACGACATAACCGGCAACCAAAGTCCAACTGTTATCATAGACTGCGCTTAACGCTTTAGCGATAAACGGCGTGAATCCCCCTGCCACAACCGCCCCCAACTGAGCGCCAATTGATGAACCGCTGTAGCGTACAGGCGGATGAAACAGTCCGGCGAAAAAAGAAGGTTGCACGGCATTCAGTGAATTATGACCAATGTTAATAAGCAGAACGTAGCCCATTGTCATCAGTATGAGCGAACGGCTTTCCAGCAGCCAGAAAAAGGGAAAAGCCATTGCCGCGACAAAAAGCGCGCCGAAAATATACACCTGACGGCAGCCACGCCGATCCGACATGATGCCAAATAGCACGTGCATGGGATACGCCAGCAGACAGGTGAACATTACAATGTACAGAATAGTCAGGCTGGCAATCCCAAGCTGCGTCGTCGCCCAGGAAACCGCGAAGACGGTGGCAAGAAAAAAGGGAACGCTTTCCGCAAAACGTAGAATTATAATCAGCAAAATGCTGCGCCATTGTTCTCGTACCACTTTGACCACCGGCCTTTCTTCTTTTTGCTGCATATGCTTAATGGCCTGCTGCTTTTTAAACGCACGGAAGACAGGCGTCTCATCCAGACGATGACGCATATATAATCCAGGCAGCACCAAAAGCGCACTGAGCAGAAAAGGAATACGCCATCCCCACAATAACAACGCATCCTTCGGTAATTGGGTCACGACTATAAATGCGCCTGTCGCCAATAATTGTCCCGTGAGTCCTCCTGTTTGCGATAGCGCGCTTAACCGCCCCCGGTGCTTTCCAGCAGCATATTCCACGACCATTAACATGGCGCCTCCCCATTCGCCTCCAACCATAAATCCCTGCAGAAAACGCAGAATAACCAGTAAGGCAGGCGCCAGCGCGCCAATACTGGCGTAAGAAGGCAGGCAACCGATGAGAAACGTGACCGCGCCCATCCCACCTAACGTGATTAATAACGTGTTTTTACGCCCAAGCGTATCTCCCCTGTTGCCAAAAAATAGCGCGCCCAGCGGCCGGGAAATAAATCCCACGCCGAAACTGGCAAAAGAAGATAACGTTGCAGTCAATGGGCTGGCGCCAGGGAAAAAAAGCGGGCCAAATATCAGCGCGCTTGCCAGGCCGTATAATAGAAAATCATAATATTCAATGGAGTTTCCTATCCAGGCGGAAATCACCACCCGGCGAATAGTAGCATTATACGTTCCGGACATAGACTCCGCCTCTCAAGGTTATCGACCACTACCTCCGGTCAATTTTCCACACTGACCTCAAACGCTTTCTCTATAAACGGAATATCGCGTTGAATTACTTAAACTATCAATAACCACCGCCCTTTTACTCATGACGTTGCCGAGACGTCTTCTGCGATCAACCGCGCTTTTTTTGTATCCATTGGTGGCGAAAAACCAACTTTTCGTTAATTATTCAAAAGTTATAGTGTGATGAAGGATACCGCTATGTATGACAATCTAAAAAGTCTGGGCATTACCAATCCTGAGGAAATCGATCGTTACAGCCTGCGGCAAGAAGCCAATAACGATATCCTGAAAATCTATTTTCAAAAGGATAGAGGTGAATTCTTTGCTAAAAGCGTGAAGTTTAAGTATCCACGCCAGCGTAAAACGGTGGTGGCCGATGGCATCGGTCAGGGTTATAAAGAAGTACAGGAGATTAGCCCTAACCTACGCTATGTGATTGACGAGCTGGACCAAATCTGCCAGCGCGACCGCTCAGAACTCGATCTCAAACGTAAGATCCTCGACGACTTGCGCCACCTGGAAAGCGTCGTCGCGAATAAGATCAGTGAAATCGAAGCCGATCTGGACAAGCTTACCCGCAAATAAAAAAGCTGCCGGGGCTTCATTTCGGGCCCCTCTCACTCTGCTGCTCCCTCTCATCCGCCTCACGGCTACCACCATTTTTCATCACTATGCCTCACAGCGGCTCAATACATATCATTTCGTTATCCTGCTGTATTTATTAATAAAAATAAAAAGCTATGTTCATCCTCCCTATTTATGGAGGTTATATGACTCAGGAAATCACGCTAACATGTTATTCGCTGCCTGCGGCCCCCGGACTGGATAACATCAAATTTGAAAAGGGGCGCGAGCACGACCGCCAGGCGCTGGGATTTATTCTGCCAGCGAATACGCAGCTGCAAATCCGCCAGCCAAATAACAACGCCGGTAACGCCAGACTCCGTCTGCTGTGCAATGACTCAGCGTGTGAGAAGTCGCTTACGCTGAACGGCAACTGGCAAACGATCAGCACAACGGTCGATTCCGTTCCCTTTATTGATACCCTCTTTTTTGCGCAGGGCGGCGAGTTTTCGGTGATCTACCGACAGCCAACCAGCAATAAAAATTTGCCACACTGGCGTAAGGGGCAATCCGAAGACACTTTTTTCCAGACCTGGGAAGAACAGGCGTCGCCTTTTGCCCTGCTGGAACTGGACCGTGTGCGTTTTCTGCTGCCCTGGGCGGATCGCGCTAATGTCATCAACGCCGGTATCACCGCGCTGGATGCGTACTATACGCGAGTGATCGACGCCTATAATGACTGGACTGGTCTCAGCGATAGCCCTGCTTCGCCGCTTAATCAAAATGTCGCTAACCGCTATTTTATTAAAGCGGATAAACACGGCGTCGGCGCGGCTTATTATCTCCCCTGGTGGTGCGCGCAAACGGCTGCAACATTAAGCCAGGGGTGGATCGATAATGTCGTCACGCAGTGGACGATTCTGCATGAAATCGGTCACGGCTATCAGGGCGTCTTTATGAATGACGTCGACCTGCCAGTCGGTGAGGTGTGGAACAACATTTACGCCGCGTTTTTCCAGCAGCTTAACCTGAACCAGGGGAACCATCTTTATACCGACGGCTGGCTCTATGATTACGGACGGCAGTCTGAGCAGGAATTGCAATTCATTACCCATCTGCGGAATCGCACGCCGATTAGCGCCTGGGGCGTCCGACCCCGTCTGCAATTTCTGATGCTGATGTTATTTAAAGGCGGAACAGAAGCCTTCCGGGTGTTTAACCAGAACTACCGCGAGCTGGGTGCTGACGAAAACTTTTTGCCCTGCGAGCATCGTCTGACCGATCTGCTGGCGGACGCCATCGCCACAGCCTCAGGTTATGACGTCGCGCCGTTTATTCAGCTGTGCGGCTTACCGGTCGATGCGTTCACCCGCGAGCAGATCGCCGCACAGGCGGTAAAACCCGTCTGGCCGCTTTACGATCTGCTGCCGGAGCGCGAATGGGAAAGCGCGCGCCAGCAGTTGGGACTGGACTCTTTTGTCTGGCTGGTTGAAAACGCCGAGCTGGCGGCGCTGAACAAAACGGGAACGCTCACGCTAACGCTGAATATCGATCAGCCGGAGCAACTTTATGGACGCGCCTTAACGCTACACGACAACGCCGGCAACACGTATACATTGCCCGTCAACGACAGTACGCTCACGTTAACTCCCCTGCCCATTGGCATTTACCATCTCACCCTGCCCAAAGGGCGATCGCAGAAATACCGCCCGGACACGGACTATGTGGTTATCCGCGAAGGGGAAAACGCGCTTACCGTTAATTTCACCGCCTTGCAGGACAGCACCGCGCATAACGAGCAGTTGATTTTCCTCGGCTACGGCGACATGCCCTTCGCCCGTTTAGCCGTGGATCATGAGGCCAGACAATTAGTTCTGGACATCACGAAAGCCACGCCGCACAGCTACTTCGCGAATACGTTATACGCCAGCATAACGGTGTTAACCGCCAGCGGCGAAAAGGTTTTTGAACGTAAGATGAACGGAACAAACTGCGCCACCGAAAAAATTGTGGTGCCGTTTAGCGACCACTACCACCTTTATCTTTATCATGCCGAGCCTGGCCGCCTGAAAGCCTCGCCGGGCTATCTGACATTGGTCTCGTCGACGAAATATCAGTTACTGCGTCTTGATAGCGAAGGGCTTTATCATTTTTCGCTCAACAACGATCCTGCCGCAGATCTCCAGGCTATGTTTATCCATCGCGCAGATGCTATCCGCGCCTGCCCTTCATTGATGGCGCAACCTTATGCCGCTTGCAAAAACGATCTCTGGCTGATGCTCTCCCACATTGAAGAGCCGACCCGTAGCGCGTTAATGCGCGACAGCGTTGATGTGCTGCCGACGGATAACAGCGAGCCGGGCGAAGGCATCGGTAAAGGCGTGACGTTGCAGTTACGCGGACAAGGCGACAGAACGTTTTGCCAGCTTGCTTACGATAATCGGCAACAGCGCATGACAATAGAAACACTGGCCGGGCAGCCTCATCCCTACTATACCGCGACATACAGCACGCTCACGGTGAAGGAGGAGTCCGGCGAGGTTATCTATAGCCGTCATTATGATGGCATCACCCACTATTCAGCCGATAGCGATACGGTTGTTTTGCAAGCGGGAATGTACATTGAGCTCTTCCATGACGAACCTTACCGTTGCAACGCCATCAATGAAACGACCGGGCAAAACGTCACGCTGAAAAAACACAACCGCTGGCGCGTGGTGAGCGATGGGCTGGAGGTCGACTCACCGGAACAAACGGAAGAGAAAAATACCTCCGATGCTGCCGCATTATATGGCGATAAATTCAGCTGGCAGCTTATTGGCAAGGAAGAAAATGGTTTTGCCAGTATGGAAATAGACATCCGTGCGCAACAATTTATCTTTACCGCATACCCAATTGTGCCGCATAGCGACTTCGCAACGGAATATGCGGCAGTGACGATTTATAATACGCGCGGTACGGTGGTTTACCGTCAGTCGATAAAAGGTTCGGTGCAGCTTGGCGGCTATACTGACGTCTGCGGGCTGGGTGAGGATTATACGATTGAGGTCTTTCATGCCGAGGGCGCAGACCAGTCGGTTATCCGCAACCCGCTCAATGGCGAAAGCTGGCCGCAGCCGCAACACGTGATCTGGCAGGTCACGGCGCGGGGATTGCAGCGCCTGACCACGAATTAACCCCCCCCCCCATCACAGCGTCTTCGGGCGCTGTGAGATTACGTTGTCGAATGGCGGTTTTGCCTAATCCGGCCTACCACTTCGCCCAAGTTCCCTGCTCTGGTCAGCGAAGCGCTGCCGGACTTAACGCTGTTCATCCAGCTGTAGCGCCACATACAGCAACAGCCGATCGTCAAAATTTCCCAAATCCAGCCCGGTCAGTTCCGAAATACGATTTAGCCGATATTCCAGCGTGTTACGATGAATAAACAGTGCCTTAGAGGTCGCCAGCGGCTGGACATTATGGCGAAACCACGCCGTCAGCGTCCGACGTAATAATCCGTTGTTATCCATCGCTTTGAGTTTTACCAGCGGGCGCGCCAGCTCATTGGCCTGCCAGCCGCCACGCAGGCTATCTAACAGAACCGGCAGCATCAAATCCTGATAAAAATAGCTGCGGCTTTCTGGCATCCGCTGTTTGCCGACCATCATCGTGGTGCGCGCCGTGCGGTATGAGCGTGCAATACTGCCCGGCCCGGTAAAGTAATTGCCCAGCGCCACGCGAAAACGTAGCTGACCATTCTCTTTCATTCGCGAGATAAGCTGCTCTACGCGCTTACGATGATCTTCAGCATCCCAACGACCAAACGAGTTTAAGGCGGGTTTGAGCACCACCATCTCGGTGAGAGACACAATGGCTATCAGGTTGTTACGCTCCGGCGTGGTAAGCGCATTCTGCAACTGCTGAAGTTCCGCCATTGCGCTATCGACGCCAAGCTGGCCGCTGTCGACTTCCACCACCGCCGCCACACGTGGCTGGTTCAAATCGATCCCCAAACGCTGCGCCCATTCCACCAGCGCCGGCGTATTTTCTTCGGCCTGAATCAGGTTCATCACCAGCTCTTCGCGCAAACGGCTATCCTGCGCCAAAAGGTGCATTAACCGCGACTGCTCCAGCATCATTTCGGCAGTCATACACACCAGTTCGCCATATTTACGCAGATGCTCTGGTTCGCCGGTGAGGCCGATCACGCCGACAATTTCGCCCTCAAGGCGTAAGGGAAGATTAATCCCCTGACGCACCCCGTGCAGGTGTCGCGCCACGGCGTCGTCGATATCCACAACCCGGCCCTGCGACAGCACTAACAGCGCGCCTTCGTGCAATTCACCAATACGTTCCCGATCGCCGCTGCCGATAATGCGCCCGCGGGCATCCATTACGTTGATATTGGTATCGATGATGCGCATAGTGCGCGCCACGATATCCTGCGCCATTTTGGTATCAAGATGCCAGCCAGCCATAAATCCCTCCTGTGAGCAGAGCACAAGCATAAGGAAGATGACAGGTCTCGACATTGTGCAAATGCACAAAACAGTGCAAAGAAGTATGGAGTTGTGGGGGGTTTCACAGAAAAGTGTTGCCCCCTTCCATGGCGGAAGGGGGACAAAGGTGATTACTGCATCAGCAAATAAATAGAACTATCACCACGCTGAATATTCAGCGCCAGCACCGACGGCTTGCTGTCGAGAATTTTACGCAGCTCGGCGATATTTTTCACCGGCTGCTGGTTAGCGCCGATAATCACATCACCTTTTTTGAGGCCAATTTGCGCGGCGGGTGAATTCGCTTTCACGCTGCTCACCACAACGCCTTTATCCTGGCCTTTATTGCTCATTTCAGCGCCTTCAATCCCGCTGAAGATGGTGCTGGAATCAACCTGACTCTGGCTGCTCTGCTGCAGTTCCAGATTAACCGTAATCGCTTTACCCTCACGCAGCAGACCGAGGCTGATTTTGCTGCCGACCGGCATAGTGCCGACCTGAGCGCGCAGCGCCGCAAAGCTGCTGATCGGTTTACCGTTCAGCGAGGTAATAACATCCCCGGCTTTGATACCCGCTTTCGCCGCGGACGAATTCGGCATCACCTGGCTGACGAACGCGCCACGCTGGGCGTCGACTTTCATCGCTTTCGCCAATTCGGAATTCAGCTCAGTCCCCATGATCCCCAGTTCGCCGCGTTTCACCTGGCCGTATTCCACCATCTGCGACGTCAGGTTTTTCACCATGTTACTGGGGATAGCGAAGCCGATACCGATGTTGCCGCCGTCCGGCGCCAGAATCGCGGTGTTAATACCGATCAGCTCACCGTTCAGGTTCACCAGCGCGCCGCCGGAGTTACCGCGGTTAATCGCGGCGTCGGTCTGAATAAAGTTCTCGTAATTTTCTACGTTCAGGCCGCTACGCCCCAGCGCCGAAACGATACCTGACGTCACCGTTTCGCCCAGACCAAACGGGTTACCAATAGCGACGGTATAATCCCCCACGCGCAGCGCGTCGGAGTCCGCCAGCTTAATCGCCGTCAGGTTCTTCGGATTCTGAATTTGAATCAGCGCGATATCAGAACGTGGATCTTTGCCCACCACTTTAGCATCGAATTTACGTCCATCGCTAAGCTGTACTTTAATCACGCTGGCGTTATCAACCACGTGGTTGTTGGTAACGACGTAGCCCTTTGCGGCGTCAATAATTACGCCGGAGCCCAGCGCCATGAATTTCTGTTGTTGACCGCCGTTGCCGCCGTTACCGCCGCCCTGGCAGAACGGAGAATTCTGGAACGGAGAACCGTCCTGGCAGAACGGGGAGTCATCGCCAAAGAACTGCTGGAAATTACGCGGCATACGCGGCGTATTCACCGTGGTGCTACCTTCTACATTAATACTGACCACCGATGGCATCACTTTTTCGAGCATCGGTGCCAGGCTTGGCATCTGCTGGGCAGTCATTGCTGAAGAGGACGTTTCAGCCGCCGTGGCAGACAGAGGCGACAATGCCAAACCTAAACTCAGAGCCAGTGCACTCATTGCTAATGTGGTTTTTTTCATGTGTTTCAATCTCGATTAACAGGTAACGCAAAATTGCTGTGTACGTCAGATTCATTTTATAACGCGAAGTTCCGGAACAAAGTTTCTGGAAAAAGTAAAAATTTATTGTCCATCTTTACAAAAGTCCATTTACTGTTCGACCGCCATCAAACGCCGATATTCATCCCATGCGTAAAGGTCAGTCATCCCGCTGATATAATCCTGAATCAACCGACAGCGATAATAATATTCCAGTACCGGGTACTCCGCCGAATCCGTAGGTAATTTACTGACGACTTCCACGTAGGCCAAACGATGGCGCGTAGAAAGTTTCTGAAATAAGCGCGATTCTATGGGGAAGCGTTTCAACCGTTCCTTTTCCACCAGCTCGCGAAAGTCGTTAAGCGACAAACTTAATAGCGGCTGATAGATATCTAATAATCCGCTGATCACCCGGTATCCCTGTAGTTCAAGCTGTTCTACATCCGGATGGCTAAACACATGTTCAACCGCCACATTCTTATAGAGTTCAAGCAGGCGGCTAAAACCGCTGGCATCTTCCAGTAACGCCTGATTGAAGGTACCGGCAAAAATCTGCGGCAAATTATCAATAAAACGCTGAGCGGCATAGGGCACCAGTTTATTTAATGTATTTACCCGTAAATACATAAAAAACTGATCTTCGGTACTGCGGCTTAATGTATTGGCGCGTGATTTTTCCCACGCATTTCCTACCACCAGCTCAAACAGCGAATCCTTCTCATGGTGGCCCCACGCGTGATATAAATGGTGATAAAGCTGCTCAACGCTAAAGATTCTTTTCTCTACCGCGTCTTCAAGATCGGCAACACAATAAGAAATATCATCTGCGGCTTCCATAATCCACGTTAATGGAAAGCGACTGTAAGGCGCTAACTGAAGTTCTTTACGTAACCTCGCAATATACTTCTCTTCAGAAAGATAATAGCCCGGTTTCTTCATTAAATAGCGATGGGAATCCGGCACCGGCCCTCGCCACCATGCCGGACGGGTATATTTTAAAATTCCGCCAACCTGCGCCCAGGTAAGATTCATCCGCATGAGCGTATGTACCAGACGAATTCCCTGTGCATTGCCTTCAAAATGGCAGATATCCTGACGTACCTTGCGGCGAATATCGTTCAGATTTTCTTCGCCTTCCTGTAACCGTAGCGAGGAAACCACACAGCGATCATGCGTGAGCGGCTGACTTTCCGCATCTTCCGGATGCAGCCGCTGACGAAACCAGTCATTGATCGCCGCCTCGCCAAAATGACCGAACGGCGGATTACCAATGTCGTGCATCAGGCAGGCCATTTCCACAATACTTTCAAAGGGACCGGTCAGCGCATCCAGACCGTACTCCTCCAGTCGGTTTTGCTCTTTCAGGCGGCTTAAAATCTCTTTCGCGATATAACGCCCTACCTGCTGCACCTCCATCGAATGCGTCAGGCGAGTACGCACCGCGGCATTGCGCTCCAGCGGGAAAACCTGCGTTTTTTGCTGCAAACGGCGTATAGCCGGAGAGTTGATAATCCGCCCGCGATCGCTTTCAAAAATCCGCAGGATCTCATGTTCCGTCTTTACGCCCTGCGGTGAACGATAACGACGATGCCAGTTAATTTTATTTCGGAAATCGATCGATGCCATATCCTCTCCCCGCCTGAGAAATGCGCTTCCCCATAAGCGCATGATAAACTATGCCCTCAAAACTGACTTATCGCGAGTAAATCTATGAAAATCGGCATCATTGGCGCAATGGAAGAAGAAGTTACGCTGCTGCGTGACAAAATTAACAACCGTCAGACGATTACGCTGGGCGGCTGCGAAATTTACACCGGCCAGTTGAACGGCACCGAAGTGGCGTTGCTGAAATCTGGTATCGGTAAAGTCGCGGCGGCGCTGGGCGCAACGTTGCTTCTGGAGCACTGCAAACCGGACGTGATCATCAATACCGGTTCCGCAGGCGGTCTGGCGTCCACGCTGAAGGTCGGCGATATCGTCGTCTCTGACGAAGCGCGTTACCACGACGCTGATGTGACCGCTTTCGGCTATGAATACGGGCAATTACCGGGCTGTCCGGCCGGATTTAAGGCCGATGATAAACTGATCGCCGCCGCAGAATCCTGCATCAGAGAGCTGAATCTGAACGCGGTACGCGGCCTTATTGTTAGCGGCGACGCGTTTATTAACGGCTCCGTCGGGCTGGCAAAAATTCGGCATAACTTCCCCGACGCGGTCGCCGTAGAGATGGAAGCCACCGCTATCGCACACGTCTGCTATAACTTCAACGTGCCGTTCGTGGTTGTACGCGCTATTTCTGACGTGGCCGATCAGCAATCGCACCTCAGCTTTGACGAATTCCTCGCGGTGGCGGCGAAACAGTCGACTCTGATGGTCGAGACGCTGGTACAGAAACTGGCGCATGGCTAAGCAAATGTTCAGGGCGCTGGTCGCCCTGCTGCTTACGCTCCCGGTGTGGCTTTACGCTGCGCCGCGCGTCATTACCCTCTCTCCCGCCAATACGGAGCTCGCTTTTGCCGCCGGGATTACGCCCGTTGGCGTCAGCAGCTATTCCGACTACCCGCCCGAAGCGCAAAAAATAGAACAGGTCTCTACCTGGCAGGGAATGAATCTGGAACGCATTGTGGCGCTGAAGCCGGATCTGGTCGTCGCCTGGCGCGGCGGTAATGCGGAACGCCAGGTAAACCAACTGACGTCATTAGGTATTAAGGTCATATGGGTGGACGCGGTAAGCATCGAACAGATCGCCGACACGCTCCGTCAACTGGCCGCCTGGAGCCCGCAGCCGGAAAAGGCTCAGCAGGCAGCGCAGACATTGCTAAACGAGTACGCCGCGCTCAACGCCGAGTATGCCGGTAAAGCTAAAAAGCGCGTCTTTCTTCAGTTTGGCATGAATCCTCTGTTTACCAGTGGTAAAGGGTCTATTCAACATCAGGTTTTGACGACCTGCGGCGGAGAAAACGTCTTTGCTGACAGCCGCGTGCCGTGGCCGCAAGTCAGCCGTGAACAGGTGCTGGCAAGGCATCCTCAGGCCATTATCGTGGCCGGAAAAGCGGGCGAAATTCTCAAAATTGAACAATACTGGGGAAACCTGTTAAAAATTCCGGTTATTCCGCTTAACAGCGACTGGTTTGAACGCGCAAGCCCGCGTATTATCCTCGCCGCAAAACAACTCTGTAATGCGCTTTCACAGGTGAATTAGAGCCTGTCTTACCAGGCTCCCAGTGGGGATTCGACAATGCTCGTCTATTGGCTGGATATTGTAGGCACGGCTGTATTTGCTATCTCTGGCGTGTTGCTGGCCGGGAAATTACGTATGGACCCGTTCGGCGTCCTGGTGCTCGGCGTCGTTACTGCCGTCGGCGGCGGGACAATCCGCGATATGGCGCTGGATAACGGCCCGGTATTCTGGGTTAAAGATCCTACCGATTTGGTCGTCGCCATGGTCACCAGTATGCTGACCATCCTGCTGGTTCGCCAGCCAAGACGTCTGCCGAAATGGATGTTGCCGGTACTGGATGCGGTCGGGCTGGCGGTGTTTGTCGGCATTGGGGTGAATAAAGCCTTCCTCGCTGAAACGGGGCCATTAGTGGCAGTCTGTATGGGCGTGATTACCGGCGTCGGCGGCGGGATTATTCGCGATGTTCTGGCACGCGAGATTCCCATGATCCTACGCACCGAAATCTATGCCACGGCCTGTATTATCGGCGGGATTGTTCACGCCACCGCGTTTTATACGTTTTCAGTACCGCTGGAAAGCGCCAGCATGATGGGTATGGTCGTCACGCTGTTCATTCGGCTGGCGGCCATTCGCTGGCATTTGAAATTGCCGACGTTTGCACTGGATGAAAACGGACGTTGATATTGTTTTGCCCGATGGCGCTACGCTTATCGGGCCTACAGGAAAGATGTTGTAGGCCGGATAAGACGCTCGCGTCGCCATCCGGCACAACGAACAGCAATCAAATGCTGAAGGAAGAGCCACACCCGCAGGTACTTTTCGCATTCGGGTTGGTTACAATGAAGCGGGAACCTTCCAGGCCTTCGGTATAATCCACCGAACCACCCACCAGATACTGCAAACTCATCGGGTCAACCACCAGGCCAACGCCCTGTTTTTCGATGGTCATATCCCCTTCGTTAACCTGATCGTCAAAGGTAAAACCATACTGGAAGCCGCTGCAACCACCGCCGGTGATATACACGCGCAGTTTCAGATTCGGGTTATCTTCGTCAGCGATAAGACTTTTTACTTTATTCGCTGCTGCGTCGGTAAACTGCAGCGGCAGCGCTACGTCATCACTCATATTTTGCTCCAAACGACATCGGTAATTGGATAAATTTTCACCCAATATTGGCAGTCATTATCTAATACCCTGGTAATTCGTTCAAGTATTCTCGCCCGCAGGCGCATTCTGGTTTTTCGCCGCCTGTTCCGCATCCTGCTTCGCCAGAGTGCGCGCCAGGATGGTTGAGTATAACGGTTTCCCGCCCAAAAACTGGGCTAATAGTGTCGCGCCAAGACAGGTGATAATCATTGGCAAAATGAGCTGATAGTTATCGGTCATCTCCAGCACCAGCACAATCCCCGTCAACGGGGCGCGCACCGACGCCGCCATCAGCGCCCCCATCCCGGCAATCGCAAAGGTACCGGCCTCCAGGTGATACTGCGGGAAAAGCACTGCCGCCGCCATACCGAAGGCCGTACCAAGCAGCGTTCCCAGCGCCAGCATCGGGGCGAAAATGCCCCCCGGCGCGCCGGAAGAAAAGCAAAGCAGCGTCGTGACCACCCGGGTAATAAAGATGAACAGCAGTAGCCCGACGCTAAAATTACCTGCCGCGGCGATAGGAATAAGGTTAAATCCGCCGCCTGCCGCTTCCGGCTCAATCAACCCCAGAATACCGCACAGGCCGCCGATCGCGCCGCCCATAAGCACCCATTTTTTAATTTCGCCGCCATGAAAGCGCTGAAACATATCCTGGGTACGCAGCACCAACGAATTAAATACCGGCCCGACGCAGCCAAAAATAATACCGAGGATAAGGTATAACCACAGCGTGTTAACCGGCGCATCAGACAGTTTGCCGACTTCAATAATCGGCGCTTCGCCGTTAAATATGCGGAACACAATGCTCGACATGATGACGCCGGTAAACACCGCTTTAATCGAAATCAGGTTGTAGCGAAACTGCGGGCGCATCTCTTCAATAATAAACAGGATACCCGCCAGCGGCGCGTTAAACGCCGCAGAGAGCCCCGCCGCCGCGCCGGTCGCCAGCAACGTATGCCGCGCTTCGGCGCTGCGCATACGAAAAACATCCAGCACCATGCGCCCCAGGTTGCCCCCGATTTGTACCGTTGGCCCTTCGCGCCCTAATACCATTCCTGCGCCCAACGTCCCCATCCCGCCGATAAACTTCACCGGCAACACGCGCCACCAGCGCACCGGACGTAACTCCTCCAGCGCGCCTTCAATTTCCGGGATACCCGAGCCGCCGGCTTCCGGCGCAAATTTTCGTACCAAAAAGTAGCCGACCATCGCCAGTAACGCCGAAAGGATAAAGGCCAGCGGCCAAAGCAAAAACGCATGGTCCGCGACCTGAACCAACGCGCCAATGCGCATGTTTTGTACCCAGGAAACCGCCTTTTCAAAGGCGACGCCAACCAGTCCGGTAAGCGTGCCGACAACGGCCGCCATGAACAGGATGGCCAGCGGCGTTTTATCCCGCTGCATTAACCGGCGAATCTGATCTCTGCGCCGTAAGCGCACAATTTGCTGAGCTAAAAAGGTGGAAGTGTCTGTTTTCATCAGAAGATCATTAATTGGTAATACAAATCTAAAGTCGGCATTCTACTCGCCAACGCCGCGAAAATCCCCTGCAAATCGTATTGTTTCAAATGCGTAAAACTTTCATAACCTTCTCTGAATAACTTAGAATAGCGGGTATTCACTTTTTCTACGAACCAGGAATCTTTCCATGAGTAAGTCTGAAAATCTCTATAGCGCGGCCCGCGAGCTGATCCCCGGCGGTGTGAACTCCCCTGTTCGCGCCTTCACTGGCGTGGGCGGCACCCCGCTGTTTATCGAAAAAGCGGACGGCGCGTATCTGTACGATGTCGATGGCAAAGCGTATATCGACTATGTCGGTTCCTGGGGGCCAATGGTACTGGGGCATAACCACCCGGCTATCCGCAATGCGGTGATCGAAGCTGCGGAGCGCGGTTTAAGCTTCGGCGCGCCAACCGAAATGGAAGTGAAAATGGCGGAACTGGTCACCAACCTGGTGCCGACCATGGACATGGTGCGCATGGTGAACTCCGGTACCGAAGCGACGATGAGCGCTATTCGCCTGGCGCGTGGTTTTACTGGCCGCGATAAGATTATCAAATTCGAAGGCTGCTACCACGGCCACGCAGACTGCCTGCTGGTCAAAGCCGGTTCTGGCGCGCTGACGCTCGGTCAGCCGAACTCGCCGGGCGTGCCGGCAGATTTCGCGAAACATACGCTGACCTGCACTTATAACGATCTGGCGTCAGTGCGCGCGGCGTTTGAACAATATCCGCAGGAAATCGCCTGTATCATCGTCGAGCCGGTGGCGGGCAACATGAACTGCGTCCCGCCGCTGCCGGAATTCCTGCCCGGTCTGCGCGCCTTGTGCGATGAGTTCGGCGCGCTGCTGATTATCGACGAAGTGATGACCGGTTTTCGCGTAGCGCTGGCCGGAGCCCAGGATTACTACGGCGTCGTGCCGGACCTGACCTGTCTGGGTAAAATCATCGGCGGCGGGATGCCGGTAGGCGCGTTTGGCGGTCGTCGCGATGTAATGGATGCGCTGGCGCCGACGGGCCCGGTTTACCAGGCGGGCACCCTTTCCGGCAACCCTATTGCGATGGCGGCCGGTTTCGCCTGCCTGAATGAAGTCGCCCAGCCCGGCATTCATGAAACGCTGGATGAGCTCACCACCCGTCTGGCGGAAGGGCTGTGCGAAGCGGCGCAGGAAGCGGGGATCCCACTGGTCGTCAACCATGTCGGCGGCATGTTCGGGATTTTCTTCACCGACGCTGAGAGCGTAACCTGCTATCAGGACGTGATGGCGTGCGACGTTGAACGCTTTAAGCGTTTCTTCCACCTGATGCTGGAGGAAGGCGTGTATCTGGCGCCATCGGCGTTTGAGGCGGGTTTTATGTCGGTCGCACACAGCATGGACGACATTAATAGTACTATTGACGCCGCGCGCCGGGTGTTTGCGAAATTGTAAAGGATGAATTGCCGGGTGACGATTACCCGGCCTACATTCTACGCCGTAGGCCGGATAAGGCATTTATGCCGCCATCCGGCAAACTCAGCGGCTCTGTTTACGTAGCAAATAGATAAAGTACGGCGCGCCAATAAAGCTTGAAAGCAGTCCCGCCGGGATCTGATACGGAAATAGCGCCATCCTACCGCACCAGTCGGCAAAGACCAGTAAAACGCCCCCTGCCAGCGCCGAGATGACCATATGCGGCATCGTCCGGCGAAAACCGAGCATCCGCGCAATATGCGGCGCCATCAGTCCAACGAAACTCAGCGGCCCAATGGTCATCGTCGCAGTTGCCGTCAAACAAGCCGCCAGCGCCAGCAGCGCGATACGCGACGGCGTAAGCGCCATGCCCACCGCGCGCGCGGCATCGCCGCCCAGTGGCAAAATCGTTAACCAGCGGCGACACAATGGCACAATTGCCAGCAAAATTACCATCACGATCGCGGTTCGCGTAACCTGCCCGCCAGTGGCGTTATAGGTAGATCCTGCGATCCAGGTCAACACTTCCGCCATCCGCGGGTCGCCGCTCGCCTGGAGCATCATTAGCAGCATGGTAAACGCGGTGCTGAGCGCCATCCCCGCCAGCAACATCCGTTGTGGCGAGAAACCGCCGCGTCCGGCGGCTAACATAATAATCAGCAGTGTCGCCGCCGCGCCCAGGCTTCCGGCGGGCAGTAGCCAACCGAAGGCATTCCCCGGCACCAAAAACAGCATCAACACCACGCCAAACGCGGCTCCGGAACTGATCCCCAGCACTTCCGGACTGGCCATTGGATTACCGGTCAGACGCTGAATAATGCAGCCCGCCACCGCCAGCATGACGCCCGCCATTAACGCCGCCAGTATCCGCGGCCAGCGCCACGGCAACAGTTCTTCAAGCAGCGTTCCGCTCGCCCACGTCCAGCCGTGCGCGTCGCGACCAAAAGAGAGCGCGACCCATGTTGCCAGTAGCAGGAGCGCGCCACCGGCAACGGCAAAAGCGAGGACATGCCGACGCTCCGCCGCCACACGATCGCTGGCGTTCATATCCGGCGCGCTCATGCTTTTAAGCCGCGGCAGCAGCCACAGGAGCAGCGGCGCGCCGATTAGCGCCGTCACTGAACCGGTGGAAACTTCCATCCATACGCGGGTGAGCCAAAGGATAATCTGATCGGATAGCCACAAAATAAGCGCCCCAATGAGCGGCGCCAGCATCAGGCGCGCCAGCAGACGTCTTGCGCCAAGCATTTTCGCCAGCAGCGGCGCAAACAGGCCGATAAAACCGATAATGCCCACCGCGTTGACCAGCAGCGCGCTCAACACAATCGCCAACGACAGCGCCGCCAGACGCGCTAACGACAGCGCCAGCCCCAGATTACGCGCAACGCCGTCATCCAGCCCCATCAGCGTCATCGGACGTAGCAACAATAACGTGAGCATCACACCGCCCAGCAACTGCGGCCACAGACGCTGCACGCCGCTCCAGTCGGTTTGCGTCAGCGTTCCGGTGCTCCATAAAAACATGCTTTGCAACTGATCGTGGTGGAAAATCACCAGTAACTGGTTGATTGCACCACAATAGAGGCTAACCACCAACCCAGCGAGGATCAGGGTCACTGGCGACAGACGTTTGCCCCACGCCACGCCGAACACCAGCGCGCCGACGATACAGGCTCCCGTCAGGGCGGCAAACTGCGTGGCCAGCGCGCCGGGAATCGCCCAAAGCGTAGTCACCGTGATCCCCAATTGCGCGCCGGTCGCCACACCCAGCGTGGTCGGTTCCGCCAGCGGGTTACGTAATACTTGCTGGAACAGGACGCCTACCAGCCCAAGCCCCGCGCCCACCAGCAGCGAAATCGCCAGTCTTGGCAGCAGGCTGTAATGAAAAATCATCTGCTCAATGATGTCGATATCCGGTGACCAGATAGCCTGTTGCCACTGACTGCGCGGTAGCGCAACGGAGAAGTTACCCCATGTCAGCCAGCAGGCGGCAACAAACAGCGCCAATAACAGCAACGCCGGATGGCGGCTTCGCCTTATCCGGCCTACAAAGCACCCGAACCGTAGGTCGGATAAGGCGTTTTTCGCGCCGCCATCCGGCATTTCACGTTTTCTGCTCACGCTTTGCCTCCCAACACGTTATCCAGGATGCGGACAAAATGCATCGTGGAGAGGGTCGCGCCATAGAACCAAACGGCGGGCACCCGGTGAAAGCGCCCGGCGCGGACAAACGGCATGGCCTGCCACAGCGGCGTTGCCATCAGCGCGTTCATATCGGTGCTATTCCCGTGATCGAAGCAGATCACATCCGCTTCTTTATACATCGCCAGCCGATCGATGCTGACCGCCGTACTGCCCCAAAACTTGGTTTCACCCTGCCAGGCATTGACAATGCCATACTCGTCCAGCACCTCCTGGAACAGGCAATTCGGGCCGAGCACCAGCATATGCCGTGGATCGATAAGCGTCGTCATCAGTAACGGACGCCCCCCGCGGCGGATAAAATGCGGCTTCTGGCTGGCGATGAAGCGATCGTATTGCGCCAGATGTTTTTCTGCCGCAGCTTCCAGATTCAGCGTCTGCGCCAGTTCAACCAGCGAGCGTCGGGCCACCGCCAGCGGCTTTTTGCCGTCGCTAAAATCGAACCCGCGCCCCGGCGCGATCCGCGCCAATTTTTCCGGCGAGGGTCCGTAACCTGCCGACCAGACCATAAACGACGGCTTCATCTCCGTCAGCAGTTCGAGATTGGGTTCAGTGCGAAGACCCACATCAATCACCGAATCCGGCAACGGCGGTTCGCTAACCCACAGCTTATAATTTGGTACGTCCGCCACGCCATAAGGCGTAATACCGAGCGCCAGCAGCAGCTCAACCGGCAGCCACTCCAGCGCCACAATCCGGCGGGGATCGATAGCGGCAGCCTGCGCCGTATTCATTTGCCACAGCAGCGGCGAGAGCGCCATCGCCGTTAATAAACGGCGGCGAGTAAGAGGATATAAATCACGCATTAATACACAAAACTCACAGGTGCCGCGCCCGCCGGATGCTGAAGGATACCCATCGGGATACCGTAAATCTGCTCCAGCGTGTCACTGCGCATCAGTTCCGCAGGCGTTCCTTGCGCAATCATTTCACCGCCGCGTAGCGCGACTAAATAATCACAGTAGCGGGCCGCCATGTTGATATCGTGCAGCACCGCAACCACCGTCAGCCCGCGCTGCTGGCTTAAACGATGCACCAGCGCCAGCACGTCAACCTGATGGGCGATATCCAGCGCTGACGTCGGCTCATCCAGCAGCAGACAACGGCTGTCCTGCGCGACCAGCATGGCAATCCACGCGCGCTGGCGCTCGCCGCCGGAAAGACTGTCTACCAGACGATGCGCCAGCGGTTTTAAGCCGACCAGCGTAATCGCCTCGTCTACTTTTTCCCGGTCCGCGACGCCAAAGCGCCCCAGCGCGCCGTGCCACGGATAGCGGCCAATCGCTACCAGTTCGCGCACCGTCATTCCTTCCGCCTGCGGCAATTGTTGAGGCAGATAGGCAACTTTGCGGGCAAACGCCTTGCTGCTCCAGCTCGCCAGCGGCTGATTGTCGAGCAGAATATCCCCTTCGGAAGGCGGCTGATGGCGGCCCAGCATTTTTAACAGCGTGGATTTACCGGAACCATTATGGCCGATAAGTCCGGTGACGCGACCTGCGGGAAACGTTAACGAGAGAGGGTGTAAAAGCGTGCGGCCCGGCACACGAAAGGCGACGCTTCGCAGCGCAAAGGTGGTATCGGAATGAATGTGGTTTTCCTGCATCGCAGCCAACTTGTAAAACGGGCACGGCAAGCCGTGCCCAAAAAGAAATTAGAAACGGAAGGTTGCCGTTGCAACGACCTGACGTTCTGCGCCCCAGAAACAGCCGTAGGTCTGGAAGCAGCTGGCGACGTATTCGCGGTCGAGCAGATTATTAACGTTAACCGCAATGCTGGAGCCCGCCATACCAAAACGCGCCAGATCGTACTTGACGACCGCATCCATCACCGCTGCGCTGCCTACCTTGAAGCTATTGGCCGGATCGCCGTAACTGGAACCAATAAAACGACCGCCTGTTCCCAGCGTTAAACCTGACAACGGACCGTCGTTGAAGGTGTAATCGCCCCACAACGACGCCATGTGTTCAGGCACCTGCTCTGGCGTATTCCCTTTCAGATTAGTGTCTTTCGTGTATTCAGCATCAGTATAAGTGTAAGACGCCGTCATATTGATGTTAGCCGTCAATGCTGCTTTGGCTTCCAGCTCTACACCTCGCGCACGAATTTCGCCTGCCGGCACCTGCGCTAATGGGTTGGTTGGATCGGCGGTCAGGTTATTGGTTTTGGTCAACTGATAAACGGCACCCGTAACAACAACCGGCATGTCTTTCGGTACATATTTCACCCCTGCTTCATATTGCTCGCCTTTTGACGGCTTGTAAGAAACGCGTGGGGTGCTCCACAAATCGAAGGCGCTTGGCTCGAAAGATTGGCTATAGCTGAAGTAAGGTGAAATTCCATTATCGAATACGTAGTTTACGCCACCGCGCCAGGTGAACTGGTGGTCATTACGTTCAATATATCCTTCTGTCGGCGTAGTGGAATTCTGACGCACCGTTGTCGCTTGTTTAGACCAGTCATAACGGCCGCCGAGAGTAAATACCCACTTATTCCATTCCGCCTGATCCTGAACATAAAGGCCTGTTTGTTTACTTTCGTTCATCTGGTACGGCTCAGCGCCGCCGAAAGCAAAGTATTCAGGATGGTAATTGTTATAGAGATCGATTGACGGCGCGCTACCAAACGTCGCGTTAATATCATTACGCATACGCATGAAATCGACACCCGTCAGCAACGTATGATCAATATCGCCGGTCGCGAATTTACTTTCCAGTTGTGTATCTACGCTGAAATTCTGTAAACGCTCGTTGTCAACGATAGTACCGCGGTTAAGCGTATGGCCGTCCGCCGCAATCCCCGTGCCATAGACGCTTTTTTGCGCGGTTTTCATTTCGACAAAACGTAAATTCTGGCGCACGGTAAAAGTGTCGTTGAAGCCATGCTCGAAACTGTATCCCACCATTTTCTCGTTACGAGAATAGGTGTTGTTTGACGCCCCTTCGTTGAAATCCGTTGGCAGACGTTTACCATTCGGTAATGGTTCAACCGTTCCCTCTTTCGGCAGCCAGCCGTAGTAGCCGGTCTCTGGTTCGTTCTGGAAATAAGAAAGGAACGTAAAATTCGTTTTCTCATCCGGACGCCAGGTAAAAGAGGGCGCAATCGCATAGCGCTGCGACTCAGAACTCTTTTGCTGCTCATTTGTCGAACGCGCCAGTCCCGTCAGACGATATGAGAACTCACCGTTGTCATCCAGGGAATCACTAAAATCAAAACCGGTCTGGAACAAATTGTCCGTCCCCATTTTGAATTGAATTTCTTTCAGCGGCTCAGTAGTCGGCCGCTTGCTAACCATCGAAATGATACCGCCCGGGTTGCTCTTACCGTAGAGAACGGACGTTGGGCCACGCATCAACTCAACACGCTCAAGCATGTAGGGATCAATAACCGCATCGTTGTAGAAGTTACCCTGCAATTTCAGGCCATCCAGATAGTTATTCTGGCTCAGGCCGACGGAAGAGAAGCCACGGATAATCACGAAGTCATAGGTATTGGAAGCGCCGCGGCTGCTTACCGTTACGCCCGGCGTGTAACCCAACGCTTCTTTTACTGACTGGAATTGATGCATCTGCATCTCTTCGTTAGTGACCACCGAAACCGACTGTGGCGTTTTTTCGATAGGTGTATCAGTTTTGGTGGTGGTGGCGGAACGCTTCGCGGCAATGGTCGGAGCCGGCCCCCAGGCACTTTCCTGCGCGACAGGCGCTGCGGTTACGGTAATGGTTTCTTCTTTCGGTTGAACCGCCGCCTGTGCATAGACAGACATGCCGCTAACCGCTGTGGCTACTACAACTGCGATTTTACGCAGTGAGGAGTTTGGCTGAGCAGTTTTAAGACGCGCCATTGGTATATCTCTGATGAAAGTGAATGATAACGTAAACGATAATTATTATTATAACAGCAGCATGATAGGCGAAATATCGTCGCAATGGCAAGCGATACGCGGCCCTACGAAAACTAAGGGGTTAAGAAACAACCAGATGAAAAGGAAGGGTTAATAAATTAGACTGAAATGTTATTTATAGGGGATTTGCCGGATGGCGACGTAAGCATCTTATTCGGCCTACGTCGCGCGTAATGGAGTCGTAACGGTGTAGACCGGGTAAGCACAGCGCCACCCGGCACTATTACCGTGATTAATTGCCGCCGAACATCTCCTTAATCCAGCCGGCAACGCCGTCGCTCTTCTCTTCTTTCGGCGGCTGTTGCTGCGCAGGCTGTTGCGGCTGAGACGACTGATCGAACGGATTGCCTGACGGCTGCTGTTGCTGCATCATCTCGCCCTGCTGGCACAGCGTATTTGGATCGTCCGTCCAGACCGGCAGAGTGCGCATACCGCCGCTACAGACAAAATTACCGTCGTAATCAACGCCCATATCCACCACATCTTCCGGCGGCGTCAGAACTAAAGGCGTCGGCGTCTGGTTCGCCAGATAGCGCTGGTAAATCGCCATCGCGCCGCTGGCACCGTACAATTTCGTCGGCTGGTTGTTATCACGGCCTACCCAGGTGATAGTCACCTGGCTGCCGTCGATACCGGCAAACCAGGTATCGACATTGTTGTTTGTCGTCCCGGTTTTACCCGCCAGATGCAGACCCGGATATTTCGCGCCAAGCTGACGCCCCGTACCACGCTGGACGACCTGCTGCATTGTCCATAGCGTCAGGTAAGCCGCCTGTGCCGGTACGGCGCGTTCAGCTTGCGGATAACTTTGGTACAGCACCTTACCATCTTCCGCAATAACCGAACGCAGCGCTGATAACGGCGCGCGATTTCCGCCGCTGGCGATAGTCTGGAACGCTTGCGCCACTTCGATCGGCGTCAGGTTCAGCGCCCCTAACAGCATCGCCGGAACCGGATTGAGCTGATCTTTCGGCACGCCGAGCTTCGTCCAGGTATCGGTTACCGCCGGTAAACCTAACGCCATCCCCAGATTGACCGTCGGTACGTTCATTGAGCGAGTTAACGCATCCACCAGCATCACTTTCCCGCTTTCGCTGTAGCGACGATCGTCGTTCTGCGGCGACCAGACCTGACCATTCGGCTGGCGCAGAGAAATCGGCGCATCGGCAATCCAGGTGTTCAGACGGTATAAGTTCGGCTGACTTAACGCGGTCAGATAGGTCGCCGGTTTCGCCAGCGACCCGATGGAACGGCGCGCCTGCATGGCACGGTTATAGCCGGCATACTGCGGCTCCGCCCCGCCAACCATCGCGCGCACCTCGCCGCTAAAGCGATCCACTACCACCATCGCGGTTTCCAGATCGCTCAATTTACGCTGCTTCTTCAACGCCGGAATGCCTTCGACAACGGCTTTTTCTGCGGCATCCTGCGCCACGGAGTCAAAGGTGGTGAAGATCTTCACGCCGGAGAGATCTTTAATTTTATCCCCCAGCTTCGCCTGCAGTTCCTGACGAACCATCTGCATAAACGCTGGCTGCGGTGAAATAACGCCGCCGCGCGGCTGTACGCCAAGCGGACGCGCGCTCAGCATGTCATAGAGTTCCTGATCGATGATTTTCTGCTGCTGTAACAGGCGTAACACCAGGTTACGACGCTCCAGCGCCAGTTTCGGGTTGCGCCACGGGTTATAAATCGACGCCCCTTTAACCATCCCAACCAGTAACGCCTGCTGATCGAGGCTCAGTTCCTCTACCGGACGACCAAAGTAATACAGGCTCGCCAGAGGAAAACCGCGAATTTCATTGTCCCCGCTTTGACCGAGGTAGACCTCGTTCATGTACAGCTCAAGAATACGATCTTTACTGTAACGGGCATCCATGATCAGCGCCATGTAGGCTTCATTCGCTTTACGCCAGTATGATCTTTCGCTGGAGAGGAACAGGTTCTTCACCAGCTGCTGGGTTAGCGTACTGGCCCCCTGCACCGTGCGTCCCGCCGTCAGGTTGGCCAGCACCGCACGCCCGATAGAGTAAAGACTAATGCCATCATGCTCATAGAAATGACGGTCTTCCGTCGCCAACAGCGTATCGACCAGCAGATCCGGGAAACCGCTGCGCGGGACGAATAAACGCTGCTCGCCATTTGGCGAAGAAAGCATGGTGATAAGCCGCGGATCGAGACGGAAGAAGCCAAACTGGCGGTTGTTATCCAGATTGACGATGGTTTCCAGACGCCCGTCACTGAACGTCAGCCGCGCGCGCACCTGCCCTTCTTTGCTGTCCGGGAAGTCAAACGGACGACGGATCATCTCAATGCTATTGGCCTGCACGGTAAATTCGCCGGGACGGGTCATCTTCGTCACCAGACGATACTGCGTCGCTTCCAGCAATTTCACCATCTCGTTTTTGCTGACAGGCATGTCTGGCTCAAGGTTCACCATCCGGCCATATACCGCCGCCGGAAGCTGCCAGACCTTGCCATCAATACGGCTGCGGATTTTTTGATCCAGATAGACGCCGTAAATGGCGAACAGCACCACAAAAACGATAAACAGTTTTAGCAATAGCCACAGCCAGCCGCGCTTGCCACGAGGCTTACGCCCTTTGCCCTTACCTTTACGCGG
The DNA here is from genome assembly GCF_051807745.1 of Salmonella sp. NW38. Classification (NCBI taxonomy): domain Bacteria; kingdom Pseudomonadati; phylum Pseudomonadota; class Gammaproteobacteria; order Enterobacterales; family Enterobacteriaceae; genus Salmonella; species Salmonella sp. NW38. The sequence goes on along the minus strand of NZ_JAMMTO010000002.1, from coordinate 463,723 downwards.
CATCGGTTCTTCATCCTCATAGTCATCATCATAATCGTCGTCATGCTGCCGACGACGGCTCACCTTTTGTTTCACAGGACGTGACGGTTTCCCCTTACGTCCAATCGGCTCGCGGTCATTCCCCGCCATGCTTTTTCTCCGCAACATACAGGCGCAAAGGCCCGATTCTCTATTCTTCCGCCAGACGACAGAAGAAGAAATCTCTCAATTTACCCTTTTGCCGGATGGCGATTAACGCCTTATCCGGCCTGGAGGCAACGTATAACACGTCACGAATACTTCTTCGTGCGCCGCGTTGGGGCCGTATTCGCCGGATCGTCCGGCCAGACATGTTTGGGGTAACGGCCCTTCATCTCTTTTTGCACTTCGCGATACGCCCCCTGCCAGAAAGCGCTTAAATCGCGCGTAATCTGTAGCGGTCGCTGCGCAGGCGAAAGCAGCTCCAGCACCAGCGGCACGCGGCCCTGAGCGATGGTTGGAGTCTTCGCTTCGCCAAACATTTCCTGCATTCTGACCGCCAGAGCGGGCGGGTTATCTTCATGATAACGAATCGTTATTCGGCTTCCCGTCGGCACAGTGTAATGCCCAGGCAGTTCACTATCCAGACGTTGCAGCATGGCATAGTCAAGCAGTCCCCGTAACGCCTGAGTCACATTCAGAGATTTCAGACTCCGTAACGACTGTACGCCTGTCATGTGCGGCAGCAACCAGTTTTCCAGAGTCGCCAGCAGCGACGCCTCGTCCACGGCAGGCCAGTCATATTCCGGCAGCCATTTCGCCGCACAGTGCAGACGCAGACGGAACTGCTCCGCTTCCGGCGTCCAGTTAAGGACGGCCAGACCTTTATCGCGGATGCCGTTCAGCATCGCCTGATGAAGCTCCTCTTCAGACGGCTTCGCCAGTGGCTGAACGCTAACCGTCAACTGTCCAATACGCATTCTGCGCCACGCTTTCAACGTTCCCTGCGCTTCGTCCCATTCAACCGTGTCAGACTGGCGTAGTAAATCAGGACACGACTGAATCAGCGAGGCAATATCCAGCGGCTGCGCCAACAATATTCGGGCGTCCGGCGAGGCGCTCCCTTGCAGCAACAGCGGCGCGATCAGCCATTCATGACGTCCCAACGCGTCATCCGCATCTAGCATCGCTCCCATACCATTGGCTAACTGATAGCGCCCTTCCTGACCACGGCGCCGCGCGATGCGGTCGCTAAACGCTCTGGCCAATAGCGGCATAATAAGCGCGCTATCCGGCTCGCCATTACGCACCTGCAGCCGTTTTAAAAGCTGCTGGCTACGCTGCTGCCAGCCCGGCTGTCGCCGCGAAAATAGCACGCTTAAATCCGTACCGCCGCCGCGCGGCGGGTCCTCAAGGATGGCCGCGAGCATGGCGGCGGTGGCGGCGCTATCGCCCTCGTCGGCGTTGACTAACATCGCCGCCAGACGCGGATCGTTACCCATTGCCGCCATTTTCCGCCCCCGCGCGCTTAATCGCTCGCCCTCCAGCGCGCCTAACATCAATAATAAACGGCGGGCGGCCTGAAGATTCACCTCCGGCGGCCTGTCCAGCCAGAAAAGCGATGCCGGATCGTGACATCCCCACTGCAACACCTCCATCAACAAACCGGAGAGGTCGCTGTGTAAGATTTCCGGATCGCTTTGCGCCGCCGCCCGCTCCGCCTGTTCTTTTGCCAGCAGATGTAAACAGATTCCCGGCGCCAGTCGTCCGGCGCGCCCCGCACGCTGCGTCATTGACGCCTGACTGATACGCTGCGTAACCAGCCGCGTCAGTCCCGTTCGCGCGTCGAATCGCGCCACGCGCTCCTGAGCGCTATCGACGACCAGACGAATCCCTTCAATCGTCAAACTGGTTTCGGCAATGTTAGTCGCCAACACCACTTTACGCATCCCGGCGGGTGCGGGAACAATCGCTTTGCGTTGCGCCTCCAGAGACAATGCGCCATACAGCGGACAAAGCAGGACATCACTCCCTACCCGCGACGCCAGATGTTCATGAACGCGCTGTATTTCGCCTACGCCGGGTAAAAATAGCAGCAGCGAACCGTTTTCATTGCGCAGCAGTTCCGCTGTCGCCATCGCGACGGCTTCATCAAAACGCAAATGCGCCGCAAGCGGTTGATAACGTCGCTCCACCGGGAACGCGCGCCCCTCCGAGACGATCGTCGGCGCATCAGGCAGTCGCTGACAGAGCCTGTCGTTATCCAGCGTCGCTGACATGATTAACAGCCTGAGATCGTCACGAAGCCCTTGCTGGATATCCAGCAACAGCGCCAACGCTAAATCCGCCTGTAAACTGCGCTCATGAAATTCATCCAGTATCACCAGCCCCACGCCGCGTAATTCGGGATCGCGCTGAATCATTCTGGTCAATACGCCTTCTGTCACCACTTCCAGCCGGGTACGCGGCCCCACGCAGCTTTGCGCGCGCATCCGGTAACCTACCGTTTCGCCAGGCTTTTCATTCAACGCTTCCGCCAGACGCTGCGCGACATTACGCGCCGCCAGACGACGCGGTTCAAGCAGGAGAATTTTTCCAGCAACCGGACCTTGTTGCAGGAGTTGCAACGGCAGCCAGGTGGATTTCCCCGCCCCGGTAGGCGCGGACAACAAAACCTGCGGCGCGGTTTTGAGGGCTGTCAACAATTCAGGCAATACGGCGGCAACGGGCAATGACGTCACAAACGGCTCCACGGGGTTAACTTTCTTTGCGCCGCATTGTAGCATCGTGTTAATCCATAACCGAGTATCCCTATGTCTGAGCCAAAACGGCTGTTTTTTGCGATTGACTTACCCGACGACGCGCGCGCGCAAATTATCGCCTGGCGCGCCACCCATTTTGCCTCTGAAGACGGACGCCCCGTGGCAGCGGCGAACCTACACCTGACGCTGGCCTTTTTAGGCGACGTCAGTAACGATAAGCAGCGCGCGCTTGCGCAACTGGCCGGACGAATTCGCCAGCCGGGCTTTACGCTACATCTGGATGACGCCGGTCAGTGGCTGCGTTCACGCGTGGTGTGGCTGGGGATGCGCCAGCCGCCGCACGGGTTGTTGCAGTTGGCTAATATGCTGCGCGCGCAGGCCGCCCGCAGCGGTTGTTACCAAAGCCCGCAGCCTTTTCACCCGCATATTACGCTGCTGCGCGACGCCAGCCATACGGTGGCTATCCCGCCGCCGGGCTTTTGCTGGTCATTTCCGGTTACGTCATTTGCGCTTTACGCCTCTTCGTATGGGCAAGGCCGTACCCGCTATGCCGAGCTGCAGCGCTGGACGCTGGGCGAATAATAATGAAGGAATGTCGATGCTATTCTCCCCCCCTTTACAACGCGCTACGTTGATTCAGCGCTATAAACGTTTTTTAGCCGATGTGATCACCCCTGACGGTACGACGCTTACGCTGCACTGTCCTAATACCGGCGCAATGACCGGCTGCGCCACGCCAGGCGATACCGTCTGGTATTCGACATCAGAAAATACTAAACGCAAATATCCGCATACCTGGGAATTGACTGAAACGCAATCCGGCGCATTCATTTGCGTGAATACGCTGCGGGCGAACCAGCTAACGAAAGAAGCGATTCAGGAGAATCGCCTGCCGGCGCTGGCGGGGTACAATATTCTGAAAAGTGAAGTCAAATATGGCGCCGAGCGCAGCCGTATAGATTTTATGTTACAGGCAGATTTCCGCCCGGACTGCTATATTGAAGTGAAATCGGTCACGTTAGCGGAAAAAGAAAACGGTTATTTTCCCGACGCCATCACCGAACGAGGGCAAAAACATCTTCGGGAGTTGATGGGCGTTGCGGCGGCAGGTCATCGCGCGGTGGTGGTGTTCGCGGTGCTGCACTCCGCCATTACACGTTTTTCACCCGCACGTCATATCGATATAAAATACGCGCAGCTATTGAGCGAGGCTCAGAATAAAGGCGTGGAAGTTTTAGCTTATAAAGCAGAACTTTCAGCCCAAAAAATGGAACTGAACGAACCAGTACCCATAACGTTGTAGTGGAATAACAGCCTGATTATTAAGTATTCTGGCCGCGTGCGTAAATACGCTTTTCCTCACAGGGTTGTCAAGTGTTACGTTTAGATAATTGCTATCCGGAAAAGCATCTGCTATTTATAGCGACCTGATTTTCCCCCGAACATGGGGATCGATAGTGCGTGTTAAGGAGAAGCAACATGCAAGAAGGGCAAAACCGTAAAACATCGTCCCTGAGTATTCTCGCCATCGCTGGGGTGGAGCCGTACCAGGAGAAACCGGGCGAAGAGTATATGAACGAAGCCCAGCTATCGCACTTCAAGCGTATTCTTGAAGCATGGCGTAATCAACTCCGGGATGAAGTCGATCGCACTGTGACGCACATGCAGGACGAAGCCGCCAACTTCCCCGATCCGGTCGATCGCGCCGCGCAGGAAGAGGAGTTTAGCCTGGAGTTACGTAATCGTGACCGTGAGCGCAAACTGATCAAAAAGATCGAGAAGACGCTGAAGAAAGTGGAAGATGAAGACTTCGGTTATTGCGAGTCCTGCGGGGTGGAGATTGGTATCCGCCGCCTGGAAGCGCGTCCAACAGCCGATCTGTGCATCGACTGCAAAACGCTGGCTGAAATTCGCGAAAAACAGATGGCGGGTTAATCCCGTTCGTTTCTACCCTATTTATGACAGGCGGGAGTTTTCCCGCCTTATTCTTTATTGCCCGCAGCATGACTGACTCACACTATATTGGCCGTTTCGCGCCGTCGCCATCCGGCGAACTGCATTTCGGCTCGTTAATCGCCGCCCTCGGCAGCTATTTACAAGCCCGTGCGCAACGCGGAATTTGGCGCGTTCGCATAGAGGATATCGACCCCCCACGTGAAGTTCCCGGTGCCGCAGCGACCATTCTGCGCCAGCTGGAACATTACGGCCTGCACTGGGATGGCGAGGTCTTATGGCAATCACAGCGTCATGAGGCTTATCGCGAGGCGCTGGCCTGGCTTCACGAGCAGGGACTGAGCTACTACTGCACTTGCCCCCGCTCGCGCATTCAACGTCTGGGCGGTATTTACGACGGCCATTGCCGGACGTTATACCACGGGCCGGAGAATGCCGCCGTCAGAATTAAACAGCAGCATCCGGTGATGCGTTTCCATGATGCCTTGCGCGGCGACATCCAGGCTGACCCACAGCTGGCGAGCGAAGATTTTATTATCCACCGCCGCGACGGACTGTTTGCTTATAATCTGGCCGTGGTGGTCGACGATCATTTTCAGGGGGTGACGGAGATCGTCCGCGGCGCAGATTTAATCGAACCCACTGTCCGACAACTTTCGCTGTATAAACAGTTTGGCTGGCGTGCGCCAGGTTACGTGCACCTTCCGCTGGCGCTCAACGAACAAGGCGCTAAACTTTCCAAGCAAAATCATGCCCCTGCGCTTGCGACAGGCGATCCGCGCCCGGTACTGGTCCAGGCATTGCGCTTTTTAGGCCAACGCGACGTCGTAGCGTGGCAGGAGATGTCTGTTGAGGAGTTGCTGCGCTTTGCGGTGGAGCACTGGAGGCTTGCAGCCGTACCCACATCGGCTAATGTAAATCCGGCATTCTCAAATGCGTCTCGCTGAGCTATGATTAGCCGCTATTTTTGCTCATCGTCTTTCGCATTGCTGCGGCGTTAATGATGCTTACAGCCCAGGTCGCGTTGTTCTCTTACGCCCGTCTGCCGTAATGCGAAAGACATAGAGTAAGTTGATCTTATTAATGTATGACACTACCGAGGTGCGCTATTTTTACCCGAGTCGCTAATTTTTGCCGTAAGGTGTTAAGCCGCGAGGAGAGCGAGGCAGAACAAGCCGTCGCCCGTCCACATATGACGATTATCCCGCGTGAACAGCACGCTATCTCCCGCAAAGATATCAGTGAAAATGCCCTCAAGGTACTGTACAGGCTGAACAAAGCGGGCTATGAAGCCTACCTGGTCGGCGGCGGCGTCCGCGATCTCCTGCTCGGCAAAAAGCCGAAGGATTTCGACGTGACCACCAACGCAACACCGGATCAGGTACGGAAATTATTCCGCAATTGCCGTCTGGTGGGGCGTCGTTTCCGCCTGGCTCACGTGATGTTTGGCCCGGAAATTATCGAAGTGGCAACGTTTCGTGGTCATCATGAAGGCAGTGAAAGCGACCGTACGACCTCCCAGCGTGGGCAAAACGGTATGCTGCTGCGCGATAATATCTTCGGCTCTATCGAAGAAGATGCCCAGCGCCGCGATTTCACCATCAACAGCCTTTACTACAGCGTGGCGGATTTTACCGTGCGCGATTACGTCGGCGGGATGCAGGATCTGCAAGAAGGCGTGATTCGCCTGATCGGCAATCCGGAAACGCGCTACCGCGAAGATCCGGTTCGAATGCTGCGCGCCGTGCGTTTCGCTGCGAAGCTCAATATGCGTATCAGCCCTGAAACGGCTGAGCCAATCCCGCGTCTGGCAACCTTGCTAAACGACATTCCTCCCGCGCGCCTGTTCGAAGAGTCGCTGAAGCTGTTGCAGGCGGGGAACGGTTTTGAAACCTATCAACAACTGCGGGAATACCACCTCTTCCAGCCGTTGTTTCCTACCATTACGCGTTATTTCACCGAAAACGGCGACAGCGCAATGGAACGCATCATTGCACTGGTGTTGAAGAATACGGATAACCGCATCCGTAACGAAATGCGCGTTAATCCGGCATTTTTGTTTGCCGCCATGTTCTGGTATCCGCTGCTGGAAATGGCGCAAAAAATCGCTCAGGAGAGCGGTCTGGCCTATTACGACGCTTTCGCGCTGGCCATGAATGACGTGCTGGATGAAGCCTGCCGTTCGCTGGCGATCCCGAAACGTCTGACCACGCTTACCCGTGATATTTGGCAGCTTCAGTTACGGATGTCCCGTCGTCAGGGCAAACGCGCCTGGAAGCTGATGGAACATCCTAAATTCCGCGCCGCGTTTGATTTGCTGGAGCTGCGCGCTCAGGTGGAAAATAATACTGAGCTGCAACGTCTGGCGCAGTGGTGGGCCGAGTTTCAGGCTTCCGCGCCGCCGGAACAAAAAGGGATGCTCAACGAGCTGGACGACGATCCTGCTCCACGCCGCCGCCGTTCACGTCCGCGCAAACGCGCGCCGCGCCGCGAGGGCACCGTATGACGATCGCATATATCGCGCTTGGCAGTAATCTGGCCTCTCCGCTGGAGCAGGTCAATGCCGCCCTGAAGGCTATCGCCAACATTCCCGATAGCCGTATCGTTGCGGTTTCTTCGTTTTACCGCACGCCGCCGCTTGGCCCACAGGATCAGCCCGATTACCTGAACGCCGCGGTGGCGCTGGATACCGCCCTCACCCCCGAAGAATTGCTTAACCATACCCAGCGCATTGAGCTGCAACAGGGCCGGGTGCGCAAAGCGGAACGCTGGGGGCCGCGCACGCTGGACCTCGACATTATGCTGTTTGGCGATGAAGTGATTAACACCGACCGTCTGACGGTTCCGCACTACGACATGAAAAACCGCGGCTTTATGCTGTGGCCGCTGTTTGAGATCGCTCCAAAACTGCGCTTCCCCGACGATGGCGTCGCGCTGACGCAGCTTGTTCATCAACATACCCCCGCACCAGCATACTGGTAATTTTTAATTAATATTATTTTTAAGAAACCTGTATTATTACTTCGCTCACTAATTAATGGAATAAATCCAATCGTTATTTTCACTTAAAAGATTGTTTAGCAAAAATGAATGTCATTTATATGTAAAATTATTAAATTGATTCAGTGAATTCATTAACATCCCTCTCCCCCTAAAGCCGCTTTTTTTGCAGATTTAATGTACTATCTTGTTTTTAAACATCATTAAAAAACATATAAATCTAATCAGCATTTTTGCTTTTGAAAAAAAAATTCACCACAAATATCGTTTAAACAAACATATAATATTTCGTTATTTTACATAATGAAATATACGCATAAAATGTGCCGTCCCTCTTTAATCTTATTGAAGTGGTACATTTATCTCATTTTGTAAGGATGCAAGTATGAAAAAAGTTCTCCTGGCGACAGCCGTATTTATGGCTTTAGGCTCTTCTTCCGTTATGGCTGTCGAAGGTGGTCGTATTAATTTTGAAGGTCTGGTCAGCGCTGAAACCTGTAAAAAAGTCGTCAGCTCCGCTGTTGGTAATAGCAATATCGACGGTACGGTTACTCTGAAAACCGCACACGTTAGCGATGTTACCGCAGAAGTTCAAAACAGCACCGCAGGCGTAAACGCAGAAGATTTCTCCATCATTATCGACTGCTCCGATGCTGGCGCAGGCCTGGTGAAATCACATCTGACGATGTCCTCCTCTTTTAGCAATACGAAGGGCACCCTGGATAACGACGAAACGCTGACCCGCAGCGGTATCGAGGCGGCGAAAGCGGTTGATATCGCGGTTCACCATGTTGACGATGCCAACGCTCTCTCGCTGGTGAAAATCAACGATCCTTCTAACACGATGGAAGAAAGCTTTACCAACGGTATCGCAACCTACAACTTTAAAGCGTCTTACGTGAAATCGTCTGATGCAGGTGCCAGCGTGACAACCGGTCTGGTCTCCACCAATGCGATTTATACCTTTACTTACGAGTAATAGTCGCCTCTCAGATTGCTGACAACGCTATTGGTGCTGTTTAATGTTGGGCTGCGTCTTGCCCCATAAAACCAATAACTCAATGAATATAAATGAGTTAATTTTTACGGGTTAAATAAAACCCAACATTTATTCAGCTTCGGTGTTTGTCATCAGTCTCGCTGTCTTTAACAGACAGTATTACAGACGATGCACATTGCAGGGTAGTAGCAAATTTCGGCGCTACTTACCCTGTTTCGGATATTCAATACAGCAAGGACGGCTTATGTCTCACTCTTTAAAGTTTACTTTGTCTGCTATCGCTCTGACCGGGGCATTATTTAGCTCTGCCAGCCAGGCCGATATTATTATTTCTGGCACGCGTATTATTTATGATGCAAATAAAAAAGATGTCAGCGTGCGTCTGGAAAATAAAGGTAAAAGCCCATTATTAGTTCAGAACTGGATAGATCTCGGCAATGATAATGCCGAGCCGGGCAGTATTAAAGCGCCCTTCGCCGCCACGCCGCCGGTATCACGAATAGAACCTAAGCGCGGGCAGTCGATAAAAATTATGTATACCGCCACAGAATCGCTACCGAAAGATCGCGAAAGCGTTTTCTGGTTCAACGTGCTGGAAGTTCCACCGAAGGCAAATACCAACCAGGAAGAAAATAAGAATTTGCTCCAGCTGGCGTTTCGCACCCGCATCAAACTATTTTATCGCCCGACGGGTTTACCGGGCGCCCCGGCAGAAGCGGCAAAACAGCTGAAATGGCAGGTCGCCAGCGAACAGGGCCATGCCGTTCTTCGCGCCGATAACCCGACTCCGTATTACGTCTCCTTTAACTCTGCCACCTACACCAGCGGCGGAAAACGCTATGACGTCGACGCGACCATGGTTGCCCCCTTTGGCAAAGCCGCCTTCACGGTGAAAGGACTGCAAAACGCCAGCGCAGGCAAACTGGAATTCCAGTCCATTAATGACTACGGCGGCATCATCGCTGGCTCAGCTTCACTGTAATGACGTTATCACAAAGCAGGATGAAAAAGACGGTGCAAAACGTTTCCACAACCAGGACCATGCCAAAAAAGACGTTGCTCGCGATGTGCTGTGCGTTGTTTTACAGTCAGCCCGGCCTGGCTGCGGACATCGTTGAATACGACAGCACATTTCTGATGGGCGATGGCGCTACGTCTATTGATGTCAGCCGCTATTCTAATGGCAACCCCACGCCAGCGGGAACGTACACCGTGAGAGTGTTTGTCAATGAGAAGGCCGTCGCCAGCCAGACCATCCCGTTTATCGACATCGGCAAAAAAAGCGCCGAGGCCTGCCTGACCATGAAAAATCTGGCGCAGCTACACATTAAGTCGCCGCAAAACGTCGGCGAAAAAGCCATTTTGAAGAAAGGCGACGACGAGAGCAGCGATTGCTTAAATCTGCCAGCGCTGATTGAACAATCCAGCGTGACGTTTGATATGGGCGACCAGCGCCTGGATATCATCGTACCTCAGGCATGGATTAACAAAAGTTATGACGGCTATGTGGAACCGTCGCTATGGGAAAACGGAATCCCGGCCGCGCTCCTCTCCTACAACATTAACGGCTATCACAATACCAATCACGGTGTCGATAACGACAATATGTACGCCGCTTTCAATACCGGTATTAACCTCGGAGCATGGCGTTTTCGCGCCAACGGTAACTATAACTGGAACAATAACAGCGGCAGTAACTTCGATTTTCAGAACCGCTACATCCAGCGCGATCTCACTGCGCTGCGCTCGCAACTGATGTTAGGCGAGGCGTACACCACCGGCGAGACTTTCGACTCGGTCAGCATTCGCGGGGTGCGTCTGTACAGTGACTCCCGTATGCTACCGTCACAGCTTGCCAACTACGCCCCTGTGATCCGCGGCGTCGCCAATACCAACGCCAAAGTCACCATTACCCAGGGCGGCTACAAAATTTATGAATCAACGGTGCCGCCAGGTCCGTTCGAGATTAACGATCTCAGCCCTTCTGGCTACGGGAGCGACCTCATCGTCACTATCGAAGAGGCCGACGGCAGCAAGCGCACCTTTAGCCAGCCCTTCTCCTCGGTAATGCAGATGCAAAAACCCGGCGTCGGGCGCTGGGATGTCAGCGCCGGGGAAGTGAATGACGACGATCTTCACGATAATCCGTATGTCGCGCAGGGTACCTACTATTACGGTTTGAACAACTATCTGACCGCCTATACTGGCGTTCAGGCTACCGATAATCACTACCTGGCGGGGTTGCTCGGCATGGGCCTCAACACGCCGTTTGGCGCCATCGCGCTGGACATCACCCATTCCCGCGCGGAGATCCCTGACGATAAAACCTATCAGGGGCAGAGCTACCGCTTAACGTGGAACAAGCTGATTGAAGCCACTGATACCTCGTTTAACGTGGCGGCCTACCGCTATTCAACCCAGAATTATCTGGGGCTGAACGATGCGCTTCAGTTGATCGACGAAGCGAAATATGGGGATGACGACCAGCGCAACACCATGAATAACTTTGCGCGCCTGAAAAACCAGATCACCCTCAGCATCAGCCAGCCGTTACAGCATGGCGAAACGGATTACGGTTCCTTTTATCTCTCAGGCTCCTGGACAGATTACTGGGCGACGGGCGACAGCCGCAGCGATTATACGCTGGGCTACGGTAAAGGCTTCTCATGGGGCAGCATGAGCGTCAACCTGCAACGCACCTGGGATGAAGACGGTAAAAAAGATGATTCGCTCTATATCAACCTGAGTATTCCGCTCGCCAACCTGCTTGGCGGGGAGAGTCGCCGTTCCGGTTTTAACACCCTCTCCACGCAGATGCGGACGGACTTTAACGGTGGCCATAACCTGAGCATGAACAGTAGCGGTAGCAGCAAAGACAATATGCTGAACTATAGCGTAAATACGGGTTATACCATGCAGAAAGAGGGCAAGAGCATCTCTGATATCGGCGGCTATGCCAGCTATCAATCCCCGTGGGGAGATATTTCGGCCTCAGCCTCTGCCAATAACGATAGCAGCCGACAATATTCGCTCGCGACAAACGGGGGCTTTGTCCTGCATGGCGGCGGCCTGACGTTCACTAACGATAACTTCGGTAATAACGATGCCATCGTGCTGGTAAAAGCCCCCGGTGCGAAAGGCGCACGCATCAATGGTGGCAACAGCACCATCGATCGCTGGGGCTACGGCGCGACAAACTCGCTTTCCGCCTACAGAGAAAACCTGGTCAATGTCGATATCGACACACTGGAAAACGACGTTGAGCTTAAGAGCACCAGCGCAACTCTGGTGCCGCGCGATGGCGCGGTGGTCTTAGCCAGTTTTGAAACCGACCAGGGACGCTCGGTCATTCTTAACATGTCCCGCAATGACGGCAAAGCTCTGCCGTTTGGCGCAGAAATCTACGAGAACGATGTGCAGATCGGCAACATGGGCCAGGGCGGACAGGCTTTTGTTCGCGGTATCAGCGATGCGGGCGAACTCTCAGTACGTTGGTTTGAAGAAAACCAGCCAGTAACTTGTTCAGCAACCTTTGCGTTGCCTGCAACGCAACAAACGGTAGGGTCCAGCCAGACCTTACTGTTAGACCACGTAACCTGTCGTGTTAATAACCTTAAATCAAATGGAATAGACAATGAGAAGGAATAAGCACCTTTTAGCAGCCTCTGTGCTCGCGATGATATTTCCACTGACCAGTCAGGCGGAAGATATCAACGTTGACTTTACCGCTACCGTGCTGGCCACGACGTGCAGCATGTCGATTGCGGCGTTAGATGGCTCGAACGTATCGGGTGATGCTACCAGCGGCTATACGCTGAATGTCGGCGATGTCGGGTTGGATAAAATCATAAAAAAATCAGCGGAATCGCAGAAAAACTTTAAGTTTGTGGCGAAAGATTGCAGTGCCGCCCTGACGAAAATTACCACCGCACTCGGCAGCTCTGCGGATGCCAGCGGCAACTTTATTAAAAACCAGTCTGCGGCGTCCGATGCGGCCAGCAATATTGGTATGGGCTTTAAGCGTAAGAGCACCACCGATGAAACCTATTTCACGCCAGGCTCCGGTTCAATTACCTGGACTGACGACGAGCGCACAGCAAACGAAGTAGAGATGACGGTTGCGCTGCGTGAACTGACCGACGGCGCGGGTACCATGGGTGCCTTCAGCTCTACCGCTACGTTTAACTTCACTTATCAATAACAGGGACGATGATAATGAAAAAGCAAGTATTGCGCGGCGTAATCTTAGGCGCACTGGCGACCATGACCGCGGGCGTATCAACAATGACGCAGGCCGATGGCACCGCCAGCCTGGACTTAACGGTAAATGCCAACATCACGGCGGGAACCTGCTCCGCATCGGTGCTGGACGGTGAAACCGCCACCGATACCATCGCATTTGGCAACGTCTACATTTCGGAAGTTTTTGCCAAAACAAAAGTCAAAAGCTTTAAACTGCGCTTCAGTGACTGCGCGGGATTAAAAGATAAAAAAGCCTCTTTGGTCATTGCGCCAAGAGATGCAGGTTGCGCAGGCAGCGATTCGATTAACGCAGAATTTGCCAACGCCTCCACAGCGACGTCTAAAGCACAGAGAACCGCTGTTGAACTCTGGACAACAGATACCCCGGAAGGTTCTAACAGCGTCCAGTTCCACTGCCGTAACAAAAATGCGCAAGAGATTGATCTGAGCAGTGCAAGTTCAACCACACCGGTTGATTATCCGTTAAGCGCTCGCATGGTGCCGGTTACCGGTTATGCAATCACTGCGCTAACAGCAGGTGACTTCTATTCCCCCACCACCTTCACCATCACTTACCAGTAATGGTGATACCAATGAGACGTTTGCGCAGACTCACGCTCGCCACGTTATTTTCAGGGCTGGCAACAGCCCTGTTTATCGCGCCGCTGTATGCCGACACCAACGTGGATTTTACCGCCACCGTGCAGAAAGATACCTGCCAGATTGAAATTGACGGTAATGGTACAGTCAGTTTAGCGACCGTCGGGCCGAGTTACTTCGCCGATGGCATCACGGCGGAAACGGACTACGGGGGCGGCAAGGAATTTCTGATTAAGTTGATAAGCTGCCCGGTTAGCGGCGGCGCAATCACGAACGTCACGTTTAACTTCTTACCACAGAGCGGGCAGTTCGTTACCGGTAATAAGCAGGTATTTGCCAATGATTTAGCAACCAGCACAGACGGTGCCTCCAACGTCGGCGTAGTGATTTTTACCACCGAGTCACCCCGCCATAACGTTCTGAACACCGATGGCTCCTCGCGGGCAACCTTTGCCGCGACGACATACAGCGATACCTCATGGACGTTTTATGCCCGGATGCAGAAAGTCCTCAGTAACGACGTGGTCGTCCCCGGCAAACTCAGCAGCCGCGTGCTGGTAAATGTTGAATACGAATAACGTGAGGACCAGTTAACTATTATGATAACAAAATGCGATCACCGACTGATGCTATTAAACACTCAAAGACTAAAGAGTGTCATTAAAATCATATCATTATTACTGTTATCTTTCGTTTCTTTTGTGACGCCTTCGTATGGCTGGTCACTATATGTAGGCCAATATACAAAGAATGAAGGGGGAAACGTATGGGGAGCGGTGCAGGATTTTACAAAATCCTATGCGCCCAAAAACATGCTTAATCCAATAGCTATTCATAACGGCTCAGGACTGCGTGAAATCTCCGTATCGAATGATGCGACAGAGCTCGACCCCACTACTGGGCTAAGTTGTAACAAAGATGGCGATAACCATGTCCTGACACTGTATCATGGCTACAAGAACTCCGGTAAAACCTACAACGGTAATATGTTATGGGAAACTAATACTCCTGGTATGTACATGGGTATCGAAGTCACCAATATCAACTTTGGCGGCCAATACTGGGGTGAAAAATTCTGGATAAACTGGAGCAACGGAGAAACGTCCGGCGCAAAAAAATTTGATTTAACAAATATCATGCCAAAGGATGGTCGTTTCGAACTCTGTCAGAGGCCAACCAACTGGACCTATTTTGGATTAGGCGGTATTGTTCTGTGGGTTAAATATCATTTGTATATTGATGACTCTTTTAATCCTGCCGGAGCAACTTCGTTATCTGTCTCGCTACGAAAAGAACAATCGTATGATTATCAATTTGCTTCATCACCAGCCTTCTCAGGCTCACATAATGTATATTACAATATAGCACCAAATCAGTTGACGATTAACTATCCTACCTGCCAGGCCAATGCGGTCACAGGCGATGGGGTAACAAATTCAACGGTTCCATTTGGGGAACAGAATGCCAAAGACATTTCGGCGAATACCATTAACCGCAAATTTTCCATAAAGCTCAGTAATTGCGCTTACGTTAAAGAATTGAATGTTACGTTAAGTTCTGCAACGGTAGGAGGACAGGATAACACCTTGCTCGGTAATACACTTACCGGCAGTGAGGCGGCTGGTGGTATCGGTGTCATGATCGAAGGGGAGAAAAATCCAAACAGCCCTGCTGACTGGACCTTACTTAAGCCAAACATCAGCAGTTCTATTTATTCTTTTACTAATTCCCCGGATTACGAAAATAGCGAAATTGGGAATGCTGAGCAGGTAATGAATTTCCAGGCGACCCTGAAACAGGATGGTAACAAAGCGATAACCCCAGGAAAATTCAAAGCTACGGGTAAATTCACCATTACTTATCCCTGATGTTTATTCCGGCAGACCTCCTCTGCCGGTTTTTTCCTTTCCCACAAAGCGCTAACACTTTCTTCGGTCAT
Organism: Salmonella sp. NW38; assembly: GCF_051807745.1. Classification (NCBI taxonomy): domain Bacteria; kingdom Pseudomonadati; phylum Pseudomonadota; class Gammaproteobacteria; order Enterobacterales; family Enterobacteriaceae; genus Salmonella; species Salmonella sp. NW38. Next base: position 448,269 of record NZ_JAMMTO010000002.1, on the reverse strand, counting down.
TCCCCTACAATGCGGCCATTCTATTCATCAATATTATGGCCGGAGAGGTTATGAGCAAACCCACCACTATCTCACTGCTGCAAAAATGCAAACAGGAAAAGAAGCGCTTCGCGACAATCACCGCCTACGACTATAGCTTTGCCAAACTGTTCGCCGATGAAGGCATCAACGTGATGCTGGTGGGCGATTCCCTGGGCATGACAATTCAGGGGCACGACTCCACCCTGCCGGTCACCGTGGAAGATATCGCCTATCATACCCGCGCCGTTCGCCGTGGCGCGCCGAACTGCCTGTTGCTCTCCGACCTGCCGTTTATGGCTTATGCCACGCCGGAACAGGCGTTTGAAAACGCGGCCATCGTGATGCGCGCCGGGGCCAATATGGTCAAGATCGAAGGCGGCGCATGGCTGGTTGATACGGTGAAAATGCTCACCGAACGCGCCGTGCCGGTGTGCGGCCATCTGGGGCTGACGCCGCAGTCGGTGAATATCTTCGGCGGCTATAAAATTCAGGGGCGCGGCGACGCCGGGCAGGTGCTGCTGGATGACGCGCTGGCCTTAGAAGCGGCGGGCGCACAGCTGCTGGTGCTGGAATGCGTGCCGGTTGAACTGGCGAAGCGCGTCACGGAAGCACTGTCGATTCCGGTGATCGGCATCGGCGCGGGCAACGTTACCGACGGGCAGATCCTGGTAATGCACGACGCGTTCGGCATCACCGGCGGCCATATCCCTAAATTTGCGAAAAATTTCCTTGCCGAAACGGGCGACATGCGCGCAGCTGTACGGCAGTATATAGCTGAAGTAGAGTCCGGCGTTTATCCGGGCGAAGAACACAGCTTTCACTAATTTTTCTAACCGTGCCGGATGGCGACGCGACGCGTCTTATCCGGCCTACAGATCCTCAACGGATGTAGGCCTGATAAGCGCAGCGCCATCGGGCAGGATCATCAGGCAACTCAAGGAGTCTTGTTGTGCTAATCATTGAAACCCTGCCGCTGCTGCGCCAGCATATCCGTCGTCTGCGTCAGGAAGGCAAACGCGTCGCACTGGTTCCCACCATGGGCAATCTGCACGACGGTCATATGAAGCTGGTCGATGAGGCAAAAGCCCGGGCTGATGTGGTGTTCGTCAGCATTTTCGTCAATCCGATGCAGTTTGACCGGCCGGACGATCTGGTGCGTTATCCGCGCACGCTGCAGGAAGACTGTGAAAAGCTGAACAAGCGCAAAGTCGATTATGTCTTTGCGCCAGCCGTTGAGGAAATTTACCCGCAGGGGCTGGAAGGCCAGACGTACGTTGATGTTCCCGGCCTCTCCACCATGCTGGAAGGCGCCAGCCGTCCGGGCCACTTCCGCGGCGTCTCGACCATCGTCAGCAAGCTGTTCAACCTGATCCAGCCGGATATCGCCTGCTTTGGCGAGAAAGATTTCCAGCAACTGGCGCTGATTCGCAAAATGGTGGCGGATATGAGTTATGACATTGAGATCGTCGGCGTGCCGATTATTCGCGCCAAAGACGGTCTGGCGCTCAGCTCACGTAACAGTTATCTGACCGCAGAGCAGCGCAAAATTGCGCCAGGTCTACACAACGTGATGAATAGCATCGCTGAAAAACTGATTGCGGGTAATCGTGAGCTGCAAGAGATTATTGCCATTTCCGAACAGGAATTGAATGAAAAAGGCTTCCGTGCCGACGACATTCAAATCCGTGATGCCGACACGCTGCTGGAACTGACGGAAACCAGCAAACGCGCCGTGATTCTGGCCGCCGCCTGGCTGGGTCAGGCGCGTCTGATCGATAATCAAAGCGTTACATTAGCCCAGTAGACAGGGGTTAAAAATCGGGCAATACTGCCTGAGAATTTCCAAAGCAGGCCACAAGCGCCTGCTTAGTCAAGATAAACGACAGGGTATAGATGTTATGATTCGCACCATGCTGCAAGGCAAGCTCCACCGCGTAAAAGTCACGCAGGCGGACCTGCACTACGAAGGTTCCTGTGCCATTGACCAGGATTTCCTCGATGCCTCCGGTATTCTGGAAAACGAAGCGATTGATATCTGGAACGTGACCAATGGGAAACGTTTCTCAACCTATGCGATTGCGGCTGAACGCGGCTCCAGAATCATCTCGGTGAACGGCGCGGCGGCGCACTGCGCTGAGGTTGGCGACATTGTGATTATCGCCAGCTTCGTCACCATGTCTGATGAAGAAGCCCGGACATGGCGGCCGAAAGTGGCCTACTTTGAAGGCGACAACGAAATGAAGCGTACCGCGAAAGCCATTCCGGTCCAGGTTGCCTGATAGTCCTTACCCCTGCGGCTGGTTGCTGATCAGCCGCGACATGGTTTCCAGCGAATCCGTGCGTAAAATATATAGCCTTTTGAGCAGCATCGGATTATCTCCCGGCTTCACCTTCCCTCTCACCGTGGTGACCGCCAGATGGAAACCGGCGTCTTTTGCTGCTTTGATCGCGGTCGCGTTATAGCCGCCAAAGGGATAAGAAAGATAAAATACGTGCGGAGTAAACTGTGCGAGCGCCCGCCGCGAACGTTCAAAATCAAACAGAATATTATGGTAGCTGCGGCTATATAAAATCGGACGACGATGCCCATCTACCCGATGTAAAAAGTGAGTATGCGACTGAAAATCAAAAATATCGCTTATCTTGCGCAATTCGGACACGCTCATAAATTGCAGCGACCTGGGATTCCATTTTTGCGGATGGCGCTTAATACGCGATGAAATAATAAATGCCGTCGCTTTCATACCGTACTGCTTTAATACCGGATACGCATAGCGACTCACCGATTTAAGGCCATCATCAAAGGTGATAGCCACCGCGCGCGCCGGGAAATTCGCGCGGTTATGGATGTAATCCTCCAGTTGGTACATCGTCAACGTGGCATAGCCGCGATCGCGAAGCCAGGTCATTTGGTTGCTGAATGCCCGAACCGAAGTCGTGGTGGACGTATGGCGAAAACGGGTATTCTCTTCATCACGTAAGATGTGATGATAGGTCAAAATCGGGATGCCGTTGTCTTCCTGCGCATCCATGGCGCTGACATACGCCAGCCTGTCGCCAATACGGATCTGATACCAGGTTTGATGTAGCCTGCCTTTCAGCTTACTAATAATGGGGTAACGCAAGTTATCCACCAATACGCCAAACGGGGCGCTACTGATGTCCGGCGCGTTATACACCGGCGTGTCCTTCCAGGTCACCAGATTCTGATTGCTGAGCGGCTTGTTAAGATCGCCCAGGCCATCTTCCACTTTTTGTTTTCCCTGCACAGGTTCCAGATGGCCTTTATCGATAAATCCCTCGCCGAAGCCGAATTTAAAGGCATAATAATCAGCCGCAACAGGCGTTACGGAAAGAATTTGTCCGGCGCGGATATTCCCTACGGTCACCATTTTATCGCCAATCTGCGACCAGATGGCGGCGTCTTTCGTCGTTTGCATATAACGAGCGGGCAAGGCAGCCAACACATTACCGGAGAAAAAGAACAGCAAGATAAGAACAACGCGCATAACCATATATCATAACCGAGGCGAAAAAACGCCGTTATTGTAGCAAAAGCGTCGTCAATGGTATTGATCAAAACTCATACAAATCATGTAGCAATACAAAAGGCGGGTTTTTCTGCTGCTGATGCCAGAGACTGGTGACATCCGGCGCGCCAAGCGCGACAATCTGGTCGCGAAATGCTGAACTGCTCATCGACTCTCGCAAAGGAAGCATTTCCTCTATCAATGAATAGCTGACACCTGAAATAACTTCACATTGAGAATGTTTATGGCTCATCAGCGACGCTACACGATAAGGCGCCGCGCCGGAAATGTCGGTTAAAAATATCACGCCTTCACCGGAGTCGGTGGCATGGAGGGCATCACACATCATACGGCTCAACATGTTTGAGCTCACGCCGCGCCAAAAATTGACCGCCCGGCATTGCGCCAGCGGACCATTTTTTCTCTCCAGGCGATCAAGCATATCCTGTGCGCGATCGTCATGGCAGGTAATCACCCATCCCAGCATAACTTCTCCTCCATTGAGCTCCAATCCAGCATGTCAGCATGTTTTTTTGGCCAACAACACTCTATGACCACGATCATTTTTTATTCAAAAAAATTTGCATTATTTTTAAAAATGTTCGCAGCCTTCATAGAATCTGGCCCATTGAAAGTATAATCACGGCAATTCTTAAATAAACATCCACCGAAACAATCAATAAAATATATATTATAAATATTTTATATTTATGTATTCTGAATTTTTCTTCGCGCCGCAAAAATCATCGAACGTCATATTTACTCATTCGGGAATAAAAAGAACAATAACTTTCCACACAATAAATATTGCTACTATGTCAATATTTATAATATCTTAAAGGATCAAAGATAATGAAACTCACCTTAAAAACACTCGCTGTGGCACTGGCTGCCATCACCCTCTCCCCCGCCGCGCTGGCAGACACCGCTAAAGACGGCACCGTACATATCACCGGCCTCATTCAGCAAAACGCCTGTACGGTAAAAACGGATTCAGTATTAATAGAGGTAACATTACAGAACGAATTTGCCTCTCTTTTTACTGCCGCAGGGCAAACGGCAGGGGATAAAGGCTTCACCATCGATCTCGAAAACTGCGACGCAAACATCTACAGCAATGTACAGGCACGCTTTGAAGGTACGCTCGACGGAACCGATGCGACCATCCTGAAAAATGAGGCTGATGCTCAGAATATTGGCGTGCAAATTCTTGATAAAACGGGTGACAGTACGCCAGTGACCTTTAACGATCTTCAGGCATGGTCTTCCGCAGTCGCGCTCCCTACAGAAGAGGGGGTGACGACACTCTCAATGCCTTTCACCGCCCGCTATATCGCCACCGCGGTTCCCGTTGGGTCGGGAAATGTCGATGCAAGCGCAACATTCTATCTGCAATATAACTGATCCTGGCGGCCAGCGTCGGCTGGCCCATTTGTTTATTGAGGTCATCAATGAATTCATTGGCTAAAGCAGGGTTGCTTTGTTGCCTGTTGTGCGGTTCGCTGGCGCATGCCGCAGGGATAAACATCGGCGCAACGCGGGTTATTTTTCACGGCGATGCCAAAGATGCATCCATATCGATAAGCAATAGCGACAACGTTCCCTATTTAATTCAGTCCTGGGCGCAATCGATCAGCGAAACCGGGGCGAGCGGCGATGCGCCGTTTATGGTCACCCCGCCGCTTTTTCGCCTTAATGGCGGGCAAAAGAACGTACTGCGAATTATCCGTACCGGCGGCAATTTGCCGGAAGATCGCGAGTCGCTGTACTGGCTGGATATTAAATCGATTCCCAGCAGCAATCCGGACAATAAGCACAATACGCTCATGCTGGCCGTTAAAGCGGAATTTAAGCTGATTTACCGGCCAAAAGCGTTAACCCAAAAGCCAGAAGAGGTTGCCGATCGGTTAACGTGGTCGCGTCAGGGTCGCACGCTCACCGTGAAGAACCCCACGCCCTATTATATGAACTTCGCCACCCTTTCCGTTGGCAGTCAAAAAATAAAAGCCCCGCGCTATGTGGCGCCTTTCGGCAACGCGCAGTACACGCTGCCTGCCGCCGCCAGCGGCCCGATCGCCTGGTCTATCATCAACGATTTTGGCGGTACTGGCCCCGAACATAAACAAACGCCTTGAGAAGAGTGACAGGGATGAGAGTGCCGATGCGCAAAGGGCAACACAGGGGATTTTATTTATCGCGCTGCGCTGTGTGTATCGCGCTGGGCAGCACGTTCGCACATGTTGCATGGGCGCGCGACTATTTCAATCCGGCATTTATTGAACACCATGGGCAGGCGAATCGCACAAGCGTCGATCTGTCGACATTTGATAACGACAAAAGCCAACTTCCTGGCACCTATTACGTCACTATCATTATCAACAAAACAGAAATCGGCGCGCGAAACGTTGATTTTCAACTCACGACGCTCAGTGACGGTCAACAGGCATTACAGGGCTGTTTACGGCTTCAGGAACTAAAAGATAACGGCGTCAAAACCGACCTTTTTCCAACGCTGGAGAGTGAAAAAGGCTGCGTCGATCTCAGCGCTATCCCCGGCGCCAGCCAGCAGTTTGATTTTCAGCAACAGGCATTATCGATAAGCATCCCTCAACTCTACATCGCCAACAACGCGCGCGGCTACGTGCCGCCGGAAAAGTGGCAGGAGGGGATTACCGCGCTAATGCTGAACTACAGTTTCAGCGGCTATAAAGAGTACGGTTCCAGTGAGGATTCCGACGATGCGGAATCGAAGTATCTCGCTCTCCAGCCGGGTTTTAACCTCGGGCCGTGGCGTTTTCGCAACTACAGTAACTGGAGCGCAAATAACGGCGAGAGCGGTAGCTGGAACAGCGTTTATAACTATTTACAGCGCGACATTATCGCGCTGAAAAGCCAGTTCACCGCCGGAGACAGCAATACGCCATCCGACGTGTTCGACAGCGTACCTTTTCGCGGCCTCCAGCTTACCTCTGACGATCAAATGCAGCCCAACAGCCAGCGTGGTTACGCCCCGACGATTCGCGGCATCGCCCGTTCAAACGCGCAGGTTATCGTGCGGCAAAACGGTTATATCGCCTATCAAACTGCCGTTTCGCCGGGCGAATTTGAAATCAACGATATGTTTCCCACCGGCAGCAACGGCGACTACGACGTGACGGTAAAAGAAGCCGACGGTAGCGAACAGCATTTTATCGTGCCCTACTCTTCGCTGCCGATTCTGCAGCGCACCGGACGGGCAAAATACAGCGTGACTGTGGGTAAATATCGTGATTACGACAACCACACGCTGGACGACTTCGGCCAGGCGACCCTGCTGTACGGCCTGCCGTGGGGTATCACGCTGTACGGCGGCAGCCAGATTGCCGGCGATAAATACCAGTCCGTCGCCTTCGGCGTCGGGCAAAATATGCAGATGCTGGGGGCCATTTCCCTGGACGGTATCTGGTCGCACGCCAAATTTGACGATGGCCGCAAAGAAGCCGGGCAATCCTGGCGCGTCCGCTACAGCAAGGGCGTCGTCAGTACGGGCACCACGTTTTCGCTGGCCGGCTATCGTTACGCCAGCGAAAACTACAATTCGCTGAGCGAGGTGATCAACCCGGACGACGATTTTTATGATAACTACGGCAAGCGCCATAATCGTTTCGAAGCTTCAGTCAACCAGCAAATTAGCGATACGCTCGGTTCCTTAACGCTAAGTTGGGTAAAAGAAGATTACTGGCACAGCGCGCAGCAGATGGAATCTCTGAGCGCCAACTACAACAATAGCTGGGGCCCGGTGAGCTATACGTTAAGCTACAGCTATAACAAAAACACCTACCAGTACCGATCGGATAATGACGATGATGATAACGACGACGATCGTTATAACCAGAACGATCGGCTGTTCACGCTGTCGCTGCATGTTCCGTTTACGGTGTTCGATTCCAGGCTATACGCCAGCTATATGCTGAACACGCGTAAGCACGATGCTACGGTGAACAGCACCACCCTTAGCGGCACCGCGCTGCGTGACAGAAACCTGAACTGGTCGTTACAGCAGAGCCACAGCACACAAGACGGTGATTCCGGCGGGGTAAACGCCAGCTACAAAGGCACTTATGCCAACCTCAACGCCGGTTACAATCAGTCGCCAGATAGCCAACAGGTCAGCTACGGCATCAGCGGCGGCATTCTGGCGCACGAAAACGGTATTACCCTGAGCCAGCCAATTACCGGCGCGGCGATTTTAATTAAAGCGCCCGGCGCCAGCGGCGTTTCAGTTGAAAACCAGACCGGCGTCGCCACCGACTTCCGGGGTTATACGGTGATCCCCAACGTCACTCCGTATTATCGCTACGATATCTCGCTCGACAGCAGCACGTTTGCCGACAACGTGGATATTCCACTCAACAACCAGACTGTCTACCCGACGCGTAATGCGGTGGTGCGCGCGGCGTATGACACGCATAAGGGCTATCGCGCGCTGTTAACGCTGACGCGCAGCAATGGCGAGCCCGTGCCCTTTGGCGCGACGGCAAGCGTCGATGGGCAGGATGCGAACCTGGCCAGTATCGTCGGCGATAAAGGCCAGGTCTTCCTCAGCGGCCTGCCGGAAGAGGGCCTGCTCCTGGTGAACTGGGGAAGCGCCTCTTGCCGCGCGGATTACCGTCTGGATATCAGCAAAAATATGAACGGCATCGTGATGGCGAACGCCGTCTGCCAGTGAGGAACACAATGAAGAATTTATGGATGCTGCTGGCATTGTCGCTATTTTCAGGCCATGCGCTGGCAGACGGAACGATGGGCAACGGAAGCGGCTGGTGTCAACCAACCAGCGGCACGCATGATTTTCCTTTTAGTTTTAATCAAACCATTACCGATACGGATGGGAACCAGACGGGAACCATCGTTGAAGAGCACTGGTCAGCAGGCGGAGAATATTCGGCTAAATGCGACTGCGATAACAGTGATTATCGCGGGTACAACTATTTCACCGCGACCACCGGCGATCTGACACAGAAAGGCACGCACAGCGAGACGCGATACTACGGACATATGGATTACTATGTCCTCGTGGCAGGCAAACTGGAAATTGGTACCGAAGCGTATATAGCCGGGAAGCTTGGCGAATATATTCCCGTCCCGTTTTCCTCAATCAGCAATAATGATGCCTCCGCAGGCGGCTGTGGCGATGCAGAAATGAAATCAATGACGGCGGGCAATAAAGGCACGGTAAGGATTTATATTACTCATCCTTTGGTCGGAGAAATCTCGATCCCGCAAACAACGATCATGAATCTCTATTTATCAAAAACGCCGGGCAGCAGTGGAGATAATATTCCCCCCTCCGTTCCCCCTATCGCGCACGTCACCATGTCCGGGACCATTACCGTGCCGCAGTCCTGTTCCATCAACGCCGGGCAGGTTATCGAGGTCAGGCTGCCGGATATTGAGGGCAAAGATATTCGTCACCTCGGCGACAGTCCGCAGAACTCGCACGTCACCACTCAGGTAAACTTTACCTGTAGCAACGTGGCGGACGGCACCAACCTGTCAATGTCATTGAATGGAGAAACCGATCCGCACAACCCGGAATACCTGAAAACCGACAATGAGAATTTAGGGATACGGATTTCCGATAAATACGATAAGACCATCGTTCCCGGCGGCAGCGCCGAATTGCCGATTGAAGATTACGCCGACGGTAGAGGCAGCACCGAGTTCACCGCCGCGCCGGTCAATACCACCGGACATGTTCCCCACACCGGAGAATACCAGGCTACCGCCACGCTGGAGATTCAGATTCGCTGAGAGAAGCGTTGGGTTTCAGCAAGCCTCCCCCTACAGACCCGTAACCCATTGATATTACGGCCCCGTAGATGGGGTGAAGCGAAGTGCAACCCAACGCCCCATCTCCCCTGTCAACACTTAACTGCGCAAACCACGCCCACGCTGGATCAGCGACCAGCACAGCAGGTAGAAAGCGGCGATAAAGATCACCAGTACACCAAACGTCGTCACCAGCGGCACATCATGGATACCCAGGAAACCATAACGGAAGCCGCTGATCATGTAGACGATCGGGTTCAGGTGCGACAACCCTTGCCAGAACGGCGGCAGCAGCGTCAGCGAGTAAAATACCCCGCCGAGGTAGGTCAGCGGCGTCAGCACAAAGGTCGGGATCAGGCTGATATCGTCAAAGGTTTTCGCAAACACGGCGTTCAGCAGTCCGGCCAGCGAGAACAGAATCGCGGTCAGAATCAGCGTTAGCGCGACAAATACCCAGGAATGCACCTGGAAAGGCACAAAAAAGAGCGAAATCGCCGTCACCAGAATCCCCACGCACAGCCCGCGCGCCACGCCGCCGCCGACAAATCCGGCGATAATCACGTGCGTTGGTACCGGCGCGACCAGCAGTTCCTCAATATTGCGCTGAAACTTGGCGCTAAAAAATGACGACGCGACATTCGCGTAGGAGTTAGTAATAACCGCCATCATAATCAGGCCCGGCACAATAAATTGCATATAGCTAAAACCATGCATTTCGCCGATGCGCGAACCGATCAGGTTACCGAAAATAATAAAATAGAGCGTCATCGTGATGACAGGCGGCACTAGCGTTTGCACCCAGATCCGCATAAAGCGGTGGATCTCTTTCGCCCAGATGCTTTTAAGGGCAACCCAGTAAAGCTGCATCATGCGCGATCTCCTTGTTTTTCATGCACCAGCGACACAAACAGTTCTTCCAGACGGTTGGCTTTATTACGCATACTTAATACCTGAACCCCCTGCTCGCTCAGTTGGCTAAAAACGCTGTTAACCCCCTGCTCGCGCAACACTTCAACCTCCAGAGTCGAGGTATCCACCAGACGATATTGATAACCCGCAAGCTTAGGCAGCGGGCTTTTTGGCGCTAAATCCAGAATAAACGTCTCCGATTTCAGCTTTGAAAGCAGATTTTTCATGGAGGTATTTTCCACCAGCTCGCCGTGCTGAATAATACCGATATTGCGGCACAGCATTTCCGCCTCTTCCAGATAGTGGGTGGTGAGAATAATCGTGGTGCCTTTGGCGTTTAAGTCTTTCAGGAATCCCCACATCGAGCGACGCAATTCGATATCGACGCCCGCCGTCGGCTCGTCGAGAATCAATAGCTTAGGCTCATGCATCAATGCGCGGGCGATCATCAGGCGGCGTTTCATCCCACCGGAGAGCATCCGCGCGCGTTCATGACGTTTTTCCCACAGATCGAGCTGTTTTAAATACTTTTCGCTACGTAAAACCGCCTCTTTATGTTCCACGCCGTAATAACCGGCCTGATTCACTACGATCTGTTGCACCGTTTCAAACGGGTTAAAGTTAAACTCCTGTGGCACCAGTCCAAGCTGTCGCTTAGCGTTAACCACGTCTTTTTCCAGGTCGTAACCAAAAACATTAACGCGCCCGGACGTTTTATTAACCAATGAGCTGATAATACCGATGGTGGTCGATTTCCCTGCTCCATTTGGCCCCAGAAGCGCGTAAAAATCCCCCGCTTCGACCTGCAAATCTATGCCGCGCAGCGCCTGAACGCCGCCGGGATAGGTTTTTTTAAGTTGTTGAAGTTCCAGCGCAATGGTCATAAATTCTCACTTACTTTACGTTCTTACACTTTATATATGGTTTAAATAACTACGGAGTTGCCCTATATTAGCCCAACGCACTTATTTGGTTACAGGTCGTTAACTTCCATGAAAGACATAGATACACTCATCAGCAACAATGCACTATGGTCAAAAATGCTGGTGGAAGAGGACCCCGGATTTTTTGAGAAACTGGCGCAAGCGCAAAAACCGCGCTTTCTATGGATTGGATGTTCCGACAGCCGCGTTCCCGCAGAGCGTTTAACCGGGCTTGAACCGGGCGAATTGTTTGTTCACCGTAATGTGGCTAACCTGGTTATTCACACCGATCTGAACTGTCTCTCCGTGGTTCAGTATGCGGTAGATGTTCTGGAAGTTGAGCATATTATCATTTGCGGCCACTCCGGTTGCGGCGGTATCAAGGCTGCGGTAGAAAACCCTGAGCTGGGCTTGATTAATAACTGGTTGCTGCATATCCGCGACATCTGGCTTAAACATAGCTCGCTGTTGGGAAAAATGCCCGAAGAGCAACGTCTGGACGCGCTCTATGAATTGAACGTCATGGAGCAGGTCTATAACCTGGGGCATTCCACCATTATGCAGTCAGCGTGGAAACGCGGGCAGAATGTGACCATTCACGGCTGGGCGTACAGTATCAATGATGGCCTGCTGCGCGATCTTGACGTCACCGCCACCAACAAAAAAACGCTGGAGAACGGCTATCATAAGGGTATCTCCGCCCTAAGTCTGAAATACATTCCCCACCAATAAGCCATTAGCTATAGGCCGGATAAGTCGCTTTAGCGACGCCATCCGGCATTTCTGCTCTTACTCGTCCAGCAGCACCACTTTACCAACATACGGTAGATGGCGATAACGCTGGGCGTAGTCGATACCGTAACCGACTACGAATTCGTCCGGAATCGAAAAGCCAACGAACTCAACCGGCACGTCCACTTCGCGACGAGACGGTTTATCCAGCAGCGTACAAATCGCCAGCGATTTCGGCTCGCGCAGGCCCAGGATTTCACGGACCTTCGACAGCGTATTACCGGAATCAATAATGTCTTCGACAATCAGCACGTCTTTACCGCGAATATCCTCATCCAGATCTTTGAGGATTTTCACGTCGCGGGTGGTGGACATGCCGCTACCATAACTGGAGGCGGTCATAAAATCGACTTCATGAGGAACCTGGACTTCACGGCACAGGTCCGCCATAAACATAAATGAGCCACGCAACAGACCTACCAGCACCATTTCACTGCCGCTGTCTTTATAACGTTCGGTAATCTGACGACCCAGCTCGGCAATACGTGCTTTGATCTCCGCTTCGGGGATCATGACTTCAACAGTATGTTTCATATTTATAACCATATGATTTAAAAACAAATCACTCAATGCCGGTGACTAATAACGCCGCATTGACGCGCAAGGCACGCAGTATAACAGCAAACGTATTCATTCGCGGCATTTGATAAGAAAGCTCATTTTGTGATGACGATCACACATGTTAATTCCTATACTTAATTGCTACTAAAAAATTAACAATTTGGGATGGTGTCTTTTTATGGCAGAAAATAACGCACGATCGCCACGATTACTCGTGACGCTGACGGCCCTCTTTGCAGCACTTTGCGGGCTGTATCTTCTTATCGGAGGTGTCTGGCTGGTTGCTATTGGCGGTTCCTGGTACTACCCCATCGCGGGCCTCGTGATGCTGGTTGTGGCCGGATTGCTATGGCGCAGTAAACGTGCCGCGCTGTGGCTGTATGCCGCCCTGCTGCTGGCGACAATGATTTGGGGCGTGTGGGAAGTCGGGTTCGACTTCTGGGCGCTCACGCCGCGTAGCGATATTCTGGTGTTTTTCGGCATCTGGCTAATATTGCCGTTTGTCTGGCATCGGCTGGTGGTTCCTTCCAGCGGCGCAGTGGCGGCGCTGGTCGTGGCGCTGCTGATTAGCGGCGGCATTCTGACCTGGGCTGGCTTCAACGACCCGCAGGAGATCAACGGTACGCTTCGCGCCGACGCCACGCCCGCCGCAACAAGCTCGTCGATCGCCGACGAAGACTGGCCGGCCTATGGACGTAATCAGGAAGGCCAACGCTATTCGCCGCTGAAACAGATCACTGCGGATAACGTTCACCAGCTGAAAGAAGCGTGGGTCTTCCGCACCGGCGATCTGAAACAACCCAACGATCCGGGCGAAATCACCAACGAAGTGACCCCGATTAAAGTCGGCGATACGCTCTACCTGTGTACGGCTCACCAGCGTCTGTTCGCACTGGACGCCGCCAGCGGTAAAGAGAAGTGGCATTTTGATCCTCAGTTGAAGACCGATTCGTCTTTCCAGCATGTGACCTGCCGCGGCGTCTCTTATCATGAGGCCAAAGCGGATACCGCCTCGCCGGAGGTCATCGCCGACTGTCCGCGCCGCATTATCCTCCCGGTCAATGACGGTCGCCTTTTCGCGGTGAATGCCGAAACCGGCAAGCTGTGTGAAACCTTCGCCAATAAAGGCGTCCTGAATCTGCAAACCAATATGCCGGACACCACGCCGGGACTGTATGAACCGACGTCGCCGCCGATTATCACCGATAAAACGATCGTCATTGCCGGTTCGGTCACGGATAACTTCTCTACCCGCGAAACGTCCGGCGTTATCCGTGGTTTTGACGTTAATACCGGTAAGCTACTGTGGGCCTTCGATCCGGGGGCGAAAGATCCGAACGCGATTCCAGCCGATGAGCACGCTTTTACCTTTAACTCGCCGAACTCCTGGGCGCCTGCCGCCTATGATGCGAAACTGGATCTGGTCTATCTGCCGATGGGCGTGACCACGCCGGATATCTGGGGCGGTAACCGCACGCCGGAGCAGGAACGTTATGCCAGCTCCATCCTGGCGCTGAATGCCACCACCGGGAAACTGGCCTGGAGTTATCAGACCGTCCATCACGATCTGTGGGATATGGACCTGCCGGCACAGCCGACGCTGGCGGATATCACCGTTAACGGTACCACCGTTCCGGTTATCTATGCGCCAGCGAAAACCGGTAATATCTTTGTGCTCGACAGACGTAATGGCGAGCTGGTCGTGCCCGCTCCGGAAAAACCGGTCCCACAGGGCGCGGCAAAAGGCGATTACGTCGCCAAAACTCAGCCGTTCTCTGATTTAACCTTCCGCCCGAAAAAAGATCTCTCCGGCGCGGATATGTGGGGCGCGACCATGTTCGACCAACTGGTGTGCCGCGTTATGTTCCACCAGTTGCGCTATGAAGGTATCTTCACTCCACCGTCCGAGCAGGGGACATTGGTATTCCCTGGCAACCTGGGGATGTTTGAATGGGGCGGTATTTCCGTCGATCCAGACCGTCAGGTCGCTATCGCTAACCCGATGGCGCTGCCGTTTGTCTCGAAGCTGATCCCACGCGGCCCTGGCAATCCGATGGAGCCGCCGAAAGACGCGAAAGGTACCGGAACAGAAGCGGGTATTCAGCCACAGTACGGCGTACCGTTCGGCGTCACGCTGAATCCGTTCCTTTCGCCGTTTGGCCTGCCGTGTAAACAACCGGCCTGGGGCTATATTTCCGCGTTGGATCTGAAGACCAATGAAATCGTATGGAAGAAACGTATAGGGACGCCGCGCGACAGTATGCCGTTCCCGATGCCGGTTCCGGTGCCGTTCAACATGGGGATGCCCATGCTCGGCGGGCCAATCTCAACCGCCGGTAACGTACTGTTCATTGCCGCGACCGCCGACAACTACCTGCGCGCTTATAACATGAGCAACGGGGAAAAACTGTGGCAGGGACGTTTACCCGCCGGAGGCCAGGCAACGCCGATGACCTATGAGGTAAACGGTAAGCAGTACGTGGTCGTTTCTGCCGGAGGCCACGGTTCGTTTGGTACGAAGATGGGCGACTATATCGTGGCCTATGCTTTGCCTGACGACGCGAAATAACCATTAATGCCCGGCGTATGCCGGGCATTGTGCCGGGTGGCGGCTTCTCCTTACCCGGCCTGCGTCGGAGACAGCGATTAGACCGTAAATCCTAACATCATTCCCGTATCTTCATGTTCTAACAGATGACAGTGCGCCATATAGGCATGTTCCTTCGGCGCGTCGTGATCGAACTTGACCAGCACTTCGCTGATACCGCCCTCAACGCGTACCGTATCTTTCCAGCCCGTTCTGTGCGCCGCTGGCGCTTTGCCGTTCTCTGACAGAATACGGAACTGCGTGCCGTGAATATGGAAAGGATGCAGCATCATGTCGCCCACGCCGGAAATCACCCAACGTTCATGTCGGCCTTTTTGCGCCGCGAACATCGGTTTGTTCATATCGAAGACCTGGCCGTTAATAAAGTTAGCGTTATGGAAGTCGAATTTTCCGCCGTGATTCATATTGCCCATCGCGCCATGATTCATCCCGCTGTGATCCATGTTGCCATGATCCATCTCGCCATGCCCCATATTGCCGCCCTGCATATGCGCGTTCATGCTGTCATGATCCATGCCGCTCATCGCCTGAGCGCCATATTTCTTCATCAGCATTTGCATCCCCATCATATCAAGACGCGGGTCCATCGACAGTTTCAGGTTGCGCACCGTTAGCCCTTCCAGCGACGGCAACGCAGGCATCGTCGTCAACGTATCCGGCAGCGTACCGGAGGCGGTAATCCGCAGCGGCTGGATACGCATCACCGGATGCGGTTTATCAAACGGAGCGATCGCCATTCCCATCTGGCTGACCGGCAGCGTCACCAGATCAAAGGCTTTCCCGTCGCTGATATCCACCAGCACTTCAAAACGCTCGCCCATTAATAACGGCAGTTCGGTGACTTTCACCGGCTCCGCCAGCAGGCCGCCGTCGCTGGCGATCACATAAAGCGGGCGATTATCGCTGGCGGCGATATTCAGCGAACGCGCATTACAGCCATTTAGCAAGCGCAGACGTAGCCAGCCTTTCGGCGCAGAATGCTGCGGATAGATAGCGCCATTGGTCAGCAGCGTATCGCCAAACCAGCCGACGGCGGCGGTCATAATATCCAGTTGATAATCAATCTGACCATCGGCGGAGAAGCGTTTGTCCTGAATGATCACCGGCACATCATCGATGCCCCACTGTTTCGGCAGGCGCAATTTGCGAATCTCGTCATCTTCAATCAGCACCAGTCCGGCAAGGCCCATCGCCACCTGGCGCCCGGTTTTGCCGTGTTTATGCGGATGAATCCAGCAGGTCGCGGCGCGTTGCTCCGGTGTAAACGTCACCGTGCGGGTTCCGCCTGCGGGAATAATCCCCTGCGGGCCGCCGTCGACGATGCCCGGAATCTCCAGACCATGCCAGTGAAGCGTCGTGTCTTCGGCCAGTTGGTTATGGATATCAACGGTCACACTTTTTCCTTTGTGGAGCTGTACCGCTGGCCCCAGCAAATTACCGTTGTAGCCCCAGGTTGTCGCGTTCTTACCGGCGAATGTCGACTGTCCGGCTTTAACAATCAACTGCATACGGTTGCTCGCATCTGCCGTTAACAGGTCAGGAATAGGCAACGCGGGACGTTCGGCGGCAAAAGCGGCGCGGCTCCACAGCGGCAGCGCTGATGCAACCCCCAGCGCCACTGAATATTTTAAGAAATCACGGCGTAACATAATCATTTCCTTATAATGAACAGGCGGGTGTCTAAGCTTAGACCCTGCCCTAACGGGAAGGTCAAGCCAGCAACACGTCTTTACCATTCCTGACAGCAATACAATAAGAATGAAAACGCCGCGACCAATCCTGATAATAAAAGTCGTCGCTACGTTCTCAGTATGCTAACGTTGACTTTCCCTGATGCCGTGGTAGAAGCAATGAAGACGTTTTTCAGACCCGTGTTGTTTGGCAGCCTGATGGCCTTATGCGCAAATAGCTATGCGCTTACTGAATCCGA
This sequence comes from Salmonella sp. NW38, assembly GCF_051807745.1. Taxonomy (NCBI): domain Bacteria; kingdom Pseudomonadati; phylum Pseudomonadota; class Gammaproteobacteria; order Enterobacterales; family Enterobacteriaceae; genus Salmonella; species Salmonella sp. NW38. The sequence goes on along the minus strand of NZ_JAMMTO010000002.1, from coordinate 431,184 downwards.
AGCCGAAGATATGGCCGATTTAACGGCGGTTTTCGTTTTTCTGAAAAATGACTGTGGTTACCAAAATTTACCCAACAGTCAGATTCGCCGTGCGCTGGTCTTTTTTGCCCAGCAAAATCAGTGGGACCTGAGTAACTACGACACCTTCGATATGAAATCGTTGGGCGAAGACAGCTACCGCGATCTTAGCGGCATCGGTATTCCGGTCGCTAAAAAATGCAAAGCTCTGGCCCGTGATTCTCTGAGCCTGTTAGCCTACGTTAAATAATCCTCCGCGATCCTATTGCTGAAATAATGACCGTGCATCCACGGTCATTGTTAGCTATGATGTTGCGCCCTTTTTTTACGGGTGTTAACAATGGAGGTATCAGCCAATGGCCGAAAATACGATGTGGCATGAAACGCTACACGACCAGTTTGGTCAGTACTTTGCCGTAGACAACGTTCTGTATCATGAAAAAACCGATCACCAGGATTTAATCATCTTTGAAAACGCCGCTTTTGGCCGCGTGATGGCGCTGGACGGAGTGGTACAGACCACCGAACGCGACGAGTTTATTTATCATGAAATGATGACCCACGTCCCGCTGCTGGCGCACGGTCATGCAAAACACGTTCTGATTATCGGCGGCGGCGACGGCGCAATGCTACGTGAAGTTACCCGGCATAAAAACGTCGAAACCATCACCATGGTGGAGATAGACGCTGGCGTAGTCTCGTTTTGCCGCCAGTATTTACCCAACCACAATGCCGGCAGCTACGACGATCCGCGCTTTACGCTGGTGATCGACGACGGCGTGAATTTCGTCAATCAGACCCATCAGACCTTTGATGTGATCATTTCCGACTGTACCGATCCGATAGGCCCCGGCGAAAGCCTGTTTACCTCCGCCTTTTATGAAGGCTGTAAGCGTTGCCTGAATCCGGGCGGCATTTTTGTCGCCCAGAACGGCGTGTGCTTCCTGCAACAGGATGAAGCGCTCGACAGCCACCGCAAACTGAGTCATTACTTCAGCGATGTCGGCTTCTACCAGGCGGCGATTCCGACCTATTACGGCGGCATCATGACCTTCGCCTGGGCGACGAACAACGACGCTCTTCGTCACCTGTCGAGCGAAATTATTCAGGCGCGTTTTCATGCCGCCGGCCTCAAATGTCGCTATTACAACCCGGCTATTCATGCCGCTGCATTTGCGCTACCGCAATATCTACATGACGCACTGTCCGCACAGTGACGTTAAGGAGGTGATAAAAATTGAAAAAGCTGAAACTGCATGGCTTTAACAATCTGACGAAAAGCCTGAGTTTTTGTATTTACGATATCTGCTACGCCAAAACCGCAGAAGAGCGCGATGGCTATATCGCCTATATCGATGAACTCTATAACGCCAACCGACTGACCGAGATCCTGTCGGAGACATGCTCCATTATCGGCGCGAACATCCTGAACATCGCCCGTCAGGATTATGAACCCCAGGGCGCCAGCGTCACGATTCTGGTGAGCGAAGAGCCGATCGACCCGAAACTTATCGATCAAACCGAACATCCCGGCCCGCTGCCGGAAACCGTGGTGGCGCACCTCGATAAGAGCCATATCTGTGTGCATACCTATCCGGAAAGCCATCCGGAAGGCGGGCTATGCACCTTTCGCGCCGACATCGAAGTGTCAACCTGCGGGGTGATTTCACCGCTAAAAGCGCTCAATTACCTGATCCACCAGCTAGAGTCCGATATTGTCACCATCGATTACCGCGTGCGCGGCTTTACGCGCGACGTCAACGGTATGAAGCACTTTATCGATCATGAGATTAATTCTATTCAGAATTTTATGTCGGAAGATATGAAGTCGCTGTATGACATGGTAGATGTAAACGTGTATCAGGAAAATATTTTCCATACCAAGATGCTGCTTAAGGAGTTCGATCTTAAGCACTACATGTTTCACACCAAACCGGAAGATCTCACTGAAACCGAACGCCAGGAGATCACCGCCGCGCTGTGGAAAGAGATGCGCGAGATTTACTACGGCCGCAATATTTCTGCGGTCTGATTCACCACTGGCAGCGCCTGACGGCGCTGTCACTCCGGCTGCACCAGCGTTAGCGCAAAAGCGCGCCCTTTCAGTTCAACCTGCGCTGACGGCGGCAGATTGACGTCGGTAATCACATCATTAAAGCGCTCAAGCGGCACCACATTAAAGAGCGAATGCACGCCATACTTACTGCTGTCCGCCAGCAACACTTTGCGCTGCGCATTAGCAATAATCTCCTGTTTAAGCCCGGCCTTATCTTCCGTTGGGGTCGTCACGCCCGTTTTTACCCCCCATGAATTACAGCTCATAAACGCGATGTTCGGATAAACGCTGCGCAACAGCTTACGCCCATGCTCACCGATACAGGACTGACTGCTGTCATCGATACGACCGCCGACAATCGTCACTTCAATTTGCCGGAACTCAGCTAAAAACAGCGCAATATGCAGATCGACGGTGATGACCCGCAGCGGAAGATGGGTTAAGCATTTCGCCAGCTCCATCATTGTCGTACCGGCATCCAGCACGACGGCATCGCCAGCATTCACCAGCGATGCGGCAACGCGTGCGATCGCCCGTTTTTCAGCAGGCGATCGCAGTTGTTTTTCATTGGTGGTGGGCTGGGCGGGTTCAAAACGCCGCAGCGCCACGCCGCCATGACTACGGCTGATCACGCCCTGCTCATCCAGCTTGATCAAATCGCGACGGATAGTGGCTGGTGATGCGTCAACCGCCTCAACCAGCTGTTCTACCGTAACCAGCGTATGGTTTTTCAGATACGCCACAATGAGATCCAGACGGTGTTGTCCTTTCATAACAGGGAATTATGCCAGTTGCATTGCCAGTTTGATCGATACGGCCATGCTCTCAGATTTTGCTTTTCCCGTCCAGGCGATATCAAATGCGGTGCCATGATCGGCAGAGGTCCGAATAAACGGCAGCCCCGCGGTGATATTCACGCCATCATAAAAACCAAGCAATTTCAACGGGATATGCCCCTGATCATGATACATCGCCACCACCATATCATACTGCCCCTCATAAGCCTGGAGAAATACAGTATCCGGCGGGCACGGCCCATAAACGTCCATGCCTTTTGCGCGGGTATCGGTAATGGCTGGCGTCAGGATACGCGTCTCTTCATCGCCAAACAGGCCATTCTCGCCCGCATGAGGATTCACGCCTGCCACGGCGATACGCGGTTTAACGTAACCCACACGCTTGAGGAAAGTATCAGCAATACCAATCACCGTTTCGACACGCGCGGTACTTAACGTATCAAGGAATTTACGCAGCGCGATATGCGTTGAAACGTGAATCACTTTTAGTTTATCGGTGTAAAGTACCATCGCGTAATCGCGGCTATGGGTCAGGGTCGCGAGCAGCTCGGTATGGCCCGGATAGTTGTGCCCTGCCAGGTGCAGCGCCTCTTTATTCAGCGGCGCGGTAGCGATAGCCTGTACGTCGCCCCGTAACGCTAACTCGGTGGCGCGCTTCACGCAGCGATACGCTAAATCCCCCGCCTGCGCCTGAACTTTCCCGGCCTCCAGCGCCTCCGGCTGCGCCAGCGGCTCATCAATCACATGAATGATGCCGGGCGCAAAACGCGCTTCGGCAACCCGTTCAATGGCCCGTAACTCGACGTTCGGCGTAATGCCCTTCGCCTGTAAACGTTTCAACGTTGCGAGGCATCCAATAACCACCAGCGGCACGCCGTTGAGACCGTCTTCGCTTAGCGCTTTAACAATAATTTCCGGCCCAATGCCCGCTGGATCGCCCATGGTAATGGCAACGGTTTTAGTCTCCACAATACATCTCCTCAATATAATAAAGCGCGTCACACAACGTACTGTCTGAACCGAATCCGCCCGCTTTGGTAATGACCGGCAGATCGTCAATTTCGCTGTTTACAAACGTTCCACAGGGAATACAGGGCGCCACCTCGCTCTGAATGCGATAACCTTCAGCGCCAAGCGCGCCGGCGACGGCGGTAGCGATATCGCCGCCGGTCAGAAACAACCCGCCAATCCGCGCCTGCTCGATAATGTTTAACGTGACGACGCCAAGCCGCTGGCTCAGTCGCTCACCCAATTGCTGACGGCTCATCGCGGATTTTTCGCACAACGCGTCGATTAACTGTCGATCTTCTGCGCGACGGCTGGTGCGTAAAATCGTATGTCGATGCTGACTTAACAGCGCGCAGGCCTGCTCTACGACAGACGCGATTTCCTGCTCCGCGCTATCCGACACCATGCGCGCGGCATCGATATCCACGACCTCCGCACGTCCCCGGCACAGCGCATTATCCACCTGACGTCGCGTGGCTTCGCTCATCGAACCGGCCACCACCAGTACCGGCAGCCGCTGCCGGTCTTGCATAAAAAGTTCAATCGGCAACGCATTCGCCAGACCCGCTGCGCCGACGAGCAGCGGCATCGACGGTTGTTCGCACGCCGCTTGCGCAATCAACGTCAGGTCCCGCTCTTCCACCGCATCCACGACGATAATCCCTTCGCCCTCAGCCGCATAAGCCGTAAGTAAGGCGCTTAACCCACCGCGTCGAACATCCTGCAAAAAGACTTCATACACAGGGATCTCACTTTGCAACGCCACTATCTCGGCAATACGGGAAGAGACAATGGGCGTTTTCGGATCGCTGGCAAATTCGGTTTCCAGTAGCGGGACGCCATTAACCAGACATTTTCCTTCAAGCGTCGTGCGTCCAGCCGCAGGGAGCGCGGCGGCGATAACGGCCAGTTTTCGCTGACTGGCGCGCATAGCCGCCGTCACTTCGGCTCCGATATTGCCGCGAAATGTAGAGTCGATTTTTTTGTACACCAGCGGCGCTGGCGATGTCTCACACCACGGGGAAAGCGCGGCATAAACGGCAGATGCCGCCTGATCTGCGGGCATCGCCCGGCTTTCGGTGTTAATGACTAACACATCGGCGCGGCGGGACGGTTTTTGCGACGCGCTCAACATGACTTCCGTTCTCGCCCCCTTCTTCGCCAACTGGACGCCGGTATCATTCGATCCGGTAAAATCGTCGGCGATGACTATCATTTTCATGCGTTTTTCTCCAAAGAAGCCTGACGCGCCTGTTTTTTCGCAACCCAGGAGGTCAACACTGGCGTCAGGATTGCCGTGGTGATCACCGAGGCGGCAATCAGCGGAGCAGCAGCAGCGGCCACCTCGGCGAGCGAAGGGTCGGCCTGCGCAATAGCCAGCGGCGTCGCAACGGCATTACCCGCGGTGCTGGAGGCCGCCGCCCCGGCAATGCCAGTTCCGCCAACCAGACGATCTGCGCGGATATTAAAGAAACCGCCAACAAACGTTGTCAGCACGCCGAGCAGAATTCCGGCAAGTCCGCCTTGCAGTAACATTTCCAGGTTGATGCCCGCCCCCAGCGCAAAAGCAAAGAAAGGAATGAGCAGCGGGCCGCCTTTGGTCAAAAAATCGCGCATATGAGGATCAAGATTGCCGAGGATCATGCCGACAACCAGCGGAACCAGCACCGCCACCAGCGCCATAATGGGAATGTTCGCCATCCCTGCCGCGCCCAGCGCAATCATCGTAAAGAAAGGGCCATCATTAAGAGACAAAATAGAGATAGCGCCGACGTCGCGCTCATTGCCGAACTCACCTACCAGCGCAGCATAAAGTCCGCCATTCGAATTGCTCATCGCCGCGATAATCGCCACGCCGCTCAGGCCAAAAATACCCTCCGCGCCGAAAAGATGCTCCACGCCCAGGCCAATCCCGATGGCGACAAGCAACTTAGTGAGCGTAATCGTCCCGCCCTGCAATAGCGCCTGGGGTGCGGCTTTCACACTGATACCGGCTCCCATACACAGCAGAAAAGCGCCAATCAGCGGCGCCGCGCCGTTTTTAAATAAGGCGGTGGTAAAACCGCCGATATCAAGCGCCTGTGGAGCGAAGGTGTTAATGACTGCGCCAATAACGAGCGGTACGACCATCATGCCGCCGGGTACGCGCTCTATTGCTTTTTTGATGTTCATGGTCTTACCGCCTGTTGCTTGTTGTGATTGAATAAAATCATAACGATTATATTCAATCAAATTAAGATCACAAACGCGTCAGATCACAGTTTTAAAATGATTAATAAAAATCAAAAAATCATTCTGCAATAAAAAAGCCGGGATACTCCCGGCTGGAATGTGTGGTGATTTCGTTTCCACTACGCCCCCAACTGTCCGTCGACTGGCGTTGCGGGACAATAACGAAGAGAGGGTCAGGCTTTACTGACGAATTCCCGATACGCGGCGACGACCCGCAGAAAATCCTCCATGCCGCACAGGGATAAACTCTCTTCATCGTAATAACTCATCCCCTCTTCCATCTCATCGCCGGAAAAATCCAGCTGATTGGCGCGAATCATCACCTCTTCGCCGTCCATCCAGATCGTGTATTCATGCCCTGCTCGTTGCCAGGAACGTTCGCTGCCTTTGACCGTACGCGCGGCTTGTTCTACTTCATCCAGTAGCGAGAGGTTGTCTTTAACCTCTTCATTAAACCAGTGACCGACCACCTCGTGGCCCATCGACATTCGTACTTTTACCCCTCCGGTAACGTCGCGCAGAAATTCGTAATCCATAATTGTTTTCCTCTGCAAAGCCCTTACAGTCATTATCGCAGCAGCGGAGAAGAAAAAAAGCGGGAACAGCAGGCGGAATGAAAATAAAAACCCACCGCAGTTGCGATGGGTGTTGTAGGCCCGGTAAGCGTAGCCGCCACCGGGCAATAAGAGGCGTAGGCATGGTAAGCCTGACGCCGTCAGGCAAATTACACCGCAGTCTGGAAAATCACGCCGTCCGCTTTCTCAGTGTACTGAGAGAGCTGGTCGAAGTTCAGATAACGGTAAGTATCCACCGCCGTCTTATCCACCTGCGCCACAAAGGTCTGGTACTCTTCCGGCGTCGGCAGTTTGCCGATAAGCGCCGCCACCGCCGCCAGCTCCGCAGAAGCCAGGTAGACGTTCGCCCCGGTACCTAAACGGTTCGGGAAGTTACGGGTAGAGGTCGACACCACCGTTGCGCCGTCGGCTACACGCGCCTGGTTACCCATGCACAGAGAGCAGCCTGGAATTTCGATACGCGCACCGCTCTTACCGAACACACTGTAGTAACCTTCTTCGGTGAGCTGCGCGGCGTCCATACGGGTTGGCGGCGCTACCCACAGGCGGGTTGGCAACTGGCCTTTGTGGTTATCCAGCAGCTTACCGGCGGCACGGAAGTGGCCGATGTTGGTCATGCAGGAGCCGATGAACACTTCGTCGATCTTCTCGCCCTGCACGTCAGACAGCAGACGCGCGTCGTCCGGATCGTTCGGCGCACACAGGATTGGCTCTTTGATATCCGCCAGATCGATGTCGATCACTGCCGCGTATTCCGCGTCAGCATCGGCTTCCAGCAGTTGCGGGTCCGCCAGCCATTTTTCCATACCCTGAATACGACGTTCCAGCGTACGACGGTCGCCGTAGCCTTCGGCAATCATCCACTTCAGCAGGACGATGTTGGAGGTCAGGTATTCAACGATCGGCTCTTTGTTCAGCTTGATGGTACAGCCTGCCGCGGAACGCTCGGCGGACGCATCGGTCAGCTCAAATGCCTGCTCAACTTTCAGATCCGGCAGACCTTCAATTTCCAGAATGCGGCCAGAGAAGATGTTTTTCTTGCCTTTCTTCTCAACGGTCAGCAGGCCCTGTTTGATGGCGTACAGCGGAATGGCGTGTACCAGATCGCGCAGGGTGATGCCCGGCTGCATTTTGCCTTTGAAGCGCACCAGCACGGATTCCGGCATATCCAGCGGCATCACGCCGGTCGCGGCAGCAAATGCCACCAGGCCAGATCCCGCCGGGAAGGAGATGCCGATCGGGAAACGGGTATGGGAGTCGCCGCCGGTCCCCACGGTGTCCGGCAGCAGCATACGGTTCAGCCAGGAGTGGATAACGCCGTCGCCCGGACGCAGAGAGACACCGCCACGGTTCATAATGAAGTCCGGCAGCGTGTGATGCGTGGTGACGTCAACCGGCTTCGGATAGGCTGCGGTGTGACAGAACGACTGCATGACCAGATCGGCGGAGAATCCCAGACAGGCCAGGTCTTTCAGCTCATCGCGGGTCATCGGGCCGGTAGTATCCTGAGAACCGACGGAGGTCATTTTCGGTTCGCAGTACGCGCCCGGACGGATACCTTTCACGCCGCAGGCGCGACCGACCATTTTCTGCGCCAGCGAGAAGCCACGGCTGCTTTCCGCCACGTCTTTTGCCTGACGGAAAACGTCTGAGTGCGGCAGACCCAGCGCTTCACGCGCTTTGGTGGTCAGGCCACGGCCGATAATCAGCGGAATACGGCCACCGGCACGTACTTCGTCGATCAGCACGTCGGTTTTCAGTTCGAAGGTTGCCAGTAGCTCGCCGGTTTCATGATTGCGCACTTCGCCTTTGTACGGGTAGACGTCAATCACATCGCCCATATTCAGGTTAGAAACGTCAACTTCAATCGGCAGTGCGCCCGCATCTTCCATAGTGTTAAAGAAGATAGGCGCAATTTTGCCGCCGAGGCACAGACCGCCGCCGCGCTTGTTCGGCACGTTAGGGATGTCATCGCCCATGAACCACAGCACGGAGTTGGTCGCGGATTTACGGGAAGAACCGGTGCCCACCACGTCACCCACGTAGGCCAGCGGGTAGCCTTTTTTCTGCAATGCTTCGATTTGTTTGATCGGGCCGACAACGCCTGGCTGATCCGGCTCAATGCCTTCACGGGCGTTTTTCAGCATCGCCTGCGCATGTAACGGGATATCCGGTCTCGACCACGCATCCGGCGCCGGAGAGAGATCGTCGGTATTCGTTTCGCCGGTCACTTTGAAAACGGTGACGGTGATTTTTTCCGCCAGCGGCGGACGGCTCAGGAACCATTCGGCGTCGGCCCAGGATTGCATCACCTGTTTGGCATATTCATTGCCCGCTTTGGCTTTCTCTTCTACGTCGTAGAAGTTATCGAACATCAGCAGAGTGTGGGACAGCGCTTTGGCAGCAATCGGCGCCAGTTTCGCATCGTCCAGCGCATCAATCAGCGGATGAATGTTGTAACCACCCTGCATGGTGCCCAGCAGTTCAATGGCTTTTTCTGGGGAGACCAGCGGGGAGGTGGTGTCGCCTTTCGCGACAGCAGCGAGAAAACCGGCTTTAACATAAGCGGCTTCATCTACGCCAGGAGGAACGCGGTTGATCAACAGGTCTAACAGGAATTCTTCTTCGCCCACAGGCGGGGTCTTCAGCAGCTCGACAAGCGCAGCCATTTGGGTTGCGTCTAAAGGTTTCGGCACAATCCCCTGGGCAGCACGCTCAGCTACGTGCTTACGGTATTCTTCTAGCACGACGATATCTCCTCGCTCTCATTGTCATAATGCGGCGCTTTTGTTGATGGGCGATTCTCTTCACGCTCCTGTGAGACAGTAGTTAGTAGGGTAAATGCCCGGTACCGCATAAGGCACAATAACAGGATTTTCTTTAAGTGTTAATCTGTTTACAAAAAAGCAACATAAAAAAGTGGCTGAATCGTTAAGGATGGTCTAATGCTCTACTGAGACGGGAGCTGCAGCCATAAATGCTTACCTCATTTCGTGCTTTGATCGTCACGTAACGTTACCGATCCCAACATTAGCTAAAAATTAAACTATCGTCCCTTTATACTCACGCCAAACTGCACCCCGTCGGCGGCAGGCATAATGACCATAGCGATTCTCGGGAATCGGGAGAGATAAAATGACGTTGCCCTTTAAACCCCATCTCATTGCCCTTGTGTGCAGTGCCGGGTTATTTGCCGCTTCGGGCGTACTGTATGTTAAAAGCCGCGCTCCCGAAGCGCCCGCGCAGGCGGCGACTCCCGCCCCTGAGCAAACGCAGACCGCTGTGCCCGCGCCTGTCGCGAAAACGACCTTTACCACTGCGCAAATTGATCAATGGGTCGCGCCTGTCGCGCTTTATCCCGATGCCCTGCTTTCTCAGGTGCTCATGGCCTCCACCTACCCGGCGAACGTGGTTCAGGCCGTCCAGTGGTCGCGAGATAACCCCACACTGCAGGGCGATGCCGCTATTCAGGCGGTGGCCAGCCAACCGTGGGATCCCAGCGTCAAATCGCTGGTCGCCTTTCCCCAGTTGATGGCGCTTATGGGCGAGAATCCGCAATGGGTGCAAAACCTGGGCGATGCGTTCTTAGCCCAGCCACAGGATGTGATGGATGCGGTGCAAAGGTTGCGTCTACTCGCTCAACAAACCGGTTCGCTAAAATCAACGCCGCAGCAAACCGTCACCAGCGTGCCGAAGTCCAGCGCTTCTACCGCCGTCACGACGACAACCACCACATCCGCCAGTACGCCAGCGACACCGTCGACCGTCATCAAAATTGAACCCGCGAATCCGCAGGTGGTGTACGTGCCGAACTATAACCCCGCGACGGTGTATGGCGCCTGGCCCAATACCGCTTATCCGCCGGTGTATTTACCGCCCCCTCCGGGACAGCAGTTTGCCGATAGTTTTGTTAAAGGTTTTGGTTATAGTCTGGGCGTCGCCACCACCTATGCGTTGTTCAGCAGCATAGACTGGGATGACGACGATCATCACCACCATGACGACGACCATCATGATGATGATTACCATCATGGTGGTAGCGGTTATCAACATAATGGCGATAATATCAACATCAATGTCAATAATTTCAACCGGATATCCGGGCAAAACCTGCCGGGCCAAACGATGGGCTGGCAGCATAATCCCGCCTGGCGCAATGGCGTCCCCTATCCGAATAATACCGTTGCGCAACGGTTCCATCCCACCAATGTTAGCGGCGGGTTAAGCGCAACGCAGCAAGCGCCAGTGTCTCGCGACAGTCAGCGCCAGGCGGCCATGACGCAATTCCAACAGCGCAGCCATACAGCGAACGCTTCTTTGCCAGCGCCAGGCACCCGTGATGCCCAGCGTAAAGCGGCCTCACAACAATTAAATCAGATAGCCCGGCGTAATAATTATCGCGGTTATGACAATCAGTATGACAGCGCGCGTCGACAGACGGCGCAGCAGCATAGCGCGACGCTGAAATCCCAGACGCAGCAGCATCCCTTATCGCAGCAACAGCGTAACGCGGCGCATCAGCGGATCGCATCCTCTACGCCGCAGCAGCGTCAGGCATTTCGCCAGAATATGCACGCCAATGTGTTTAGCGGGAACGACAGTCGATCGCCGTCATGGCAATCGCAACAGCTACGCGGCCTGGAAAGCCGTCGCGGCAGCCACTTAAACACCGAGCAACACGCCGCCGCGCGGGAACATTTTTCTGAACATCATGAATTTCATCGCCGTTAACCGGAGCAGATAATGAAAAAGGTTATGTTAAGCGCTCTGTTACTGTCGTTACCCTTGCTGGGCTACGCGCAGGAACGGTTCCCCTCCCCGGAAGCGGCCGCCAGCGCCTTCGCCGCGGCGGTAGCCGGAAAAAACGAAACGCAGCTTACCGCGCTACTGGGCGATGACTGGCGGCAATTTCTGCCGCCGGAAGGCGCCGATCCCGAGGCCGTGGCCCGCTTCAACCGTGACTGGCGCGAAGGCCATCGCATTGTACAAAAAGACAATACGGCGCACCTGAATGTCGGACGAGAAGACTGGCAGCTCCCGGTGCCCATGGTGAAAGAGGCTGGCGGCTGGCGCTTTGATATGGCGGCAGCCGGGAATGAGATCCTCACCCGTACTATTGGGCGAAATGAACTTTCTACCTTACAGGCTATGCATGCTTACGTTGATGCACAGCAGGACTATTACTTACAAAACCATCGCTGGGCGCACAGGATAATCAGTAGCGAAGGCCAAAAAGATGGCCTGTACTGGCCAACCAAAGCAGGCGACGCCCCCAGTCCCTTAGGCCCAAACTTTAGCCCCGCAGCGCCAGATGAGGGTTACCACGGCTACCATTTCCGTATTATCAGCGATAACGACGGTCACGGCGCGGCGCTTCTGGCCTGGCCGATGCATTACGGCGAAACCGGGGTGATGAGTTTTATGGTCAACCAGGACGATCGTATTTATCAGGCGGATTTAGGCAAAGAGACGGAGAGTAAAGTTCAGGCTATCACGCGTTTTGCGCCAGACGCGCAGTGGCAGGTCGCCGAATAACCCGTAAGCGCCTGGCGTTATCGCCAGGCCATGATCATTAGCCCTGATGCGGCATTAATTCCGGGTGGCCTTGTACCGGCGGCTTGTTGCTGGTCAGCGCGGCTTCATCAGCCTGAATGCTGCCGGAATTGGCCGCCCATACGCCTTCATGCGTGTGGGTGATCTGCTGATGCTGCGCATTCAAATCCTCGCCCATTGCCGCAATATGCGTACTTTCCGTACCGCCGCTGTTAGTCGCCCAGGGGATGACGGGATCGCTGGCAAATGCCATGCCGGAGATCAACGTCGCGGTTAGCGCTGCTGTTGTCAGAAAAAGTTTCATATATCAAACCTCATAATTAGCTCGCTATTATTTTATAGCGTTACTAATTTCAGGGTGATGACAAAGTAAGGAGAGGTATTTCTTATGAAACAATTAGTTGGTCGAAAATGACTGACAAAGGCACTACCGACGGCATAAGGTTTGAAAAGCGCACTGCTGCGGAAAAGATAAATTTTGCGGTTTCGTTATCCTTCGCCATCATTTGACACATCTGATTTGCCATGCATAAAAAAAGCGGCTGTAAAGCCGCTTTTCTGTGTCGAATGGCGCATTGCCACCTACAGAAGATTATTTCTTCTTCGCTTTCGGGTTCGGCAGGTCAGTAATGCTACCTTCGAAGATTTCCGCCGCCAGGCCCACGGACTCATGCAGAGTCGGGTGCGCATGAATGGTCAGCGCGATGTCTTCCGCGTCACAGCCCATTTCGATCGCCAGACCGATTTCACCCAGCAGCTCGCCGCCGTTGGTGCCGACAATCGCCCCGCCGATCACGCGGTGAGATTCTTTGTCGAAAATCAGTTTGGTCATACCGTCTGCGCAGTCAGAAGCGATAGCACGGCCAGAAGCTGCCCACGGGAAGGTGGCGGTTTCATAGCTGATGCCTTTTTCTTTCGCTTCTTTCTCGGTCAGGCCAACCCATGCCACTTCTGGCTCGGTGTACGCGATAGACGGGATAACCTTCGGATCGAAGTAGTGTTTCTTCCCGGCGATAACTTCAGCGGCAACGTGGCCTTCGTGAACGCCTTTATGCGCCAGCATCGGCTGACCGACGATATCGCCGATAGCGAAGATGTGCGGCACGTTGGTGCGCAGCTGTTTGTCGACGCGGATAAAGCCACGGTCGTCAACTTCCACGCCTGCTTTGCCCGCGTCGAGGTTTTTACCGTTCGGCACACGACCGATCGCCACCAGAACCGCATCATAGCGCTGCGCTTCAGCCGGGGCTTTTTTGCCTTCCATCGAAACGTAGATACCGTCTTCTTTCGCTTCAACGGCAGTTACTTTGGTTTCCAGCATCAGGTTGAATTTCTTGCTGATGCGCTTGGTGAAGACTTTAACGATGTCTTTATCAGCCGCCGGGATAACCTGGTCGAACATTTCAACCACGTCAATCTCTGAACCCAGCGCGTGGTATACGGTACCCATTTCCAGACCGATGATACCGCCGCCCATGACCAGCATACGCTTCGGCACTTCTTTCAGTTCCAGAGCGTCGGTAGAATCCCATACGCGCGGGTCTTCATGCGGAATAAACGGTAATTGGATCGGACGAGAACCTGCCGCGATAATCGCGTTGTCGAAGTTGATCACGGTTTTGCCGTTTTCGCCTTCAACTTCCAGGGTGTTCGCCCCGGTGAATTTACCCAGACCGTTGACCACTTTCACTTTACGGCCTTTGGCCATACCCGCCAGACCGCCGGTCAGCTGCGTGATCACTTTCTCTTTCCAGGTACGAATCTTGTCGATATCGGTTTTCGGCTCACCGAAGACGATACCGTGTTCAGCCAGCGCTTTGGCTTCTTCGATAACTTTTGCTACGTGCAGCAGCGCTTTAGAAGGGATACAGCCGACGTTCAGACAAACACCGCCAAGGGTGCTGTAACGTTCTACAATTACGGTTTCCAGACCTAAATCAGCGCAACGGAAAGCGGCAGAATAGCCTGCCGGGCCCGCCCCAAGTACCACGACCTGAGTTTTGATTTCAGTACTCATCATGACCTCTTTATTTGTATCCGGCGGTCCGGGGTACTTGATCGCCCATCATCCACCGGGTCGTTCTATCCGCCCGTATCTTACAAAATTGTTAACAATTTTGAAACAACAAACGGATCACGAATTATCGCTTTCGCTAATAACCTCACAAAATACATGAGATTATCAAAAAAAGCCGGCCGTCGGGCCGGCTTTTTCATTACATCACCAGACGGCGAATGTCAGACAACATATTGTTGATAATGGTAATGAAACGCGCACCATCAGCACCATCGATCACACGGTGGTCGAAGGAAAGAGAGATAGGCATCATCAGACGCGGCACAAACTCTTTCCCATTCCACACCGGTTCCATCGCCGACTTAGAAACGCCGAGGATAGCCACTTCCGGCGCGTTAACAATCGGCGCGAAGTGGGTAGTTCCCAGGCCGCCGATGCTGGAGATAGTGAAGCAACCACCCTGCATTTCGCCAGCGGTCAGCTTACCATCACGCGCTTTTTTGGAGATGGTGGTCAGTTCGCGAGACAGCTCGGTCACGCTCTTCTTATTCACGTCTTTAAAGACCGGAACCACCAGGCCATTCGGGGTATCAACCGCCACGCCGATGTTGATATATTTTTTCAGGGTCAGACGCTGACCGTCTTCGGACAGAGAGCTGTTGAAGCGCGGCATCTGTTCCAGAGCAGCGGCAACCGCTTTCATGATGAAGACCACTGGCGTGTATTTCACATCCAGTTTGCGCTTCTCAGCTTCGGCGTTCTGCTGTTTACGGAACGCTTCCAGATCGGTGATATCGGTTTTGTCGAAGTGCGTAACGTGCGGGATCATCACCCAGTTACGGCT
Source organism: Salmonella sp. NW38 (assembly GCF_051807745.1). Lineage (NCBI taxonomy): Bacteria > Pseudomonadati > Pseudomonadota > Gammaproteobacteria > Enterobacterales > Enterobacteriaceae > Salmonella > Salmonella sp. NW38. Next base: position 416,084 of record NZ_JAMMTO010000002.1, on the reverse strand, counting down.
CAGGTTCGCGCCAGAGATTTTCTGGATACGGCCCAGTTCCACTTCTTCAACTTCACCAAACTTGCTGAAGTCCACTTTCGGCCACGGCAGCATACCCGGGATACCGCCGCCCGCAGCAGCCGGCGCAGCTTCCGCGCGTTTGATAGCATCTTTCACGTAAGCCTGAACGTCTTCGCGCAGAATACGGCCTTTACGACCAGTCCCTTTCACTTTCGCCAGGTTGACGCCAAACTCACGCGCCAGGCGGCGAATCAGCGGAGTAGCGTGAACGTAAGCGTCGTTTTCAGCGAACTCAGACTTGCCTTCCGCTTTGGCAGCCGGGGCAGCAGGCTTCTCAGCTTTCGCCGCCGGAGCCGGTGCCGCCGCTTCCTGTTTAGCCGGAGCGGCCGCAGGCGCTGCGCCTTCTACTTCGAAGACCATAATCAGAGAACCGGTTTTCACTTTGTCGCCGGTGCTGATTTTGATTTCTTTCACGGTGCCCGCGAACGGCGCAGGCACTTCCATGGAGGCTTTGTCGCCTTCCACGGTGATCAGCGACTGTTCAGCGGCAACTTTATCGCCGACTTTGACCATCACTTCGGTGACTTCAACTTCGTCGCCGCCGATGTCCGGTACGTTAACGTCTTTCACGCCCGTCGCTGCTGGAGCAGCCGCTGCCGGAGCGGCCTCCGCTTTCGCTGGTGCTGCGGCAGGCGCTGCGCCCGCCACTTCGAAGACCATAATCAGTGAGCCGGTAGACACTTTATCACCGGTGTTCACTTTGATCTCTTTCACGGTGCCCGCGAACGGCGCCGGCACTTCCATAGAGGCCTTGTCACCTTCGACGGTGATCAGCGACTGTTCAGCTTCAACGGTGTCGCCCACTTTCACCATCACTTCAGTCACTTCAACTTCGTCACTGCCGATATCCGGAACGTGAACGTCTTTCGCCGCTGCCGCAGCAGGTGCTGCTGCCGGAGCCGCTTCTTTCTTCTCTTCTGCCTTAGCAGGTGCAGCGTCAGCTGCACCGTCGGCGGAATCGAAAATCATGATAAGTGCACCGGTCTCGGTTTTGTCGCCGACAGAGACTTTGATCTCTTTCACGACGCCAGCCTGCGGAGACGGGACTTCCATAGAGGCTTTGTCGCCTTCTACGGTGATCAGCGACTGTTCAGCTTCCACTTTGTCGCCCACTTTGACCAGAATCTCGGTGATTTCAACTTCATCTGTCCCGATGTCCGGTACTTTGATTTCGATAGCCATTATTCTTTTACCTCTTACGCCAGACGCGGGTTAACTTTATCTGCATCGATGTTGAATTTGGTAATCGCATCCGCTACCACTTTCTTGTCGATTTCGCCACGTTTAGCCAGTTCGCCCAGCGCTGCAACAACCACATAAGAAGCATCAACTTCGAAGTGGTGACGCAGGTTCTCACGGCTGTCGGAACGACCGAAGCCATCCGTACCCAGTACGCGATAGTCGTCAGCCGGTACGTAAGTACGAACCTGCTCGGCGAACAGTTTCATATAGTCAGTAGATGCCACTGCCGGAGCGTCGTTCATCACCTGAGCGATGTACGGAACGCGCGGGGTTTCCAGCGGGTGTAGCATGTTCCAGCGCTCACAATCCTGACCATCACGCGCCAGTTCGGTGAAGGAGGTCACGCTGTACACGTCAGAACCTACGCCGTAGTCGTTCGCCAGAATCTGTGCCGCTTCACGCACGTGACGCAGGATAGAACCGGAGCCCAGCAGCTGAACTTTACCTTTGCTACCTTCGAGGGTTTCGAGTTTGTAGATACCTTTACGGATACCTTCCTCGGCACCTGCTGGCATAGCCGGCATGTGGTAGTTTTCGTTCAGGGTGGTGATGTAGTAGTAAACGTTCTCTTGTTTCTCACCGTACATACGCTCCAGACCATCATGCATGATGACAGCCACTTCGTAAGCGTAAGCCGGGTCGTAAGAGATACAGTTCGGGATAGTCAGCGACTGAATGTGGCTGTGACCATCTTCGTGCTGCAGACCTTCGCCGTTCAGCGTAGTACGACCGGAAGTCCCGCCGATCAGGAAGCCGCGAGCCTGCTGGTCGCCAGCCTGCCAGCACAGGTCGCCGATACGCTGGAACCCGAACATGGAGTAGTAGATGTAGAACGGGATCATCGGCAGATCGTTGGTGCTGTAAGAGGTCGCCGCAGCCAGCCAGGATGCGCCTGCGCCCAGCTCGTTGATCCCTTCCTGCAGAATCTGGCCTTTCTCGTCTTCTTTGTAGTAAGCAACCTGCTCACGGTCCTGCGGGGTGTACTGCTGGCCGTTCGGGCTGTAGATACCAATCTGACGGAACAGACCTTCCATACCGAAAGTACGCGCTTCGTCGGCGATGATCGGAACCAGACGATCTTTGATCGACTTGTTCTTCAGCATCACGTTCAGGGCACGCACGAAAGCGATCGTAGTGGAAATCTCTTTGCTTTGCTCTTCCAGCAGCGCGCCGAAATCTGAAAGTTGAGGCAGCTCTAACTTCTCGGTGAAGTTCGGCTGACGGCTTGGCAGGTAGCCATGCAGCGCCTGACGACGTTCATGCAGGTATTTGTGTTCTTCAGAACCTTCCGGGAAGGTAATGTACGGCAGTTTTTCGAGATCAGCATCGGCAACCGGCACGTTGAAACGATCGCGGACGTAACGCACGCCGTCCATGTTCATTTTCTTAACCTGGTGAGCGATGTTTTTACCTTCCGCGGTGTCGCCCATGCCGTAACCTTTAATGGTATGGGCCAGGATTACCGTCGCTTTGCCTTTGGTTTCCTGCGCTTTTTTCAGTGCCGCGTAGACTTTCTTCGGATCGTGACCACCACGGTTCAGCGCCCAAATCTGCTCGTCAGTCCAGTCGGCCACCAGCGCGGCGGTTTCCGGATATTTACCGAAGAAGTGCTCACGTACGTAAGCGCCGTCTTTGGATTTGAAGGTCTGGTAGTCGCCGTCAACGGTTTCGTTCATCAGTTGGATCAGTTTACCGCTGGTGTCTTTACGCAGCAGCTCATCCCAACGACCGCCCCACATGACTTTGATAACGTTCCAGCCAGCACCTGCAAAGATGCCTTCCAGTTCGTTAACAATCTTGCCGTTACCGGTGACCGGGCCGTCAAGACGCTGCAGGTTACAGTTGATAACAAAGACCAGGTTGTCCAGTTTTTCACGGGTGGCGATGGTGATCGCGCCTTTGGATTCCGGCTCGTCCATCTCGCCGTCGCCGAGGAAGGCGTAAACGGTCTGTTTAGAGGTATCTTTCAGGCCGCGGTGTTCCAGATATTTCAGGAATTTCGCCTGGTAGATAGCACCGATTGGGCCCAGACCCATAGAGACGGTCGGGAACTGCCAGAATTCCGGCATCAGTTTCGGGTGCGGATAGGAAGAGAGGCCATTGCCATGCACTTCCTGACGGAAGTTATCCATCTGTTCCTGGGTCAGACGACCTTCCAGGAACGCGCGAGCGTAGATGCCCGGAGAGATGTGGCCCTGGAAGTACACCAGATCGCCGCCATCCTGTTCGTTGCGCGCACGGAAGAAATGGTTGAAACAGACATCATAGATCGTGGCGGAAGACTGGAAGGACGCCATGTGGCCGCCCAACTCAAGGTCTTTTTTAGACGCGCGCAGCACGGTCATGATGGCGTTCCAGCGGATAGCAGAACGAATGCGACGTTCCAGCTCCAGATTGCCCGGGTATTCCGGTTCGTCTTCAACGGCAATAGTGTTGATGTAATTACTGGCCCCTGCGCCTGCCGCGACTTTCACGCCGCCTTTACGAGCTTCAGAAAGCAGTTGGTCAATCAGATACTGAGCGCGCTCAACACCTTCTTCACGGATGACCGATTCGATCGCCTGTAGCCAGTCGCGAGTTTCGATCGGATCCACGTCATTTGGGAAACGTTCTGACATGGGGGTATTCCTTATCTATCTAATACGTTGAGTTATCTGGAACCTGTCCCATTAAACTTTCGTCAGAAAGCTTAATAAGACAGGTTCTGCGTTTAGTTGCCGCGCACATTTTTGCGCTTTATTCACAACATCTTCTGGTTAACGTTCTGCCAGAAAAAACTAATTCTTGCGCTGCTCCAGACGGCGTAAAGCGCGTTCACGACGGCTCTCCTCACGGCTTCTGTCCAACATAATCTCTTCGATAAACGCCAGATGGCGGTGTGACGCTTCACGCGCTTCTTCTGGTTTTCCGGCCATAATGGCTTCAAATATACGGGTGCGATGCGTACTCACCAGCGGCAGCATCTCCCGACGCGCATACAGCAATTCGAAGTTCTGCCGCACGTTTTGCGCCAGCATCGGCTCCATACACCTTAGCAGATGAAGCAATACCACGTTGTGCGCCGCTTCGGTGACGGCGATTTGATACTGGAGCACGGCTTCGGACTCGGCATCCAGATCGCCGGACTCTTGCGCCAGCTCAATAGCGTGGTGCAGCTCGCGAATACGGTCTTTATCTTCGTCGGTGCTGCGCAGCGCCGCGTAATAAGCCGCAATGCCTTCCAGCGCATGGCGCGTTTCGAGCAGGTCAAACTGGGATTCAGGGTGATCGGAGAGCAGTTCCACCAGCGGGTCGCTAAAGCTCTGCCACAGGCTGCTCTGCACGAAGGTTCCGCCGCCCTGGCGACGAAGCAACAATCCCTTCGCTTCGAGACGTTGAATCGCCTCGCGCAAGGAGGGACGGGAGACGTCGAACTGTTTTGCCAGTTCACGTTCCGGTGGGAGTTTTTCTCCGGGACGCAATGTTCCCTCAAGGATTAAAAACTCCAGCTGCTGCTCGATCACATCGGAGAGTTTTGGTTGGCGGATTTTGCTGTAGGCCATGATTTCCTGTCTTAAGCCATTTGCCCGGAGTCAATTGGTCTTACCAATTTCATGTCTGTGACGCTAAAGTAACAAAGTATTCACCTTCTGTCCATACAGGTTTTGATTGAAATCAGTAAAGGAGGCACATTTTAACAATTTTACAGAAATCATGTTTCAAAACTGTAACTGTGCACAAATGTTAAATTTACCCACCAGGAGGTAGATTTAACGTATTTGAAACGATAAAAAATCTCATCTGAACCGATTCAACAGTAGATTAAATGCATTTTTATGCATAAATAACGAATAAAAAAAATTAACATCTGTAAGGGAAAATAAAAGGAGGTATTTACAAGTGCTTTCTTTTTACGCAACTCGTCATCACCCCTGCACAAAGCAGGTGCATTCGCGGCCATATACCATTATTCTGATCAAGACGAAAGAGTTGAAGTGACATTTAAAAAAACGAATCTGTAAATAAATCAATACAAAAGCGGAATTGCAAACTTACACACGCACTACTGCATCGTTCAAAATAAGCGCGTTATGAATAAACCGCGCCCGATACACGAGGTTTTATAATGGACAGTCAGCAGCACGGCGAGCAGCTCAAGCGCGGCCTGAAAAACCGCCATATTCAGCTTATCGCATTGGGCGGCGCGATAGGGACAGGCTTGTTCCTGGGAAGCGCCTCCGTTATTCAGTCGGCGGGGCCAGGAATTATCCTGGGCTATGCGGTTGCAGGTTTTATTGCCTTTCTGATTATGCGCCAGCTGGGGGAGATGGTGGTTGAAGAACCGGTCGCCGGCTCTTTTAGCCACTTCGCCTATAAATACTGGGGCGGCTTTGCCGGATTCGCTTCCGGCTGGAACTACTGGGTGCTGTACGTATTAGTTGCCATGGCGGAACTGACTGCAGTGGGTAAATATATCCAGTTCTGGTATCCGGAGATCCCCACCTGGGCTTCTGCGGCAGCCTTCTTTGTGATTATCAACGCCATCAACCTGACCAACGTTAAAGTGTTCGGTGAGATGGAGTTTTGGTTCGCCATTATTAAAGTGATCGCCGTCATCGCTATGATTCTGTTCGGCGCGTGGTTACTCTTCAGCGATACCGCTGGTCCGCAGGCCACCGTGCGCAACCTGTGGGAACAGGGCGGCTTTCTGCCGCATGGCTGGACCGGGCTGGTGATGATGATGGCCATTATTATGTTTTCGTTCGGCGGACTGGAGCTGGTAGGGATCACCGCCGCTGAAGCCGATAACCCGGAACAGAGCATCCCCAAAGCCACTAATCAGGTTATCTATCGCATCCTGATTTTTTATATCGGCTCGCTGGCGGTTCTGCTTTCGCTGCTGCCATGGACTCGCGTCACCGCCGATACCAGCCCATTTGTCCTTATCTTCCATGAGCTGGGCGATACGTTTGTCGCCAATGCGCTGAATATCGTGGTTCTCACCGCCGCGCTATCGGTTTATAACAGCTGCGTTTACTGCAACAGCCGTATGCTGTTCGGTCTGGCCCAGCAGGGAAATGCGCCGAAAGCGCTGCTGAACGTCGACAAACGCGGCGTGCCGGTGAGCTCCATTTTGGTTTCCGCCGTCGTGACGGCGTTGTGCGTGCTGCTCAACTACCTGGCCCCAGAGTCCGCATTCGGACTGCTGATGGCGCTGGTGGTCTCCGCGCTGGTCATTAACTGGGCGATGATTAGCCTTGCCCATATGATGTTCCGTCGCGCGAAACAGCAGCAGGGCGTGAAAACCCGCTTCCCGGCCCTGTTTTATCCGTTCGGCAATGTTCTCTGCCTGCTGTTTATGGCGGCGGTATTGATCATTATGCTGATGACGCCAGGTATGGCGATCTCCGTGTGGCTGATTCCGGTATGGCTGCTCATCCTGGGCGTCGGCTACCTGTGTAAAGAAAAAACGGCAAAAACGGTGAAAGCCCACTGATCGTGGCGTTACTTTTCCGCCCTCCCCGTCCGGGGAGGGTGTTATCTGCCTCACAGTTTCCCACGTATAACCATTTTATCCATATCAGCGGCGTGATCCTGCTACGCAAAAAAAAGCTCGCAGGCGAATAATTACCGCCATCATCTGATGGGGAGAAGTCTCAATGGATAAGGGCAGACTTTCGGTAAGAGAGAAAATCGGGTATGGCATGGGTGACGCCGGATGTAACATTATTTTTGGCGCTATCATGCTGTTTGTTAATTACTTTTATACGGATATTTTTGGTCTTGCCCCGGCGTTAGTCGGTGTTTTACTCCTTTCAGTACGCGTTATCGATGCCGTTACCGATCCGGTGATGGGCGCGCTTGCCGATCGTACCCAAAGTAAATATGGTCGTTTCCGCCCCTGGCTACTGTGGATTGCATTTCCCTACGCGCTGTTCAGCGTGCTGATGTTCACGACGCCGGACTGGGGCTATAACAGCAAAGTTGTCTATGCTTTCGTCACCTATTTTCTGCTTTCCGTGACCTACACCGCCATCAATATTCCCTATTGCTCACTGGGCGGCGTGATCACCAATGATCCAAAAGAGCGCGTGGCCTGTCAGGCTTATCGCTTCGTGTTAGTCGGCATCGCGACGCTGTTGCTATCGTTAACGCTATTGCCGATGGTGGACTGGTTTGGCGGCGGCGACAAAGCCAAAGGCTATCAGTTGGCGATGACCGTGCTGGCGATTATCGGCATGGGTATGTTTCTGTTCTGCTTTGCCAGCGTCCGCGAACGCGTTCGCCCTGCCGTTCCGACGCACGATGATATGAAGAATGATTTCAAAGACGTGTGGAAAAACGATCAATGGGTACGCATTCTGCTATTGACCTTATGTAACGTCTGCCCGGGGTTTATCCGTATGGCGGCGACCATGTATTACGTCACCTGGGTGATGGGACAAAGCACCCATTTCGCTACGCTTTTTATTAGTCTTGGCGTGGTCGGTATGATGATCGGCAGTATGCTGGCAAAAGTCTTAACCGATCGCTGGTGTAAATTGAAGGTATTTTTCTGGACCAATATCGCGCTGGCGATTTTCTCCTGCGCGTTCTATTTCTTTGATCCGAAAGCTACCGTAATGATAGTGGCGCTCTACTTCCTGCTCAATATTCTGCATCAGATCCCTTCCCCGTTGCACTGGTCGCTGATGGCGGACGTCGATGATTACGGCGAATGGAAAACCGGCAAACGCATTACCGGTATTAGCTTCTCCGGTAATCTGTTCTTCCTGAAACTAGGTCTGGCGATTGCCGGGGCGATGGTCGGCTTTTTGCTCTCCTGGTACGGTTATGACGCCAGCGCCAAAGCGCAAAGCGCCTCGGCGATGAACGGTATTATGCTGTTGTTTACCGTTATCCCCGGCGTTGGCTACCTGATTACCGCAGGCGTGGTACGTCTGCTGAAAGTTGACCGTGAACTGATGAAAAAAATCCAGGACGATTTGGAAAAACGTCGCACTAATTACCGCGAATTGAGTGAGTTGCAGGAGCTCAAAGCCGCTGAAAGCGTAAGGAAAGCCTGATGGCAAACTGGCCAAACCCGTTTATTGAACAACGTGCCGATCCGTTTATTTTACGCGACGGCAGCGATTACTACTTTATTGCCTCCGTACCGGAATATGACAGGCTGGAAATCCGCCGGGCTAATTCGCTGGAAGGGTTGCGCGCCGCCGACCCCGTTGTCGTCTGGCGCAAACCGGAAAGCGGCCCGATGAGCCAGCTCATCTGGGCACCGGAAATGCACCGCATCAACGGCAAGTGGTACATCTATTTTGCCGCTACCCATACTCAAGCGCTTGATAAGCTGGGAATGTTCCAGCACCGCATGTTTGCCCTGGAGTGCGCCGATGCCGACCCACTCACCGGCAAGTGGACGGAGAAAGGTCAAATTAAAACACCGTTTGATACCTTCGCCCTCGATGCCACCACTTTTTATCATCAGGGAAAGCAGTGGTATCTGTGGGCGCAAAAAGCGCCGGATATTGCCGGTAACTCAAATATTTATCTGGCTGAACTGGAAAATCCGTGGACGATTAAAGGCGAGCCGGTAAGACTCAGTAAGCCAGAGTACGACTGGGAGTGTCGGGGTTTTTGGGTTAACGAAGGTCCGGCCGTCGTGGTGCATGGCGACAAGCTGTTTATCAGCTATTCGGCCAGCGCCACCGATGAAAACTACTGTGTGGGATTACTGTGGATTAACGTAAACGACGATCTGCGCGATCCGGCCAACTGGCATAAATCACCGCGTCCGGTCTTTACCACCAGCTATGAGAATCGCCAGTATGGGCCGGGACACAACAGCTTTACGCAAACGCCGGAAGGTGAAGATGTACTGGTGTACCACGCGAGAAATTACACCGAAATTGAAGGCGATCCGTTGTACGATCCCAACCGCCATACGCGTCTGAAACGGGTGCGCTGGGACGAAAACGGGATGCCTGATTTTGGCGTGCCGCCAGCCGATACGATCTAAGCCGTTGCACTGCCCGGTGGCGCTAACGCTTACCGGGCCTACAGATTTTTCCATTGTAGGCAGCATAAGCGTTAGCGCCATCGGCACAACGCTACACTAATGCCCCATAAATGGTGAGCAACGCAATAATCACCACCACCACAAACGAGGCCTTCTTCGCCATCGACACCGCCGCTTTGGGGGTTTCTACTTTGTCAGTATGCGGTTCGCGCGCCAGTGAGAACTGCGCCAGACGTGTGAGCACCTGATACTGCGAAGTATGCAGATCCGCCAGCGAGGCAAACCAGGCCGGCAACGCTTTCTCGCCATGCCCCAGTAATGCATACACAACGCCCGCCAGACGTACCGGAATCCAGTCCAGCACATGAAGAATAGCGTCAATGCCGGATTGCAAACGTTGGTGCGGCGTCTGATAGCGCGCCAGCCACGTCTGCCAGGCCCGTAAAAACGCATAGCCCACCAGCGTTACCGGCCCCCATGGACCGCCAACGATAAACCAAAATAGCGGTGCGAGGTAAAAACGGAAATTTATCCATAACAACGCATTTTGCAACTCACGCAAAAATTCACGCTCATTACAATCCGGCGGCACGCCGTGAATCAGCGTAAGCTCGCTGGCCATCGCCTCGCAAGGATGCGGATCGTTACGGGACGCCGCTTTCAGCCAGGCGTGATAATGTACTCGCACTTTGCCCGCGCCGATACACAGCACGCCCAGGAGAATCCACACCACCAGCGTCGGCACGTTAAATAGCAGCCCTTTTAACGCCTGGAGCAGTAGAAAAGTCACCACCATCGCGATCGCCGTCATTCCCATCGTGCGCAACATCGAAAAATGCGTAATCCGACGGAATAGCGCCTCCAGCCGATGATCGAGCTGCCAGTGCTCGCCCAGCTTAAACAGGCGCTCGACAATCAGCACCAGTAATGTCGTAAACAGCGTCATGTCATCTCCTTGTGCGACGAAAGGGCTACCAAAGCGCGAAAGCGCGGCCAGTCAAAGGCAGGGCCAGGGTCCGTTTTGCGGTCAGGCGCAATGTTACAGTGTCCGGTCATATTGTCGGCGATCGCCGGATAGCAAGCGATAAGCGTGCGCGTCACGGCGGCTAGCTGCTGATACTGCGCATCGGTATAAGCCAGCGTATCCGTCCCCTCCAGCTCAATACCAATGGAGAAATCATTACAACGTTCCCGCCCCTGATAGTTTGATACGCCCGCATGCCACGCACGCTTATCAAAAGGCACATACTGGACGATTTCACCGTCGCGACGAATCAGACAATGGGCCGAAACACGAAGATGAGCGATTTCTGCAAAAAAAGGATGGGCGTCTGGATCTATCGTTCCGGTGAATAATGCATCGATCCACGGACCGCCAAACTCGCCGGGGGGCAGGCTAATATTATGCACCACCAGCAAGGACGGTTTTTCGTCATCCGGACGGCAATCATAATGCGGAGAAGGGACGCGTCGCGCCTCTACCAACCAACCCTTATCTGGCAACATGCAGAGTCTCCTTTTGAGTGGTGCTTATAGCTGCTTCAGAGTAGCATGTTTCTACCTTATGATTCGTTAGCAATTTGGAGTTTTATCATGCCGCCTCGCCGTTATAACCCAGACGACCGACGTGACGCGCTACTGGAACGCATTAATCTCGATATCCCTGCCGCCGTTGCTCAGGCGCTGCGTGAAGATTTAGGTGGAGAAGTCGATGCTGGCAACGATATCACCGCGCAACTTTTGCCGGCAGATACGCAAGCCCATGCCACGGTGATCACTCGTGAAGACGGCGTTTTCTGCGGCAAGCGCTGGGTTGAAGAGGTCTTCATCCAACTGGCGGGCGATGATGTGCGCCTCACCTGGCATGTCGATGACGGCGACGCCATTCACGCCAACCAAACAGTGTTTGAACTGAACGGCCCCGCTCGCGTATTGCTGACCGGCGAGCGCACGGCGCTAAACTTTGTCCAGACTCTTTCCGGCGTCGCCAGTGAAGTACGCCGCTACGTTGGACTGCTGGCTGGCACCCAAACCCAGTTGCTCGACACGCGTAAAACGCTGCCGGGTCTGCGCACCGCGCTCAAATATGCAGTTTTATGCGGCGGCGGCGCCAATCATCGTCTGGGCCTCACTGACGCGTTCCTGATTAAAGAAAACCATATCATCGCCTCCGGTTCTGTTCGTCAGGCGGTGGAAAAAGCGTTCTGGCTCCATCCGGACGTGCCGGTAGAAGTCGAGGTCGAAAATCTGGATGAACTGGACGATGCGCTGAAAGCAGGCGCGGATATTATCATGCTGGATAATTTCAACACCGACCAGATGCGCGAGGCGGTGAAACGCGTCAACGGCCAGGCGCGGCTGGAAGTATCCGGCAACGTCACCGCGGAAACCTTACGCGAATTTGCTGAAACCGGGGTGGATTTCATCTCCGTTGGCGCGCTGACCAAGCACGTACGCGCGCTCGATCTCTCCATGCGTTTTCGCTGATCCTCTCCACCCGATGGCGCTGCGCCGTCGGGTCTATAAATCACCTGTCCGTAGATCCGCGTCGTGATTCGGTAAAATATTCGTAGCGCCTCGCAATAACGTTGCCGTGTCATGTAACGCAGCGAAAATCTTCAGAATCCGCCTTCCCGTTTTACCTTTTGCCGCTCGCCCGCTCTTCCCGCGTTTGCCACAGTAGCGCCAGCTAACTCAAGGAGCGAACAATGGAAAAACAACGCGGTTTCACGCTTATCGAACTGATGGTCGTTATTGGCATCATCGCCATTTTAAGCGCCATTGGCATTCCGGCTTACCAGAACTATCTGCGTAAAGCGGCGCTGACGGATATGTTGCAAACGTTTGTCCCCTACCGTACCGCCGTCGAACTCTGCGCTCTGGAACATGGTGGGACGAGCACATGCGATGCGGGCGTCAACGGTATCCCCTCGCCCGTCATCACCCGTTATGTTTCGGGCATGAGCGTGGAAAAAGGCGTCATCACGCTTACCGGCCAGGAGAGTCTGAGCGGGCTTAACGTCATCATGACGCCCGCCTGGGACAATGCTAACGGCATTACCGGCTGGACGCGTAACTGCAATATTCAAAGCGACAGCGCGTTACAACAGGCTTGTGAAGATGTCTTCCGTTTTGACGCCAACTAAGGAGACAAGATGAAAGACGCTCAGCTCAACACATTGTGTCAACGTCATCAGGCTGTACTGATCAATAGCGCCAGCAACAGTATCACTGTTGCGGTGGTCGACGCGCCCTCTCATGCGTTACTGGACGCTCTGCATTTCGCCACGCAAAAACAGATTGATATTGTGTGCTGGACTCGCCAGCAAATGGAAAATCATCGGCATAAGCCGGATCAGGCTCCCTCGGCAAACGCCGCGAAAGGCGGAGAAACCGCGGCCCAGCTTCTCAATCAGACATTACGCTCGGCGATGGCGAAACGCGCCTCTGATATCCATCTCGAACCAGGCGCCAGCCGCTACCGAATAAGACTCCGCATCGACGGCGTTCTTCATATTCTGCAGGACATCGCCAAAGAGACGGGGCTTGCGCTGACGGCCAGATTGAAAGTCCTGGGAAATTTGGACATCGCTGAACATCGGCTGCCGCAGGACGGGCAATTTACCGTTGACCTGTCGGGAGACAGCATCTCTTTTCGTATCGCCACGCTTCCCTGTAAAGAAGGCGAAAAAGTCGTCTTACGGTTATTGCATCAGGTTGAACAAACGCTGGATCTGGACACGCTGGGCATGTACGGGGCACAACTTACCGCTTTTAGACAAGCCCTACAGCAACCTCAGGGGCTGGTACTGGTGACTGGCCCCACCGGTAGCGGAAAAACGGTCACGCTATACAGCGCGCTACAAACCCGGAATATGCCGGGTATCAACCTCTGTAGCGTTGAGGATCCGATAGAAATTCCACTGGATGGGATTAACCAAACGCAGATCCATCCCCGCGCCGGGCTCACCTTTCAAAATGTGCTGCGCGCGCTTTTACGCCAGGATCCTGACATCATCATGGTAGGTGAAATTCGTGACGGCGACACCGCAGAAATCGCAATTAAGGCGGCACAAACGGGCCATCTGGTACTTTCAACGCTCCATACGAACTCCACCAGTGAAACCCTGATACGTTTGCAGCAAATGGGCGTAGCACGCTGGATGATCTCATCGGCGCTTACGCTGGTGGTAGCGCAACGCCTGGTAAGAAAGCTTTGCCCGCACTGCAAACAGCGCCTGAGCGATCCCGTGGTACTATCGCCCAATCTTTGGCCCAGCGCGCTACCGCGCTGGCAGGCAAGCGGCTGTCAGCATTGCTACCACGGCTTTTATGGCCGAACCGCGTTATTCGAAGTGTTAACCGTTACCCCGACATTACGTCAGTTAATTGCGAGCGGCGCATCGGCGCAAGCACTGGAAGCCCACCTCCAACAGACCGGTACAGGGACGCTTTTTGAAAATGGCTGTCGCGCCGTTGAGCAAGGCATGACGTCCTTTGAAGAGATACTGCGCGTTCTGGGAATGCCCCATGAGCGTTAAACAGCTCTGGCGCTGGCAAGGCGTTAACGATAAAGGTCAACTGGAACAAGACGTTGTATGGGTGGACAATCGTCTGGCGCTGATCATCACCCTGCAACATCAGCGCATTATGCCGCTTCGCATCAAGCGCATGGGCGTTAACGCCGCACTGTGGAAAGAAGAGCAAAGCGCTGAAATTATTCATCAGTTGGCCACGCTCATTCATGCCGGACTGACGCTTTCTGAAGGGCTGGAACTCCTTGCGCAACAGCATCCCCACCGACAATGGCAAGCGCTGTTGCGCACGCTGGCTCACGAGCTTGAACAGGGCGTCCCTTTTTCCAGCGCATTAGTCTCCTGGCCGCAGGTATTTCCGCCGCTCTACCAGACGATGATCCGCACCGGAGAACTGACCGGCAAACTGGCCGACTGCTGCTTTGAACTGGCCCGTCAGCAAAAAGCGCAGCGGCAGATTACGGTTAGCGTGAAAAAGGCGCTGCGCTATCCCGCCATTATTCTGACAATGGCCGCTCTGGTCGTTTTCGCCATGCTGCACTTTGTTCTGCCGGAATTTGCCGCCATTTACCGTAGCTTCAATACCCCGCTCCCTCTTCTGACGCGCGGTATTATCGCGATAGCGCAATGGGGGTCGGCATGGGGTTGGCTCATCTTGTTCCTGACGATGCTCGTTGCTATCGCTCACCGCAGGGTAAAACAAAAGCCGTCCTGGCAAGCGCAGCGGCAGCGTCTTCTGCTACGGCTCCCCGTTATGGGTCGCCTGATAAGAGGCCAGAAACTAGCGCAAATATTCACCGTACTGGCATTGACCCAAAGCGCAGGCATTCCTTTTCTTCAGGGACTGGAAAGCGCTATCGAGAGTCTCGGCTGCCCTTACTGGTCACAGCGTTTAACGCAGGTACATCAGGAGATCGCCGCGGGCAATCCGGTCTGGTTGGCGCTAAAAAATACCCAGGAATTTAGTCCGCTATGCCTGCAACTGGTCAGAACGGGCGAAGCGTCCGGTTCACTCGATATCATGCTGCATAACCTTGCCCGTCACCACAGTGAAACTACGCTGGCGCTGGCCGATAATCTGGCGTCGCTGTTGGAACCGGCGTTATTGATCATCACCGGCTTAATTATCGGTACGCTGGTGGTGGCGATGTATTTGCCGATTTTTCATCTGGGAGACGCGATGAGCGGGATGGGATAAGGCTGGCGCACATTTACGCCAGCCAGAATATTAGAGGCTATTGAAAATGCGGTTTTCTTGTTCCTGCACCCGAATAAAGGTGGTGCGTTTGGTCAACTCTTTCAGGCGAGACGCGCCGACATAAGTGCAGGCTGAGCGCAAACCGCCCAGGATATCGCGGGCAGTATTGCCCACCGGCCCACGCAGCGGCAATTTAACCGTTTTACCTTCTGCCGCGCGGTATTTCGCGACGCCGCCGACATGACGGTTCATCGCAGATTCCGAACTCATGCCGTAGAACAGCATAAATTTCTCGCCGTTCTCTTCTACCACGCTGCCGCCGCTCTCTTCGTGACCCGCCAGCATACCGCCCAACATAACGAAATCCGCGCCGCCGCCGAAGGCTTTTGCTACGTCGCCTGGCATGGTGCAGCCGCCATCGCTGACGATCATGCCGCCCAGGCCATGCGCCGCGTCAGCACATTCGATAACCGCCGACAGTTGCGGATAACCAACGCCAGTTTTTACACGCGTCGTGCATACGGAGCCGGGACCAATTCCCACTTTCACGATATCGGCGCCGGAGAGGATAAGCTCTTCGCACATCTCGCCCGTTACCACATTGCCTGCGCAGATTGTTTTTGTCGGCCATGCTTCACGTGCTTTCGCGACGAACTGCACAAAATGTTCTGAATAGCCATTGGCCACATCAATACAGACAAAGTTCAGCGCAGGATCCAGCGCCAGAATCTGCACGGTCTTTTCGAAATCAGCATCAGAGGTCCCGGTGGAAACCATCACATGCTTCAGAACATCAGCCGAAGCCGTGTTGATAAAAGCTGCCCATTCTTCAACGGTATAATGTTTATGTACAGCAGTCAGAATATCAAACCCGGCCAATGCTTGCGCCATTTCAAACGTCCCGACGGTATCCATATTGGCCGCGATAATCGGTACGCCAGACCAGGTCTGACCTGAGTGTTTAAAGGTGAATTGACGTTCCAGTTCGACATCGGAACGGCTTTTGAGGGTAGAACGCTTAGGACGGATAAGAACGTCTTTGAAACCTAACTTCAGATCTTCTTCAATACGCATGTGCGGATTCCTGGGGTTAATGGCGAAAAATCGAAACTCACAACTCCAGTGACGCTATCATACGCACTAATCATGGCCGTACAAGACTGCGAAATTCTCTTTTTTTACGTTACAATCCCATAAATTTACCTGGCGAATAGTAGGTTAATGCTCAGAGCGCATCGTCTTTGTATGTTTAAAATTTAACCTTTTGATTATCAAACTAAAATTCCGGAAGCTGGAGATATGAGGTATACCGTAGCCTTAACCGGCGGTATTGGCAGCGGTAAAAGTACCGTCGCTGATGCCTTCACTGACCTCGGAATAACCGTCATCGACGCGGATATTATCGCGCGCCAGATGGTTGAGCCAGGGCAGCCCGCCCTGAACGCAATAGCGGAACATTTTGGTTCTGAACTTATCGCCGCCGACGGCACGTTACGTCGCCGGGCGCTGCGTGAGCGTATTTTTTCGCATCCGGAAGAAAAAGCCTGGCTTAACGCTCTGCTTCATCCCTTAATTCAGCAGGAAACCCAACGACAGTTTCAACAGGCTACGTCGCCCTATGTGTTATGGGTTGTGCCTCTGCTGGTTGAAAACAGGCTGTATCAAAAAGCCAACCGCGTACTGGTGGTTGACGTTACGCCCGAAACGCAGCTTATGCGCACAATGCAGCGTGATGATGTTACGCGCGAGCATGTTGAACACATTCTCGCTGCGCAGGCGACGCGTGAAGCGCGCCTTGCCGTGGCGGACGATGTTATTGATAATAACGGCGCACCGGATGCTATCGCATCAGATGTGGCCCGCCTGCACGCCAGTTATCTTCAGCTCGCGTCGCAGTTTGTCTCACAGGAAAAACCGTAATGCACACCCATGTCCTATTTGAACACCCTCTCAATGAGAAGATGCGTACGTGGCTGCGCATAGAGTTTTTGATCCAACAGCTCTCCATCAACCTGCCAATTGCAGACCACGCTGGCGCACTGCATTTTTTCCGTAACATCAGCGATCTACTGGATGTGTTCGAACGGGGCGAAGTCCGTACCGAACTGCTGAAAGAACTGGAGCGCCAGCAGCGTAAATTACAGGCCTGGGTTGAGGTTCCCGGCGTCGATCAAGACCGTATTGAAGCCCTGCGCCAGCAGTTAAAATCCGCGGGCAGCGTGCTGATCTCCGCCCCGAGGATTGGCCAGCAGCTACGCGAAGATCGCTTGATTGCCCTTGTGCGTCAACGCCTAAGTATTCCTGGCGGCTGTTGCAGTTTCGATTTACCCACTCTGCATATCTGGTTGCACCTACAACAGGCGCAGCGCGACGCCCAGATTGAAAGCTGGCTTGCCAGCCTGAATCCCCTCACCCAGGCGCTGACGCTGGTGCTTGATCTGATCCGTAATTCAGCACCTTTCCGTAAGCAAACCAGCCTGAACGGTTTTTATCAGGATAACGGGGACGACGCCGATTTGCTGCGTCTTATGCTGACGCTCGATTCACAACTTTATCCGCAAATTTCCGGCCATAAGAGCCGTTTTGCCATTCGCTTTATGCCGCTGGATAGTGAAAATGGTCTGGTGCCGGAGCGTCTTGATTTTGAACTGGCCTGTTGCTAAGGAGTAAAAATGTCTGACGTGACCGTCGTAAACTGTCCGACCTGCGGTAAACCGGTCGTCTGGGGAGAAATTAGCCCCTTCCGCCCATTTTGTTCTAAACGCTGTCAGTTAATTGATTTGGGCGAATGGGCCGCCGAAGAGAAACGAATCGCCAGCAGCGGCGACCAGTCTGATAGCGACGACTGGAGCGAAGAGCGCTAACGGAGAGGGCTCTGTTGAGACGGCAATATCGCCTTATGACAAAAATAATCAATAAATACGCGTAGTTTTGGCGCCATATGCGCGCGGCCGGGATAATACAAATAAAATCGGCGAGATTAGGCTATAACAGAAACGTAGCCGCCACTGCGCCAGAAAACCCTGGCGCGTTATCACTGACCCTAAGCCCGCAGGAGCTGACGGCAATTGAGGCGGTTTTTCCTCACGACGCCGCGGCCGGCCCCCGCTACTGGCCGGAAATTATGTCGACATTAAATCGCTAATAAGATCGATGGGGATCGTGTTGCGATCCCCCACTAAGGCGCAAATTGGCGTAATTTACGAATAATCGGTTCATTGGCCGGTGGAAAATCGTCCGTATTCAACGCGTTTTGCGCGATCCACCGTCCCGGCTGTCCTTCTTTCCCCCACGGTTCGCCCTCCCAGCGTTCAACCAGCCAAAACCACAGCGTAATGTGTCGGTCCGGGAATTGATATTCCAGAGTGTCGAATAATGTCACCTGTGTTGGCGTAATCCCCACCTCTTCCTGTAGCTCCCGGATCAACGCCTGCTCTGGTGTTTCGTCGGCTTCAATTTTTCCGCCGGGAAATTCCAGCTTGTTCGCCATATGCGCATCAGCGGCGCGTCGGGTAATAAAAATTTCATCGTTCGGGTTGCGGATAATCCCAACCGCGATTTGCAGTCTTTTCATCTTGTTGCATCCATAAAAAAGGCGCAGTCACCTGCGCCTTTTTATCTGTGTTCAATGCCAGGCCGAATAAGCGTAGCGCCCTTCGGCAATAATGCCAGCACCGACCTGATGGCAACACATTATGTCTTATCAGGCCGGTAAGTTTATCGCATTAGCTCAGGCGACCGTGACACTGTTTGTATTTCTTACCGGAACCGCAAGGGCAAGGATCGTTACGTCCAATCTTACGTTCGCCTGTTTGGGCGGCCAGATCGGCAGCCACGGCGGTATCGTCATCCTGATGGCTTAGCTGCTGCATCTGCGCCAGGCGCTCCGCCTCTTCGCGACGCTGCATTTCCATCGCTTCGACCTCTTCCGGCATACGTACCTGGACTTTGCTCAGGGTGCTGATCACTTCATATTTCAGCGATTCCAGCATCGCGGCGAACATAGCGAAGGATTCGCGCTTGTATTCCTGCTTCGGATCTTTTTGCGCATAGCCGCGCAGATGAATACCCTGACGCAGGTAATCCATCGCCGCCAGGTGCTCTTTCCACAGGGAATCGAGCGTTTGCAGCATCACGCCTTTTTCGAAATGACGCATCATTTCAGCGCCAACCACCTCTTCTTTACGCTGATACACTTCGATAGACTGCGCCAGGATACGCTCACGCAGCGTCTCCTCATGCAGCTCCGGCTCTTTATCCAGCCATTCGGCAATCGGCAGCTCCAGGTCGAAGTCGTTTTTCAGGCGTTCCTGCAAACCCGGGATGTCCCACATCTCTTCCAGCGACTGCGGCGGAATGTAGGCGTCGATAGTCGCCTTAAAGACATCTTCGCGAATGCTGTTAATGGTGTCGCTCACGTCAGACACATCCAGCAGTTCGTTACGCTGGGTATAAATTGCACGGCGCTGATCGTTCGCCACATCATCATATTCCAGCAGTTGCTTACGAATATCGAAGTTACGGCTTTCTACTTTACGCTGCGCGTTAGCGATAGCTTTCGTCACCCACGGGTGCTCAATCGCTTCGCCCGGCTTCATCCCCAGTTTACGCATCATACCGGAGACACGATCGGAGGCGAAAATACGCATCAGCGCATCTTCCATCGACAGGTAGAAACGGGAAGAACCCGGATCGCCCTGGCGACCGGAACGGCCTCGCAGCTGGTTGTCGATACGGCGGGATTCATGGCGCTCGGTGCCAATGATATGCAGACCGCCGGCAGCCAGAACCGCGTCATGGCGTACCTGCCAGTCCGCTTTAATCTGCGCAATCTGTTCTTCCGTCGGCGCTTCCAGCGCGGCGACTTCCGCCTGCCAGCTACCGCCCAGCATAATATCGGTACCACGACCCGCCATGTTGGTAGCGATAGTGACCGCCGCTGGATAACCAGCCTGCGCAACGATGCCTGCTTCGTTGGCGTGGAATTTTGCGTTCAGGACGTTATGTTTGATGCCCGCTTTGGTCAGCTCTCTGGAGACCACTTCAGATTTCTCGATAGAAATCGTCCCGACCAGCACTGGCTGACCGTTCGCGGTACGCTCTTTAATATCTTCGATAATGGCCTGGATTTTTTCCGCTTCGGTCATGTAGACCAGATCCGGCAAATCTTTACGGATCATCGGACGGTTGGTCGGAACAACGACGGTGTCCAGCTTATAGATAGAGCTAAATTCGAAGGCTTCAGTATCCGCCGTACCGGTCATACCGGCCAGCTTTTCATACAGACGGAAGTAGTTCTGGAAGGTAATAGACGCCAGCGTCTGGTTTTCATTCTGAATTTCAACGCCTTCTTTCGCTTCTACCGCCTGGTGCAGACCGTCAGACCAGCGACGCCCCTGCATGGTACGACCGGTATGTTCATCAACAATGATGACTTCGCCGTCTTTCACAATGTAATCCACGTCACGGGTAAACAGCGCGTGCGCGCGCAGCGCGGCGGTGACGTGATGCATCAGCATAATATTGCCAGGCGAGTAGAGCGACTCGCCTTCATCCATAATGCCTTCTTGCACCAGTAGCTCTTCGATCAGCACCAGACCGCGTTCGGTCAGGTTAACCTGGCGCGCTTTCTCATCAACGGAGAAGTGGCCTTCGCCCTGGAAAGTGTCAGAATCTTCTTTCTCCTGACGAATCAGGTGCGGAATGATTTTGTTCACTTTTTTGTACATTTCCGAGCTATCTTCCGCCGGGCCGGAAATAATCAGCGGCGTACGCGCTTCATCGATCAGGATGGAGTCGACCTCATCCACCAGCGCATAATGCAGTTTACGCTGCACGCGCTCTTCCGGGCTGAACGCCATGTTGTCGCGCAGGTAGTCAAAACCGTATTCGTTGTTAGTGCCGTAAGTGATGTCGGCAGCGTAAGCTTCACGTTTGGCTGGCGCAGGCATACCTGGCAGGTTGATACCAACGGACATGCCGAGGAATTCGAATAGCGGACGGTTGTTTTCGGCGTCACGCTGCGCCAGATAGTCGTTCACGGTTACCACATGAACGCCTTTGCCGGACAGCGCGTTCAGGTAGGCTGGCAGCGTTGCGGTCAGCGTTTTACCTTCACCAGTACGCATTTCGGCGATACAGCGATCGTTGAGCACCATACCACCCAATAGCTGAACGTCGAAGTGACGCATCCCAAAGACGCGTTTACTGGCTTCACGCACCACCGCGAACGCTTCCGGAATCAGGCTCTCTACGCTTTCGCCTTTTTCAATACGGGCGCGAAATTCGTTGGTTTTCGCTTTCAGTTCGTCATCGGAGAGTTTTTCCATCTCCGGTTCCATCGCATTAATAAGGCTGACGGCCTTACGCATACGACGCAGCGTACGATCGTTACGGCTACCGAATACTTTGGTTAATAATTTGATTAGCATAATAAAGTCTCAAATGCCCCGCGCCGCGGAGCTACAAATAAAGTAAAAGGGTCTTTTTTCGTTAGCTGAGACGTTGCGGACCGGCGCGGATACCCTGCGCCTGACTTATCCAGGCCGGGATGCTAAATGCGGTTTGTGGCGCAAAATACGCCAGGGAGAGGCGGCGAACAATCGCCGGCGGCGTGCCCTCCTGCGTGAGCATCGCGCTGAGCGTATTCAGTAAGGCGATATGATGCGCCTGTAATGGCGAAGGCGCATCGGCAACGGGCAGCGTTTGCGGCGCCATTGCAAAAGAAAGGTGGCGAATCACCGTGCGAATAGCGTGCTGATGCCAGTAATCTACGGTGAAATTGGGACGACGGTTAGAGGCTTCTAACAGCGCAAGATGGCTAAAGTTAACTTTAGACGCGGTGCTGGCGGTCGTCCTTGCAGGCGTATTGGTTTCGGCGGCGTTACTGAGCGCGGGCAAACCAAAACTCGCCGCGACCATCCCTAATAAGAGATGCGGCCAGAAGTATCGTCTGCCTAACTGTCGCCAGCGCGTCAGTATTCCACTCACGTCATTGCCACCTGATATGCCCCTCATGGGCTTACGGAATCAAAACAATTTGCGCACAAATCTTATCATTAAAGCGTACGCGCTACAGCAGTAATGACGAGAAGCTAAGGTGAAAATCGGCTAAGAAAACAGCGAACGCGCCGTGTTTCCATTTAACCCTGTCAAAATGGCTGTATTAAGGAAAGCGCAGATAAAGAATAGTAAAAAAAACGACTGGCTCGCCTGGCCGGAGAGAGTGCCAGGTTAACCAGTCGAATTTTATACGACAGCGTATGTCGTTATGCCAGTACCGTCGAAGGCGCTTTGAAAGCCAACGGCAGTTCTGCGTCGTCCTGGAAGGTCACAAATTCCCAGGCTTCCTGTTTTGCCAGGACTGCCTGTAACAATTTGTTATTCAATGCGTGACCGGATTTATACGCGGTAAACGCACCAATAATATTGTGACCACACATGAACAAGTCACCGATCGCGTCAAGCATTTTGTGACGAACGAATTCATCTTCAAAACGCAGGCCGTCTTCGTTCAATACGCGATAATCGTCAACAACGATGGCACAATCGAAGCTGCCGCCCAGGCACAGGCCGCGGGACTGCAGATATTCGATATCGCGCATAAAACCGAAGGTACGCGCACGGCTGATCTGGCGCATGAACGCATCCGCAGAGAAGTTCATCGCGTAGCGCTGGCTGCTGGAATCGATCGCCGGATGGTTAAAGTCGATGGTGAAATCCAACGTAAAACCATTGTACGGTCTGAATTCAGCCCATTTATCGCCATCTTCAACCCGAACAGTCTCTTTGATGCGTACGAATTTTTTGGCGCAGTTCAGTTCATCAATACCGGCATCAAGCAGCAGGTAGACAAACGGAGCGGCACTGCCATCCATGATCGGGATTTCCGGGGCATTAACCTCAATAACGATGTTATCGATACCTAAGCCCGCCAGAGCAGCGTTCAGGTGCTCAACGGTTGAAATCCGTACATCATGCTCATTCACCAGACACGTACAGAGCATGGTATCACGCACAGATTTGGCATCGGCCGGGAAATCTACCGGTGGATTCAAGTCGGTGCGACGATAGATGACCCCGGTATTGGCCGGCGCAGGGCGTAATGTCAGGGTGACTTTTTTGCCGGTGTGTAAACCGACGCCAGTCGCCTGAACGATACGTTTAAGTGTCCTTTGTTTGATCATCGTATAATCTCGCCAAATTATCTATCCAACCGAAGTGTACTATACATTCGGCGGGCCAGTTTAGCACAAAGAGCCCAGAATCCCAAATTCCAGCTAATTCTTAATCAGCTTGCTTACGCAGGAATGCGGGGATATCCAGATAATCCGGCTCTTTCGCCGCCTGTGGTGTATTGTCGTTAACCACTTTCGCGACCGTTTTTTGCTCCTGCGTCAGCGGCGCCATACCGTGCTGCTGATAACGATCCAACACCGGCTGCTGCACCTGTTTATTGGTGACCAGGGTGATTTCCGGACGTTTGTCCATACCAATTCCAGTGGCAACAACGGTCACGCGCAGTTCGTCGTTCATATCCGGGTCCAGAGAGGTACCGATAACCACGGTGGCGTTATCCGACGCAAACGCGCGAATGGTGTTGCCGACGGTTTCAAACTCGTCCAGACGCAGGTCGAAGCCCGCCGTAATGTTGACCAACACGCCGCGCGCGCCGGACAGGTCGATATCTTCCAGCAGCGGAGAGGAAATAGCCATTTCAGCCGCTTCTTCCGCACGGTCTTCACCGCTCGCCACGCCGGAGCCCATCATTGCGTAGCCCATTTCAGACATCACAGTACGCACGTCAGCAAAGTCGACGTTCATCAGGCCTGGGCGGGTGATCAGCTCTGCGATACCCTGAACCGCGCCTTTCAGCACGTCGTTAGCCGCGCCGAACGCGTCGAGCAGGGAGATACCACGGCCCAGCACTTTCAGCAGCTTGTCGTTCGGGATGGTGATCAACGAGTCCACATGCTTGGACAGCTCGGTGATACCCTGCTCCGCAAATGCCATGCGCTTTTTGCCTTCAAAATTGAAAGGCTTAGTCACCACGGCAACGGTCAGAATACCTAAATCTTTTGCCACTTCAGCAACCACTGGCGCCGCGCCGGTTCCGGTACCGCCGCCCATGCCTGCCGCGATAAATACCATGTCTGCGCCTTCAAGCGCCGCACGCAGCGCTTCACGGTCTTCGTCCGCCGCGTTACGACCGACTTCCGGGTTAGCGCCGGCGCCCAGACCTTTGGTAATGCCGCTACCAATTTGAATGGTCTGGCCAACCGCCGTTTTACGCAACGCCTGAGCGTCGGTATTCACCGCGAAGAATTCAACACCTTCGATGCGCTCGCGCACCATGTGTTCAACAGCGTTACCGCCGCCACCACCGACGCCGATGACTTTAATCACCGCGTCGTTGGTTAGTTCCATAGGTTCAAACATAATCTCTCTCCGTCATGTGCCTGTCGCCTGAGGCCGTAATATCTGGCGGCCTCATAAAAATTAAAACTCTTTTCGCAGCCAGCTATTAAGTCGCTTGATCCACGAGCCAACTGATGCCGTAACACGTTTTTCCACTTCTGCTTCACCGTTTAAGTGGGACTCTTTCCCGTAGTGAAGCAAGCCCACCGCCGTTGAGTAATACGGCTCCTGGGCATAATCCGTCAGACCGGTGATATTCAGCGGCGCGCCGATACGCACCTGCGTATGAAACACGCGCTGAGCGCAAGCAGCAAGCCCTTCGATTTGCGCCGCGCCGCCGGTTAACACAATCCCCGCCGCCAGGTGATGTTTTACCCCTTGTTGGCGAAGCTGTTCCTGTAATTGCAATATCTCTTCGTTGACCAGATTGAGCAGCTCGGTGTAACGCGGCTCAATCACTTCCGCCAGCGTCTGACGTTGCAGGCTGCGCGGCGGACGCCCGCCTACGCTCGGTACTTCAACGCTCTCGTCTTTACCGACGATGGAACCCAACGCGCAACCGTGGCGGACTTTAATGGCTTCAGCATCGCTCGGCGGCGTACCAAAGGCATAAGCGATATCGCTGGTCACCACGTTCCCCGCGTAAGGGATCACTTTGGTATGACGCAGCGCGCCGCCAGTATAAACGGCGATATCCATTGTACCACCGCCGATATCCACGACACAGACGCCCAGTTCACGTTCATCTTCCGTTAACACGGAATAACTGGCCGCCAGTCCGGCAAATATCAGTTGGTCAACTTTCAGACCACAACGTTCAACAGCTTTGACAATGTTTTTTGCCATATCGTTGTGGCAGGTAATCAAATGTACTTTCGCCTGCATACGCACGCCGGAAAGACCGACCGGATTTTTAATGCCTTCCTGGTAGTCAATGGCGTACTCCTGAGGAATCACATGCAGCACGCGATGTTCATCGCGCACGCGCACTGACTTCGCAGTATGCACGACGTTTTCCACATCTTCCTGCGTCACTTCCTCTTCGGAAATGGGCACCATACCAATTTCATTCTGACAGCTAATATGTTTGCCGGAAAGCGCCAGATATACCGAGGAGATCTGGCAATCAGCCATCAATTCCGCCTGGTCAATGGCGCGCTGAACGCATTTCACCACTGACTCAAGGTCATTCACCCCGCCTTTATCCATACCCCGCGATGGGCAACTGCCCACGCCAATGATATTGACCATACCGTCGGGCAGAACTTCCCCTACTAAAGCGGCAACCTTCGCGGTGCCAATCTCCAGTCCTACTACCAGTTTTCTGTCCGTCGCCTTGATCATTGTTGTTCTGCCTGTGCCTGATTCTGTTGCTGATTAGATTCCTCAGGGGGGAGCGGCGCCCAGCCAACTGCCGCACCTGAGTCATAACGCAAATCAACGTAGCTAATCCGTTTGCCATCGGTTTGCGCCTGCTGCTGTAAAACCGGATAGAGTTCTACAAAGCGAGCCAACCTTTTCATCGTATCGCCCCTGCCGAGATTGAGCTTAATGCCGTTATTAAGCGTCAATTGCCAGGAGCGACGTGCGGTCATCGCCGCTTCCTTTAGAGTGAATTTATCCTTAGCCAGCACCTGCCCCATCTCGCGGTATCCCTGCAACACTTCACTCGCGCTGCCTTCCGGGCCATACAACATGGGTAAAACCTGTTTGCCGATGCGGTCTGACGGCACGCTGAAGGTGTTCCCTTCAGCATCGACCATATGTTGATCATTCCAACGCGCAATCGGCACATATTCAACCAGATGAATCTTCAATTCATCAGGCCACTGTTTTCTGACGCTGGCCTGTTTAATCCACGGCAAACGCTCAATCTGGCTCTGGATAATGTTCACATCCTGCGTCATGAAGGTTCCCGGCGCGCCCAGAGCCAGTATCGCCTGACGGATATCATCGTTACGCGTGTAGTGACGCTCGCCGGTTAATACCAGCTTTGATAACGGTAAACGCTGCGCATCTTCCATCCACCCTAACACGACCCACCCGCTAACAAACACGGTGCACAGTACCGTCAGCAGGAATAAAATTCCTGCAAGACGCGTTCCATTATTGCGGCGTGAAGAAGGCGTCTCTTCATCACTGTTTCGCGTGTTCAGCGCAGCCTGCGACATATCAGTCCGCCAACTCCAGAATTCGTACCACTAACTGCGAGAAGCTCATTCCCGCCTGACGCGCCGCCATCGGCACCAGACTATGGCTGGTCATCCCCGGAGATGTATTGGCTTCCAGCAGATAAAACTGACCATCGCTGTCCAGCATGACGTCAATACGCCCCCATCCCGTGCAGCCTAAAGCTTTCCATGCCTGCAGGACGAGAGACTGTAGCGCGGCTTCCTGGGACGCTTCTAAACCAGCAGGGCAGAAATACTGAGTCTCATCAGAGAGATACTTCGCCTCATAATCATAGAAGGTTCCTGCCGGTTGGATACGAATTGACGGTAAAATTTCTTCGCCAACTATCGCCACCGTAAATTCCGGACCGCACAGCCATTTCTCAATCAGTATTTCGTCATCATGCTGAAAAGCCAATGATAACGCACCCTGTAAAGCATTTTCTTCTACTACTTTCGTCATACCGACGCTGGAGCCTTCACGGCTGGGTTTGACAATTAGCGGTAAACCCAGCGCCGAAATTCGCGCTTTTTGTTCTTCGCTAAGGCCTTTTTCAAACTCAGCGCGCGTCAGCGCGACCCACGGCGCAACCGGTAAGCCTGCGCCCTGCCACAGCAATTTACTGCGCAGTTTATCCATGGAAAGCGCCGAGGCCATCACACCGCTGCCGGTATAAGGCAGGCCGAGCAGTTCAAGCATTCCCTGTAAGGTGCCATCTTCACCGCCGCGGCCATGCAACGCAATAAAGGCCTTCTGAAAGCCCATTGCTTTAAGCTGCGCGACATCGACCTCTTGCGGATCGACGGGATGCGCATCAATGCCGCCTTCACGTAACCCGGCCAACACTGCCGCGCCGGAATTTAACGAAACGTCCCGCTCCGCAGAGGTTCCGCCCAACAGGACCGCGATTTTATCAGCCATGTTGCTCTTCCTCCTGGATTTGCGGCTTCAGCTTGATTTCAGATAAGTAACGCGCAATTTTGCCAACATTTCCTGCGCCTTGCACTAATATCAAGTCGTTACCCGTCAGCACCGGCGCTAACATTGTCGCAACCTGAGCCGGATCGGAAACCAGAATTGGGTCAATTTTTCCCCGATTACGAATCGTGCGACATAAAGAGCGGCTATCCGCGCCCGGAATCGGCGCTTCGCCCGCCGGGTAAACGTCCAGCATCAGCAGCGCATCAACCTGGGTCAGCACATTGGCGAAATCGTCATACAGATCGCGCGTGCGCGTGTAACGGTGCGGCTGAAACAGCATCACCAGGTTTTTATCCGGCCACCCTGCTCGCGCAGCTTTAATGGTGGCGTCTACTTCAGTCGGATGATGGCCATAGTCATCCACCAGCATCGCCGTCCCGGCTTTACCATTCACCGGCTCAAGCGGGAACTCGCCGAGGAAGTCAAAACGACGCCCGGTCCCCTGGAAGCTTTCCAGCGCGCGCAGGATAGCGTCATCGGCGATGCCTTCTTCGGTCGCTACCGCCACTGCCGCAGCGGCATTCAGGGCATTGTGGCGACCCGGCGCATTCAACGTGACATGCAGATCCGGCATTCCCTGGCGCAACAGCGTAAAGTGCCCCTGCGGCCCTATCTGCTGATAATCTTCTACGCGGACGTCAGCATCCTCGCTAAAGCCATACGTCGTGGTCTGACGCCCCACCCGCGGCAGCAACTCGCGGATGACCGGATCGTCGACGCACATTACCGCGCGACCGTAGAACGGCAGGTTATGCAGGAAGTTAATAAACGTCTGCTTTAAATTTTCAAAGTCGCCATGATAGGTATCCATATGGTCGGCTTCGATGTTGGTGACGATCGCGACCATCGGCTGCAAATGCAGGAAGGATGCGTCGCTCTCATCTGCCTCGGCAATCAGGTAACGACTATGGCCCAGACGCGCATGAACGCCTGCGGCTTTCACCAGTCCGCCATTCACGAAAGTCGGGTCCAGCCCCGCTTCGGCATAAATACTGGACACCATCGCGGTCGTTGTGGTTTTTCCGTGCGTCCCGGCAATGGCGATGCCGTGGCGAAAACGCATCAGTTCCGCCAGCATTTCCGCACGGCGAATAACCGGAATACGCGCTTCATGCGCCGCGACAATTTCCGGGTTATCCGCGGAAATTGCGCTGGAAACGACGACCACGCTGGCATCACGCACATTTTCCGGACGATGATTAAAGAAAATCGTCGCCCCCAGGCTCGTCAACTGCTGGGTCACCGGATTCGGCGCTAAATCGGAACCACTGATCTGATACCCTTCATTGGCCAGAACTTCGGCAATACCGCCCATACCAGCACCACCGATGCCGACAAAGTGAATGTGCCGAACGCGACGCATTTCGGGCACGATGGAACGCAGTTTTGCCAGTTGTTGTGTATTCATTCTTTACGCCATTAACTCCAATACCCGCCATACTTCAAATTGCAGATGCGTTGGCTTGCCTGCAACCCAAATTATTGAGGGTAGAAAAACCCTGCGATGCAAAAGGCACCGCCACAAATTATGTCCGGGCAACCCGGCTGACTTCACTGGCGACGCGTTCGGTAGCATCCGGAATGGATACCGCGCGGGCACGCTCCGCCATGGTTAACAACGCCTCGCGCGACCACCCCGCCAGGGTGTCGGCGACAGCCTCTACAGTAAACTGCGGCTGCTCAAAAATCTTAGCTGCGCCGGCGTTTTCTAACGGCAGCGCATTCCAGTACTGCTGCCTGTCTTTATGCTGAAACGGCACAAATATCGCCGGTAATCCGGCGGCGGCGATCTCGCTCACCGTTAAAGCGCCGGAACGACATACCACCACATCCGCCCACGCATAGGCGGCGGCCATGTCATCGATAAATTCCGTTACCTTATGCTGCGGTTGTCCCGCCCCGGCATATGCCTGCTCTACCGTGAGCTGCGCGCCTTTTCCGCTTTGATGCCAGATTGTAACCGTATCGCCCAGTCTGGCGGCAACCTGCGGCATCGTCTGGTTCAGGACTCGCGCCCCCTGAGAACCGCCGACCACCAACACGCGAATCGGGCCGTCACGACCGGCCAGACGCACCTGCGGCAACGGCAACGCCAGTACGTCGGTACGCACCGGGTTACCCACCACTTCCGCGTTCGGGAACGCACCGGGAAACGCCTGCATCACCGTGGTCGCGATTTTGGCCAGCCACTGATTGGTTAGTCCGGCGATACCGTTTTGCTCATGCAAAACGACCGGAATACCCAATGACCAAGCAGCAAGACCGCCGGGGCCGGAAACATAACCGCCCATTCCCAGTACGACATCCGGCTTAAACCGCTTCATGATCGCCCTCGCCTGCCGCCAGGCGTTAAAAATCCGCAGCGGCGCCGCCAGAAGCGCTTTTACGCCTTTACCGCGCAGACCGGAGATCCGAATAAAGTCAATGTCGATGCCATGCTTCGGCACTAAATCCGCTTCCATACGATCGGCGGTACCCAGCCAGCGAACCTGCCAGCCCTGGGCCATTAAATGATGCGCAACGGCCAGTCCCGGGAACACGTGCCCGCCGGTACCGCCCGCCATCACCATTAACCGCTTCGGTTGACCACTCATCGAGAACCTCGTGTAAACGCCTGCGCTTTTTCCAGACGCGTTTCATAATCAATACGTAATAAAAACATAATGGCCGTCGACATAATCAACAGACTCGACCCGCCATAACTGATCAGCGGCAGCGTAAGACCTTTGGTCGGCAGCATCCCCGCGGCCGCGCCAACGTTTACCAGCGCCTGGAAACTAAACCAAATACCGATAGAACACGCTAAAAATCCGGAAAAACGGTGGTCAATCTCCAATGCCTTACGGCCAATCGACATCGCGCGAAAAGCGACGAAGAATACCATTAAAAGCGCCAATACCACACCGATATAACCCAGTTCTTCCCCAATAATGGCGAAGATGAAATCGGTGTGCGCCTCCGGCAAATACTCCAGTTTCTGCACCGAATTCCCCAGCCCTTGCCCCCATATCTCACCGCGACCAAAAGCCATCAGCGACTGCGTCAGCTGATAACCGCTGCCGAACGGATCTTCCCAGGGATTCCAGAACGAGGTAACGCGGCGAATACGATACGGTTCGGCGAGGATTAACAGAATCACCGCCGAGATGCCCATCCCGATAATGGCGATGAACTGCCATAATTTCGCCCCGGCGAGAAACAGCATCGCCAGCGTGGTGACAAACAGTACGACCACCGTCCCGAGGTCAGGTTGCGCCAGCAGTAACACCGCCAGCACCAGAATCACGCCCATTGGTTTTAAAAAGCCGCGCAGGTTATTTCGCACCTCATCAACCTTACGCACCAGATAGTTCGCGAGGTAGCAGAACAGCGACAGCTTGGTAAACTCCGCAGGCTGAATACGCAGCGGCCCCAGCGCAATCCAGCGCGACGCCCCGTTGACCGAGCTCCCGACGACCAGCACGATAAGCAGCATAATGATCGACGCTATCAGCATCGTCGTGCTGTATTTTTGCCAGAAGGTCATGGGCAAACGTAGCGTGACCATCGCCAGACAAAATGCCAGGAAGATATAGAGCGCATCACGTTTGGCAAACAAAAACGGATCGTTCGCCAGGCGCTGCCCGACTGGCATGGAGGCCGACGTCACCATGACAAAACCAATCGCCGCCAGCCCGAAGGTCAGCCATAGCAGCGTGCGGTCATACATGATCAGACTGTCGGCGTCTTTATCGCGCGAAGCCATCACCCAGCCTTTAAGCGCCGCAAACAGCCAGGCCAGGAGGCCAAAGCCTGGTACGCGCGGCATTCTCAGACGGGGGAGAGATAAACGCATCAACCTAACTCCTTCGCCAGACGGGTAAAGACATCGCCCCGTTGCTCAAAATTTTTAAACTGATCGAGGCTGGCGCAGGCGGGCGACAACAGCACCATATCACCCGGCTGAACGCGCGGCGCCAGCAAACGCATCGCCTCTTCCATCGTCTCAGTCTGTTGGGCGATTTCCGGACGCAGTGCGGCAAGCTGCGCGCCATCGCGCCCAAAGCAATACAGGCGGATACGATCGCCGGTCAGATAGCGCGCCAGCGGAGAAAAGTCTGCCGACTTACCGTCGCCGCCCAGCAGCAGATGTAGCGTACCGTCCACATGCAAACCGTTTAGCGCCGCTTCGGTACTGCCGACGTTGGTCGCTTTCGAGTCATTGATCCAACGTACGCCGTTATGCTCCAACGCCAGCTGGAAGCGATGCGCCAGACCGGTAAATGTCGTCAACGCCTTCAAACTGCTGGCGCGCGGCAGACCTACGGCATCCGCCAGCGCCAGCGCCGCTAACGCATTGGTATAGTTATGCTGACCGGAAAGCTTCATCTCTTTCACGTTCAGCACCTTCTCGCCTTTGACTCGTAGCCAGGTTTCGCCCTGCTGACGATTAAGGTGATAATCACCCATATTGACGCCAAAGCTGACGCAGCGCTCATCGGCCCCGCGAACCGGCATCGTCAACGCGTCATCGGCATTCACTACGCACACTTTCGCCTTCTCGTAGACGCGCAGTTTCGCCGCCCGGTACTGTTGCAAACCAAACGGATACCGGTCCATATGATCTTCAGTGACGTTGAGCACCGTTGCCGCCGCCGCTTGCAAACTTGAGGTGGTTTCCAGTTGGAAACTGGATAATTCCAGCACGTACAATTCGCGATCGGCATCCAGCAGCATCAGCGCCGGAAGACCGATATTGCCGCCAACGCCGACATTGACGCCCGCCGCTTTCGCCATCTCGCCCACTAAGGTGGTCACGGTGCTTTTGCCGTTCGAGCCGGTGATGGCCACAATCGGCGCTTGCGCTTCGCGGCAAAACAGTTCGATATCGCCGACAATTTCCACTCCAGCGCTGGCGGCAGCGCTAAGAGAGGGATGCGCCAGGGCGATGCCAGGGCTGGCGACGATTAAATCCGCCGCTAAGAGCCACTCGTCGTTCAGGCCGCCAACGTGACGCTCAACCTCTTGCGGCAGCTTATCCAGACCCGGCGGCGTCACGCGAGTATCCATCACCCGCGGCGTCACGCCGCGGGCGAGAAAAAAGTCCACGCAAGAGAGTCCGGTTAAGCCCAGACCGATAATGACGACGTTTTTGTCCTGGTAATCAGCCATGATTAACGTACCTTCAGCGTTGCCAGGCCAATCAGCACCAGCATCAGCGAAATAATCCAGAAGCGCACAATCACGCGCGGTTCCGGCCAGCCTTTCAGTTCATAGTGGTGATGGATAGGCGCCATACGGAAAATACGCTGTCCGCGTAGTTTAAAGGAACCCACCTGCAGAATGACCGACAGAGTTTCCACCACAAAGACGCCGCCCATAATCACCAGCAGGAACTCCTGACGCAGCAGCACGGCGATAATGCCCAACGCGCCGCCCAACGCCAGCGATCCGACATCGCCCATAAAAACCTGCGCCGGATAGGTGTTAAACCACAAGAATCCTAATCCCGCGCCGACAATCGCCGTACAGACAATCACCAGCTCGCCCGCATGGCGTAAATACGGAATATGCAGGTAATTGGCGAAGTTCATGTTCCCGGTAGCCCAGGCCACCAGCGCAAAGCCGGCGGCAACGAAAACAGTCGGCATAATCGCCAGACCATCAAGCCCGTCGGTCAGGTTTACGGCGTTACCCGTACCGACGATGACAAAGTAGGACAGCAAAATGTAAAACAGCCCCAATTGCGGCATAACATCTTTAAAGAACGGCACCACCAGTTGGGTCGCGGGCGTGTCTTTCCCGACGAGATAAAGCGCAAAGGCCACGCCGAGCGCGATAACCGACATCCAGAAATATTTCCAGCGCGCAATCAGCCCTTTGGTATCTTTCCGCACCACTTTGCGATAGTCATCGACAAAACCGATAATGCCGTAGCCGATCAATACCACCAGCACGCACCAGACGTACGGGTTAGACGGGTAAGCCCATAACAGAACGGAAATCACAATCGCCGTCAGGATCATGATGCCGCCCATCGTCGGCGTACCGCGTTTACTGAAGTGCGATTCCGGGCCATCGTTACGTACCACCTGGCCAAAAGAGAGTTTTTGCAGACGAGCGATCATACGCGGGCCCATCCATAAAGAGATGAACAGCGCGGTCAACAGGCTGACGATGGCGCGAAACGTCAGATAAGAAAAGACGTTAAAGCCGGAATAATATTTGACCAAATGCTCGGCCAGCCAAACTAACATGAACCTTTCTCCTGTAACGCATGAACCACATCTTCCATCGCGGCGCTGCGTGATCCTTTCACTAAAATAGTCATCATTGGTTGCTCCTGAAGCAGAGCGTGTAAACGCGCAATGAGCGCGGCTTTATCGGCAAAATGTTCGCCGACGCCGCTGGCGTGGCTGATAGCCTGACTGAGTTTTCCGGTGCTTAACACGCGATCAATACCCGCCGCTTTTGCGGCCTCGCCAACCTGGATGTGGCACGCTTCGCTTTCTGCGCCCAGCTCGGCCATATCGCCTACCACCAGCACGCGGTAGCCGGGCATTTCAGAAAGGACCTGCACTGCGGCGGTCATCGAACCGACGTTGGCGTTATAAGCGTCATCCAGTACCAGTTGGTTTTCACTTAGCTGAATCGGGAACAGACGCCCGGGTACAGCTTTTAACGCCGCCAGCCCTGCTTTAACCGCCGTCAGCGTCGCCCCCACCGCCATTGATAAAGCAGCGGCCGCCAGCGCGTTGGCAATATTGTGCCGCCCCGGCAACGGCAGCAGCACATCAATGCTGCCCATCGGCGTTTGCAGGGTAAATTCGGTACCGTGTGACGTCACGTGGATATTCGCAGCGGTAAAGTCGCTGTTTGCCGCATTCGGCGAAAAGCGCCACACCTGACGATCGCCAATAATGCTTTGCCAGTTCAGCCAGTCATTATTATCGGCATTCATAATCGCGATACCGTTCTCAGGCAAACCGGTATAGATTTCGCCTTTCGCTTTCGCCACGCCGGCCAACGAGCCGAAACCTTCCAGATGCGCCGCCGCCAGGTTATTGACCAGCGCCGCTTCCGGGCGCGTCAGGCTAACGGTCCAGGCGATTTCTCCCTGGTGGTTAGCGCCTAACTCGATTACCGCATAGTCATAATCATGGTTTAAGCGCAGCAGCGTTATCGGAACGCCGATGTCGTTGTTAAAATTGCCTGCGGTATACAGAGTGTTTCCGCACTGGCTAAGAATCGCGGCGGTCATCTCTTTGACCGAGGTTTTGCCGGACGAACCGGTTAACGCCACCACCCGCGCCGGTACCTGCATACGTACCCAGGCGGCCAGTTGGCCAAATGCCTGACGCGTGTCTTTTACAATCACCTGCGGAAGATCGATATCCAGAGGACGACTGACCAGCAGGGCGCCAGCGCCGTTCGCTTTTGCTTTATCAGCAAAATCATGCGCATCAAAGCGTTCCCCTTTCAGCGCCACGAACAGGCATCCCGGCGTCACTTTCCGTGTGTCGGTAATGACCGT
Source organism: Salmonella sp. NW38 (assembly GCF_051807745.1). NCBI lineage: Bacteria > Pseudomonadati > Pseudomonadota > Gammaproteobacteria > Enterobacterales > Enterobacteriaceae > Salmonella > Salmonella sp. NW38. The sequence continues at coordinate 380,970 of NZ_JAMMTO010000002.1, read as the reverse complement.
ATCGAGCGTGAGATCCGCCCCGCGGTGTTCGGCGCCAAGGACATCGGCAATTTTGCTGAGCGTTACGCTAATCATGCGATCACCCCCAGCAAACGCGCTGCGGTCACGCGGTCTGAATAATCAAGACGCTGCGTGCCGACAATCTGGTAATCCTCGTGCCCTTTACCTGCAATCAGCACAACGTCATTGTCTTTTGCCTGCATAATGGCATTGGTTACCGCCTCAGCGCGGCCTTCCATTACCCTGACCTGCCCGGCGTCCAGCATTCCGGCCAGAATATCGTTGATAATGGCGCGCGGCTCCTCGGTACGCGGGTTATCGTCAGTCACCACGACGATATCCGCGAATTCTTCGGCAATGGCCCCCATGAGTGGGCGCTTACCTTTGTCACGATCCCCGCCACAGCCAAAGACGCACCACAATTTTCCGGCGCAGTGCAGGCGCGCCGCCTGCAACGCTTTTTCCAGCGCATCCGGCGTGTGCGCGTAATCCACCACCACCGTCGGTTTGCCTGGCGCAGTGAACACTTCCATCCGCCCGCAAACCGGCTGCAAACGCGCGGCGGTTTTCAGCAAATCCGTTAACGGATAGCCCAGCGCCAGTAGCGTCGCCAATGCCAGCAGTAAGTTGCTGACGTTAAACGCGCCCATCAGGCGGCTTTCGATTTCGCCTTCACCCCAGCTTGAAGCAAAACGAATCGTCGCTCCGCGGTCGTGGTACTCCACCGCCTCCGCTTTCAGCCAACGACCGTGACAGTTAGGGTTGATATGCCCTTCCATTGATACCGCGACCGCATCGGGTAGCGACGCCAGCCAGCGGCGTCCAACTTCATCATCGGCGTTGACGATTGCCTGACCGTGATGGTGGGTGGAATAAAGCATCCATTTTGCCGCCTCGTAATGCGCCATATCGCCATGATAGTCGAGATGGTCGCGGCTCAAATTAGTAAACACGGAGGCGGCAAATTTCAGCGCCGCCACGCGATGCTGCACCAGGCCGTGAGAAGAAACTTCCATCGCGCCGAAGGTCGCGCCCTGCGCAACCAGGCTGGCCAGCACATGCTGAACATCCACAGCGGAACCGGTTGTGTTCTCCGTCGGGATCACTTTACCCAACAGTCCGTTACCTACCGTCCCCATCACTGCGCTGGTTTCGCCGAGCAACTGGCTCCACTGCGCCAGTAGTTGGGTGGTGGTGGTCTTGCCATTGGTCCCGGTCACCGCCACCAGACGCATGTTTTCAGATGGCTCATGGTAAAAGCGGCCCGCCAGCGCAGATAAACGCTCATTGAGCTGGCTGAGATAGACGACCGGTACGCCGTGCATTTCGCGAATCTCACCGTCGCTCGCCTCGTCTTTCGCCTCTGCAATAATGGCAGCTACGCCTTGCGCTATCGCCTGCGGGATATATCGACGCCCGTCCGCCTGATGACCCACCACTGCCACAAAGAGATCGCCCGCCGCAGCCACACGGCTGTCGAGCGTCATCTCTCGCAGTTCTCGCGCGGGTAGTCCAGCCACCCACGGAGCAAGAAGGTCGCGCAAATTACGATCTGCCACCTGTTCCCTCGCCTTGATTAATTACGAATTCATTTTTTTCGCCCGTTGTCAGCGCGTCCGGTTCGATGTTCATGGTGCGCAGAACGCCGCCCATGATGGCACCAAATACCGGCGCGGAAACGGCACCGCCGTAGTATTTACCCGCCTGCGGATCGTTGATGACAACCACCAGCGCGAAGCGCGGCTGACTCGCAGGCGCGACGCCTGCTGTGTAAGCAATGTATTTGTTGATGTAGCGACCGTCCGGCCCCACTTTTTTCGCCGTACCGGTTTTAATCGCGATACGGTAGCCTTTAATTGCCGCCTTCACGCCGCCGCCGCCCGGCAGCGCCACGCTTTCCATCATATGCACCACGGTGCGTACGGTGGATTCAGGGAAGATGCGTTCGCCGGGTACAGGCGGATCAACTTTGGTAATCGACAGCGGGCGATAAATGCCATAGCTGCCGATCGTTGCATAGACTCGCGCTAACTGTAACGGCGTTACCATTAGCCCGTAGCCGAAAGAGAAGGTGGCCCTCTCTATGTCGGACCACCGTTGTTTTTGAGGATATAAGCCACTGCGTTCTCCGACCAACCCCAAATTGGTCGCCTTTCCTAGCCCAAAACGTGAGTAAGTATCTACTAACGCTGAGGACGGCATCGCTAACGCCAGTTTGGATACACCGACGTTACTCGACTTCTGCAGAACCCCGGTCAGGGTTAATTCGCTGTAGCGCGCCACGTCTTTAATTTCGTGGCCGTTAATTCGGTATGGAACGGTATTCAACACCGTATTTTCGTTGACGATACCGCGCTGAAGCGCAGTCATCACCACCATCGGCTTAACCGTAGAACCCGGTTCAAACACGTCGGTGATGGTACGGTTACGCATCGCGTCTTTCGGCGTACCGGCAAGGTTGTTGGGGTTATAGGAAGGGCTATTCGCCATCGCCAGTACTTCACCGGTATTGACATCGACCAGCACCGCGCTACCGGATTCCGCCTTGTTAAACGCCACCGCGTTGTTCAGTTCGCGGTAAACCAGCGCCTGTAAGCGTTCATCAATGCTTAACGCCAGGTTGTGCGCTGCCTGACTGTCAGTGGAGGAGATATCCTCAATCACGCGACCATAGCGGTCTTTACGCACGATTCGCTCGCCAGGCTGACCGGTAAGCCACTTATCAAAGCTCTTTTCAACGCCTTCAATCCCCTGACTGTCGACGTTGGTAAAACCGATGAGGTGAGCGGTTACTTCTCCTGACGGGTAGTAGCGGCGGGACTCTTCACGCAAATGAATGCCCGGCAGTTTGAGTTTTTTGATGTAGTCCGCCATGTCAGGATTTACCTGGCGCGCCAGATAAATAAAACGCCCTTTCGGGTTGGCGTTGATACGGGCGGAGAGCTGATCGAGCGGAATATTGAGCGCAGTAGAAAGCGCTTTCCAGCGATCGCCAACGCTGATGCCGCCGGCGTCATGAACTTCTTTCGGGTCGGCCCAGATCGCCTTAACCGGTACGCTGACCGCCAGTGGACGCCCGGAACGGTCGGTAATCATACCGCGTGAGGTGGAGACTTCCTGAACACGCAGCGAACGCATATCGCCCTGACGCACCAGCATATCCGGGGCGATAATCTGTAGCCACGCCGCGCGTCCAAGTAAAAAAACCAGCGCCAGTAAAATACAGCCGCACAGCAACGCAAAACGCCAACTGATGAAGTTGGTCTGTTCTTCCTGGCGCTTCGATTTTTGCGTTTTTGCCGCTGCTTTCATGCGTCGCGTTTATCCTTATTTTTGCACTACGATATTTTCTTGGGACGGATCAACATGCTGCATTTGCAGCTTTTCCGTTGCGATCCGCTCCACCCGGCTGTGATCGCCGAGCGCATTTTCTTCAAGGATCAGGTTGCGCCATTCAATGTCCAATGCATCGCGCTCCAGAACCAGTTGTTCACGCTGCGCGGTGAGTAAACGAGTATGGTGCGCCGTCGTGACCACCGTCACCGCCGTTAAAATGATGCAAATGAACAAGCAGAGTGGCAGCTTCCCGAACCGCAAAAGATCGTCACCGATCACGCCGGGCAAGGCATGGCGTTCGTTGCTTCCTATCGATCCCTTCACTTTGCTTAGGGCTTCTGTCACTCTGCTGATCATGCGTTCGTCCTCTCTGCGATACGCAGAACTGAACTACGGGCCCGAGGATTTTCAGCTACCTCTTTTTCACCCGGCATCAACTTGCCTAACGCTCGTAACTCACGACCGCCCAGTTTTTTGAGCTGCGCTTCCGTCATCGGTAATCCAGCCGGCACCTGCGGACCGCGGCTTTGCTCACGCATAAAGCGTTTCACAATACGGTCTTCCAGCGAGTGGAAACTGATGATTGAAAGCCGCCCGCCTGGGGCCAGTACGCTGAGCGAGCTTTTTAGCGCCTGCTCTATCTCCTCCAGTTCACTGTTTACCCAGATGCGCACCGCCTGGAAGGTACGGGTCGCGGGATGTTTGAATTTGTCTTTTACCGGGGTCGCCGCCGCAACCACTTCCGCCAGCTCTTTGGTGCGGGTCATCGGCTGTTCGCGATTGCGCTCAACAATGGCGCGAGCAATACGTTTGGCAAAACGCTCCTCGCCGAATGTTTTCAGCACCCAGGCGATATCCGCCTCCTCCGCCGTTTGTAACCACTCGGCGGCAGACTGGCCGCGCGTCGGGTCCATTCGCATATCCAGCGGACCGTCGCGCATAAATGAAAAACCGCGCTCCGCATCGTCAAGCTGCGGAGAAGAGACGCCAAGATCGAGAAGGATCCCGTCAATCTTGCCGGTAAGCTCGCGCTCGGCTACATAATCAGCCAGCGCGGAAAAAGGTCCATGAATGATGGAGAAGCGAGGATCATTGATGGCCTGCGCAACGGCGATCGCCTGCGGATCGCGATCGATCGCCAGCAAGCGCCCCTCTTCGCCCAGTTGCGAGAGGATCAGGCGCGAGTGGCCGCCGCGACCAAATGTGCCATCAATATAGATACCATCCGGACGAATATTCAGCCCATTAACGGCTTCATCCAACAGTACCGTAGTGTGTTTAAAATTTTCCATCATCTTATAGAGACAAGTCCTGCAGCCGCTCCGATAACGTTTCGGTAGCTGACTGTTCAGCGTCGATATCTTCCTTGACCTGTTGATACCAGGTCGTTTCATCCCACAGCTCAAATTTGTTGAACTGTCCAACCAGCATCACTTCTTTCGTCAGTCCGGCATGTTGCCGCAGAACTGGCGCGATCAGTAATCGACCTGCACCATCCATCTGACATTCGCTGGCATGGCCCAACAGTAAACGCTGTACGCGACGTTCTACCGGGTTCATGCTCGACAGACGAGATAACTTTTGCTCAATAATTTCCCATTCAGGCAGGGGGTAAAGCAGCAGGCATGGGTGATGGATGTCAATGGTACATACCATTTGACCGGTAGCGCTCTCGATCAGTTGCTCCCGATAACGGGTCGGCACGGTCAGGCGCCCTTTACTGTCGAGATTGACTAACGTTGCCCCCCGGAACATGCCAGTCTCACCCCTTCTTACCACTTTATCCCACAAATTCCCACTCGAAGGAGTTTACGGAGCGGAGGAAAAGCTTGTCAAGCAAGTCACAACGCTTACCGAAGTAAAAAAGCCAATGTTTACGGCGAATATCTGCGTTGATTAATTTCCACCCAGCGCGCAAGCCAAATTAACGTTATGAATATTTGTAAGAAAAAAACCAAAGACCCACCGCCGTTTAAAACGGACTCAATATAATCCGAGAAAAATATAAAGTGTCAGTTTGCGACGCGAGCGGCATTTTAGGACATATTGCACCGTGTTAACAGTGCCTGTTTAACGTGTGCAGCGCCTGCTATACCAGCGCCTACGAGCGACTGTCGCGCCAAAGACAAAAAGTGGCTGTTAATTCGACAATTTCTTGCCTGCTTGTAACAAAACAAGACAAAGGAAAAGACTCGTTACGTCTTAATTAGTGGAATATGGACGATTTCGGACAAAAGAAAGGTAATAAAAAAGAATTTTCGGATAATTTTAAGGAATAATCTTAATTATTTGAGGGATATTTTTACTGATACGCATTTGTTTGACGGCGGCAGAAGAGAGAGTCTTTTACCGCCGGTCCTTTAGCTACGGCTCAGAATGCCGCGACGATACAGGTTTCGCCGAATACGCGTTAAGCCGGGTTTCGGTTTACGCGGTTCATCAAGACTTGCCAGCACAATCTCCAGCACGCGTTCCGCGACATCACGATGACGCTGCGCCACCGCCAGTACCGGGCATTGCAGAAAATCCAGCAGCTCATGATCGCCGAAGGTCGCAATCGCTAAATCCGAGGGCAGTTTTCCATCGCGCCGCAGCGTAACGTCCATCACGCCCTGTAATAGCGCGAACGATGTCGTAAAGAGCGCCTGCGGCATAGGATGCGTTTCTAGCCATTTCTCAAACAACTGCGCGGCGGCTTCGCGCTCATAGCTGTTGGCATATAAGAAACTCACCTCCCGCGGATCGTCTTTCCATGCGGTGCGGAACCCCTGCTCGCGCAGGAAACTGACGGACAACTCCGGCAGCGCGCCCAAATAAAGCACCGTTTCCGCCGGGAATTTACGCAGCTCTTCCGCCAGCATCTCGGCATCATCCTGATCGGCGCCGACCACGCTGGTGAAATGTTCGCGATCCAGCGCGCGGTCGAGCGCGACGATGGGGAACGGATCGTTGGCCCAGCGCTGATAGAAGGGATGTTCCGGCGGTAACGAAGTTGAAACAATGATTGCATCCACCTGGCGTTGCAAAAGGTGCTCAATGCAGCGCATTTCGTTATCCGGCTGATCTTCAGAACAGGCGATCAGCAGTTGGTAGCCACGCTGGCGTGCCTGGCGCTCAAGATAGTTTGCGATACGGGTGTAGCTCGTGTTTTCAAGGTCCGGGATCACCAGACCAATGGAACGTGTGCGTCCAGCACGCAGCCCGGCAGCCACAGCGTTAGGATGGTAATTGTGCTCACGCACTACCGCCATGACTTTTTCTACGGTTTTGTCGCTCACGCGGTATTGCTTTGCTTTACCGTTTATAACGTAGCTTGCAGTTGTGCGCGAGACACCGGCCAGCCGAGCGATTTCATCCAGTTTCACAATTGCCCCTTGTGTAAATTGTACAAACCATAACCTTTATGTCGGCATGGGTTAAAATCGTTAACATCTAAGCGCAGTTTGATCACTCCGGCAACCGCTTTTATTCCGGGTTACCACGGATTTCGCAAAAAAAAGCCCAACCGATGATATTGGGTTGGGCGATAATTCCTGTTGGCTGATATCCGGCAAACCTGCCTGATGGCGCTACGCTTATCGGACCTGGGCCAGATATCAGCCTGTAGACCGGATAAAACGCACGCGCGTCGTCATCCGGCAAATCTGCTCAGCGCATAATCTTATCGCCGCGCGAAAGCCCGACGACGCCTGAACGCGCCACTTCAACAATTTTCGCCACGTCGCGCAGCGAGGCCAGAAAAGCATCCAGTTTATCGCTGGTACCCGCCAGTTGAACGGTATACAGCGTTGGCGTAACGTCAATAATCTGACCACGGAAAATTTCCGTATTACGCTTCACCTCTTCCCGTCCGTAGCCGCTGGCCTGGATTTTCACCAGCATGATTTCCCGCTCAACGTGCGCTCCTTGTCCCAGCTCGCTGACGCGCAGCACATCAACCAGCTTGTGCAGTTGCTTTTCAATTTGCTCAAGCACTTTTTCATCGCCTACCGTCTGGATAGTCATGCGCGACAACGTCGGATCGTCTGTCGGCGCAACGGTCAGGCTTTCAATATTATATCCGCGTTGCGAAAAGAGGCCGATAACCCGCGATAACGCCCCAGATTCGTTTTCCAGTAATACCGATAAAATCCGGCGCATCATCAGGTCCTCTCCGTTTTGCTTAACCACATTTCGTCCATCCCGCCCCCGCGAATCTGCATTGGATAGACATGCTCGCTGCCATCAACGGTGACATCGACGAACACCAGTCGGTTATTACGCACATGCTCAAGGGCTTCGCTGAGTTTACTTTCCAGCTCATCCGGACGGTTAATCTGCAGCCCGACATGGCCATATGCTTCCGCCAGGCGCACAAAATCCGGTAACGACTGCATATAAGACTGAGAATGGCGACCAGAATAGATCATATCCTGCCACTGTTTCACCATCCCCAGATAACGGTTGTTCAGGTTCAGAACCAGTACCGGCAGTTCATACTGTAAGGCTGTCGACAGCTCCTGAATGTTCATCTGTATACTGCCATCGCCGGTCACGCAGACCACCATTTCTTTCGGCAGGGCCATTTTAACGCCCAGCGCAGCCGGTAGGCCAAAACCCATCGTGCCGAGCCCGCCGGAATTAATCCAGCGACGTGGTTTATCGAACGGGTAATAGAGAGCGGCAAACATCTGATGTTGTCCTACATCGGACGTCACGTAAGCGTCGCCCTTCGTCAGACGCCAGAGGGTTTCAATCACCGCCTGGGGTTTAATGCTTTCGCTTTCCGCGTCATATTTCAGGCACTGACGGGCGCGCCAGCTCTCTATCTGCTGCCACCAGTCGCGAATATCATCCTGCGGCTGAGACGGCGCATCCTGCGCCAGTAGCTCCAGCATTTGTTCCAGTACCAGGCGGGCATCGCCCACCACCGGGATATCAGCGTTAACCGTTTTGGATATGGACGTCGGGTCAATGTCGATGTGTAACACCGTCGCGTTCGGACAATATTTAGCGAGATTATTCGTCGTGCGGTCGTCAAATCGTACGCCAACAGCGAAAATCACGTCGGCGTTATGCATGGTCATATTGGCTTCATAAGTGCCATGCATTCCCAGCATTCCTAACGACTGGCGATGAGTAGCAGGAAACGCGCCCAGTCCCATTAATGAAGAGACCACCGGCAGGTTAAAGGTTTCAATGATGTGGCGCAGCGGCGCATAGCAGGCCGCGCTTATCGCCCCTCCCCCAACGTAGACCACCGGTTTTTTTGCCGACGCCAGCGTTTGCAAGGCACGCTTAATTTGTCCTTTATGTCCTGATGTTGTGGGATTGTAAGAGCGCATACTGACCGTTTCCGGCCAGACATACGGCATTTTTTTCGCCGGATTCAAAATATCTTTCGGTAAATCCACGACCACCGGCCCAGGACGTCCGCTTGCCGCCAGCCAGAAGGCCTTTTTAAGCACCTGGGGAATATCTTCCGTCTGTTTGACCAGGAAGCTATGTTTGACCACCGGTCGGGAAATCCCCACCATGTCGCACTCCTGAAAGGCATCATAGCCAATCAATGAGGTGGCGACCTGGCCGGAAAGAATCACCAGCGGAATGGAATCCATATAGGCCGTAGCAATCCCGGTAATCGCATTGGTCGCTCCCGGTCCGGAAGTCACCAGCACCACGCCAACGTCGCCAGTGGCTCGCGCCAGGCCATCCGCCATATGCACCGCGGCCTGCTCATGACGCACCAGCACATGATCGATCCCTCCAACGGTATGTAGCGCATCATAAATATCAAGCACTGCGCCTCCAGGATAGCCGAACACCTGCTTTACGCCTTGATCGATAAGCGATCGGACGACCATCTCGGCTCCAGACAACATCTCCACGGCTTGCCTCCACTTTATACCTGTCATCACGGTTTGACGGACACCTTAACCGCTCGCTATCACGCCTGGCAATTGGGTGGAATGACGTAAAGATGGGGAAGGTTAGAATAATCAGGAGGCAAGAAGAGAAGAAATGGAGAAATACTCCGTCTGAATCACACCAGGTAATAAATAATCGCTTATAAATGCAGACTTACAGCAATTCATCTATTTTTCACAGCGACGAAAAGAATCGCTCACCGTTAATTCAGCATAAAATTTTTGATATACGATAAAAAGCAGAATAAACCAGAATTTGTTTCTGATTTATTCTGCCCGGTTTTATCGCTTACAAACAGAAACTAATAAATCTTCCATCCATTGGTGCCCTTTATCACGCCCAGCCGCTTCATGCCAGGAAAGGTAGCATGTCCGGCTATTCAGTTTTAAAGGTAACGGCAATATTTGCAGCTCCAGCGACTCCGCAAACTCTTCCGCCAGCCAGCGCGGGGCAATAGCGACCAAATGCGTCTGCGAAACCACGTTCAGAACGCTGATAAGCGCCATGCCCTGATAAGCCACGCTCGACTGTTTATCCGGCGTGTCATACCACGGCTGACTAAATGACGCATAACGATCGAGAGAAACAACCGCATGTTGTTCATTATAAACATCGCCTTCCAGTAGCGGGCCGCTAATACGCGGGTGTTTACGGCTGGCGACTAAAACCATTTCATCTTTAAATAGCGGTACGCTGGTAAACTCAGGGCGACGGAATTCTTCATAACTAATAACGAACTCGGTTTCCTGATAGCGTAACTGATGCTCAGTATTCTGATTCAACGACGCTTTAAAAACGACATGAATATTTGGCGCAATTTTTTCTACACGATTATAAATCTGTGACGTCAGGATATTATCCAGCGGACTGCACACGCAAAGATTGAATACACGTTCGCTGCTGGTCGGCTCAAACCCCGATCCCGGCAATTCATTTTGCACCAATTGCAATGCCTGACGGACTGAACCAAATAACTGAAATGCACGGGCAGTCGGCTGAATTCCTCGTCCATATCGAACAAAAAGTTCGTCATTAAACATAACCTTCAGACGCGCTACGGCGTTACTAACCGCAGGCTGCGACATTCCCAGCGTGTGGGCGGCGCGCGTAATATTCTGCTCTTGCATTACCGCATCGAACACGGTCAATAGGTTCAAATCAACCATGCGAAGCTGTGGTTTGCCCATATCTAAAAGATGCGGCTTTTCGGTTTTGACCTCTGGCATATTTAACTCCACTGTCACGCTTAACTCCCTTTTTCTGGCTGAAGGCAGAAATAATTCCTGAAAATATGATTTACCATGCATATAAAATAAGAAAAAGGGAAAGCGTTAAAATTCGGAAAACATAAAGACGCTGACAGAGACAAATAGAATGCCAGCGCAAGCGTAATGTGTCCTGAGTCACACCATTGCGATTCATAATGTTTAAATTACGCAAGCAATATAACCATAACTATGGCGAATACACAATCATACACCAAGTGAATGATCATTTAAGTTTCAATTAAATGTTTATATTATTAATAGCTAAAAAGTTAACATTAATTTATCAATAACTTTATCCTTATCCATTAAGTAAACAAGGTTATTTGTTAAAATATAAAATAAATCAAAAAGATAAACCAAACCTTTAGCATACCTTTAACAGGCCATTCCCCTAACCAATTTGCAAACAAAAATGCCTAAATATTTCAAACAATGAAAAGTATGAATGTCCACTCGTTCTTTTATCCTTTATTGGACGCGCAGCCCAGCACAATTAGCTAAAGTACGTATCCGGATATGGTCAACAAAATGCAATGGCGACAGAAATCAGAGTTGACATTAAACGGCATATCCAGTACCACTAAAAGCATATCGCATTCGCTGGAGCTGAATTAATGTCACATATCGTTCGTTTCACTGGGCTACTACTACTCAACGCATTTATTGTGCGCGGTAGACCGGTGGGCGGCATTCAACATTAAGTCAGCTCGAAGTCAAACAAAACCCGCGCCGTTGCGCGGGTTTTTTTATGCCTGACGCAAGGCGCCCCTGGAGACAAGGACCACATCATGAGCCAGCAAGTCATTATTTTTGATACGACCTTACGCGACGGCGAACAAGCGTTACAGGCCAGCCTGAGCGCGAAAGAGAAGCTGCAGATTGCCCTGGCCCTTGAGCGCATGGGCGTTGATGTCATGGAAGTAGGCTTCCCGGTCTCTTCTCCGGGTGATTTTGAATCTGTCCAAACCATCGCCCGCACCATTAAAAACAGCCGCGTTTGCGCCCTGGCGCGTTGTGTAGAAAAAGACATCGACGTCGCGGCACAGGCGCTGAAGGTCGCCGACGCGTTTCGCATCCATACTTTTATCGCCACCTCGCCAATGCACATCGCCACCAAGCTGCGCAGCACGCTGGATGAGGTCATCGAACGCGCGGTATACATGGTTAAGCGGGCGCGTAATTACACTGATGACGTGGAGTTCTCCTGCGAAGATGCTGGCCGGACGCCTGTTGACGATCTGGCGCGCGTGGTGGAAGCCGCTATAAACGCCGGCGCGAGAACCATTAATATTCCCGATACCGTGGGCTATACCATGCCGTTTGAGTTCGCGGGAATCATTTCCGGCCTGTATGAACGTGTCCCCAATATCGACAAAGCTATCATCTCCGTTCATACCCACGACGATTTAGGGATAGCAGTAGGCAACTCGCTGGCGGCAGTACATGCGGGCGCGCGTCAGGTTGAAGGCGCGATGAACGGTATCGGAGAACGTGCCGGTAACTGCGCACTGGAAGAAGTGATCATGGCGATTAAAGTGCGCAAAGACATCATGAACGTACACACCAATATCAATCACCACGAAATCTGGCGCACCAGCCAGACCGTCAGCCAGATCTGTAACATGCCGATCCCGGCCAACAAAGCGATTGTCGGCAGCGGCGCTTTCGCCCACTCTTCCGGCATCCACCAGGATGGCGTCCTCAAGAACCGCGAAAACTATGAAATCATGACGCCAGAGTCCATCGGTCTGAACCAGATACAGCTGAACCTGACCTCCCGCTCTGGCCGTGCCGCCGTGAAACATCGCATGGAAGAGATGGGTTACAAGGACACAGACTACAACATGGACCACCTGTACGACGCGTTCCTGAAGCTGGCGGACAAAAAAGGCCAGGTGTTCGACTATGACCTGGAAGCGCTGGCGTTTATTAATAAACAGCAAGAAGAACCAGAGCATTTCCGTCTGGATTACTTCAGCGTGCAGTCCGGCTCCAGCGATATCGCCACTGCTTCCGTGAAGCTGGCCTGTGGTGAAGAGATCAAGGCCGAGGCGGCGAACGGCAACGGCCCGGTCGACGCCATCTATCAGGCGATTAACCGCATCACTGGCTACGACGTTGAGTTGGTTAAATACGACCTGAACGCCAAAGGCCAGGGCAAAGACGCGCTGGGTCAGGTCGATATCGTCGTGAACCATCATGGTCGCCGCTTCCACGGCGTCGGGCTGGCGACGGATATCGTCGAATCCTCCGCCAAAGCGATGGTGCACGTACTGAACAATATCTGGCGCGCAGCCGAAGTTGAAAAAGAATTGCAACGCAAAGCTCAAAATAAAGAGAACAACAAGGAAACCGTGTAATGTCGAAGAACTATCATATTGCCGTACTGCCGGGCGACGGTATCGGCCCGGAAGTCATGGCGCAAGCCCTGAAAGTTATGGATGCGGTACGCAGCCGTTTTGATATGCGTATCACCACCAGCCACTATGACGTCGGCGGTATTGCTATCGACAATCATGGTCATCCACTGCCGAAAGCCACCGTTGAAGGGTGCGAGCAGGCGGATGCCATTCTGTTTGGCTCCGTCGGCGGCCCGAAATGGGAAAATTTGCCCCCGGAAAGCCAGCCGGAGCGCGGCGCCCTGCTGCCGCTGCGCAAACATTTCAAATTATTCAGTAATCTGCGTCCGGCGAAACTGTATCAGGGACTGGAAGCATTTTGCCCGTTGCGCGCCGATATCGCCGCTAACGGTTTCGATATCCTGTGCGTGCGCGAGCTGACCGGCGGGATCTATTTCGGACAGCCAAAAGGCCGTGAAGGCAGCGGTCAGTACGAAAAAGCCTTTGATACCGAAGTTTATCACCGCTTTGAGATCGAGCGCATTGCCCGTATCGCCTTTGAATCGGCGCGTAAACGCCGCCGTAAAGTCACCTCTATTGATAAAGCCAACGTACTGCAAAGCTCTATCCTGTGGCGTGAGATCGTCAATGATGTCGCGAAAACGTATCCCGATGTGGAACTCGCGCACATGTATATCGATAACGCCACCATGCAGTTGATTAAAGACCCGTCGCAGTTTGACGTACTGCTGTGCTCTAACCTGTTCGGCGACATTCTGTCCGACGAATGCGCCATGATCACCGGCTCAATGGGGATGTTGCCCTCCGCCAGCCTGAACGAGCAAGGGTTTGGCCTGTATGAACCGGCTGGCGGCTCCGCGCCGGATATCGCCGGGAAAAATATCGCCAATCCAATTGCGCAGATCCTGTCGCTGGCGCTGCTGCTGCGCTACAGCCTGGATGCCAACGATGCGGCAACGGCCATTGAACAGGCGATCAATCGCGCATTAGAAGAGGGCGTTCGCACCGGCGATTTAGCCAGGGGCGCTGCCGCAGTCAGTACCGATGAGATGGGCGATATTATCGCCCGCTATGTCGCAGAAGGGGTGTAATCATGGCCAAAACGTTATACGAAAAATTATTTGATGCCCACGTGGTCTTTGAGGCGCCAAACGAAACGCCGCTGCTGTACATCGACCGCCACCTGGTGCATGAAGTCACCTCTCCGCAGGCGTTTGACGGTCTGCGCGCGCACCATCGTCCGGTACGTCAGCCAGGGAAAACCTTCGCCACGATGGATCACAACGTCTCGACGCAGACTAAAGACATTAATGCCTCCGGTGAAATGGCGCGTATCCAGATGCAGGAGCTGATTAAGAACTGTAACGAGTTCGGCGTCGAGCTGTATGACCTGAATCACCCATATCAGGGCATCGTCCATGTGATGGGGCCGGAACAGGGCGTCACCCTGCCGGGCATGACCATCGTCTGCGGCGACTCCCACACCGCCACCCACGGCGCGTTTGGCGCGCTGGCCTTCGGCATCGGCACTTCTGAGGTAGAACATGTACTGGCGACGCAAACTCTGAAACAGGGGCGCGCTAAAACCATGAAGATTGAAGTCACGGGCAACGCCGCACCGGGCATTACCGCCAAAGACATCGTGCTGGCGATCATCGGTAAAACCGGCAGCGCCGGCGGCACCGGGCACGTGGTTGAATTTTGCGGCGACGCTATCCGCGCGCTGAGTATGGAAGGCCGCATGACGCTGTGCAATATGGCGATTGAGATGGGCGCCAAAGCCGGTCTGGTCGCCCCGGATGAAACCACTTTTAACTACGTAAAAGGGCGTTTGCACGCGCCGAAGGGCCGCGATTTTGACGAAGCCGTCGAGTACTGGAAAACGCTGAAAACCGATGACGGCGCGACCTTTGATACTGTCGTCACCCTGCGAGCAGAAGAGATCGCGCCGCAGGTGACCTGGGGCACGAATCCGGGCCAGGTGATTTCCGTCACCGACATCATCCCCGATCCCGCCTCTTTTAGCGATCCGGTTGAGCGCGCCAGCGCCGAAAAAGCGCTGGCTTATATGGGCTTACAGCCGGGCGTACCGTTAACGGACGTTGCTATTGATAAAGTCTTTATCGGCTCTTGTACCAATTCGCGTATTGAAGATTTGCGCGCGGCGGCGGAAGTCGCCAAAGGGCGCAAAGTCGCGCCTGGCGTGCAGGCGCTGGTGGTGCCGGGTTCAGGTCCGGTGAAAGCGCAGGCGGAAGCGGAAGGTCTGGACAAGATCTTTATCGAAGCAGGATTTGAATGGCGCTTACCGGGCTGTTCCATGTGCCTGGCCATGAATAATGACCGCCTGAACCCGGGCGAGCGCTGCGCATCCACCAGCAACCGTAACTTTGAAGGCCGTCAGGGCCGCGGGGGTCGCACGCATTTAGTCAGCCCGGCGATGGCCGCCGCTGCCGCCGTTACCGGCCACTTCGCCGACATTCGCAGCATCAAATAAGGAAACTACCATGGCAGAGAAATTTACCCAGCATACCGGCCTGGTTGTCCCACTGGATGCCGCCAACGTCGATACCGATGCAATTATCCCTAAACAGTTTTTGCAAAAGGTTACGCGCACCGGTTTTGGCGCCCATCTGTTTAACGACTGGCGTTTCCTGGACGAAAAGGGCCAACAGCCAAATCCGGAATTCGTGTTGAACTTTCCGGAATATCAAGGCGCGTCGATACTGCTGGCGCGGGAAAACTTTGGCTGCGGCTCGTCACGCGAGCACGCGCCGTGGGCGTTGACCGATTACGGCTTTAAAGTGGTGATCGCGCCAAGCTTCGCCGACATCTTCTACGGCAACAGTTTCAATAATCAACTGCTGCCGGTAACCCTGAGCGACGCACAGGTCGATGAGCTGTTTGCCCTGGTGAAAGCCAATCCGGGCATTAAATTTGAAGTGGATCTGGAAGCACAGGTGGTGAAAGCAGGCGATAAGACCTACAGCTTTAAAATCGACGACTTCCGCCGCCACTGCATGTTGAACGGTCTGGACAGCATTGGGCTGACGCTACAGCACGAAGACGCGATTGCCGCCTACGAAAATAAACAACCGGCATTTATGCGGTAACCCTTCACGCCTTACCGGGCCTACAGGTTATGCAATATCACCCGGTTGCCATTATATTCTGTAGGCCTGATAAGCGTAGCGCCATCAAGCTCCGGGTTACTCATCAGTCGCTCATGCCGGGGATATTCCGGCATTTTTTATACGATTTTTACTCGCCCGGTCACCACCTGCGTGACCACAGAAACAGCCGAAATAAAAAAAGCCAGCAGGTATTATCTGCTGGCGGGTGATTTTAGGCTATCGCCTACACCAATACTCAGTCACACATGATGTCTGCAATTGGCTTCAATCGGTCGCCTCCCACTGCATCAGTTCCGCGAGCATTTTTAAGCGCTGCGGCGCGCTCAGGCAAGCCAGCCAGGACGTTTTTTCCGTCGCGGCAAAATATCTCAACCAGAACTGGTGCATAGTGACCTCTTCCTCTTGCTTCATCGAAAGATATTATTGGCCTAATATAGGGATAATAAAATTGCTGAGTTTTTCATCGGAGTTCCCCTTTTATGCCCTCAGGTCGCCTGCAACAACAATTTATCCGTCTCTGGCAATGTTGTGACGGTAAAACGCAAGACACCACGCTTAATGAGCTGGCGGATCTGCTGAACTGTTCGCGTCGCCATATGCGTACGCTGCTAAATACGATGCAGGCGCGCGGTTGGCTAACATGGGAAGCCGAAGTTGGACGCGGAAAGCGTTCGCGTCTGACGTTCCTGTATACCGGACTGGCGCTGCAACAGCAGCGGGCGGAAGACCTGCTGGAACAAGATCGAATCGATCAACTGGTACAACTGGTCGGCGATAAAAGCGCTGTCAGGCAAATGCTGATTTCCCATCTGGGACGCAGCTTCCGCCAGGGGCGGCATATTCTGCGGGTTCTTTACTATCGTCCGATGCACAATCTCCTGCCGGGAACCGCATTACGTCGCTCGGAAACTCATATTGCCCGGCAAATTTTCAGTTCGCTCACGCGGGTAAATGAGGAAAACGGGGAACTGGAAGCGGACATTGCGCACCACTGGCAGCAAATTTCCCCTTTACTGTGGCGCTTCTACCTGCGCCCCGGCATTCATTTTCATCATGGCCGCGAGCTGGAGATGGAAGATGTCATCGCCTCGCTGACGCGTATCAATACGCTTCCGCTTTACTCGCACATCACAAAAATAGATTCCCCTACCGCGTGGACGCTGGATATTCATCTTTCCCAGCCGGATCGCTGGTTGCCGTGGCTGCTGGGCCAGGTCCCGGCGATGATTTTGCCGCGGGAGTGGGAAACGCTGGCTAATTTCGCCAGCCACCCAATCGGCACCGGGCCTTATGCCGTGCGGCGTAATACGCCGAACCAGCTCAAGATACTCGCCTTTGATGACTACTTCGGCTATCGGGCGTTGATAGACGAAGTGAACGTCTGGGTACTGCCGGATATCAGTGAAGAACCGGCCTGCGGATTGATGCTGGAAGGGCCGATACAAGGCGGTGAAAAAGCGATAGAAAGCCGACTGGAAGAGGGGTGCTATTACCTGCTATTCGACGCCAGAACGCCGCGCGGCGCGCATCCGCAGGTCAGAGAATGGGTAAGCCACGTCCTCTCCCCCACCAATTTACTCTATCATGCCGATGAACCGCTACAGCAGCTCTGGTTCCCGGCCTATGGGCTTTTACCGCGCTGGCATCACGCCCGTCCAGGCCCGGGCGAAAAACCCGCCGGTCTGGAAACCCTCACGCTGACCTTCTATCGCGAACACATTGAGCACCGGGTTATCGCCCGTATCATGAGCGCGCTTCTGGCTGAACATCAGGTGCATTTGCATATTCAGGAGATCGACTACGATCAATGGCACGCCGGCGAGATCGAAAGCGATATCTGGCTCAATAGCGCTAACTTTACGCTGCCGCTGGATTTCTCGCTGTTCGCGCACCTGTGCGAAGTACCGCTCTTGCAGAACTGCATTCCGCGCGACTGGCAGGACGACGCCGCGCAGTGGCGCGCTGGCAAGATGAACCTGGCGAACTGGTGCCAGCAACTGCTGGCCAACAAAGCGATTGTGCCGCTGATCCACCACTGGCTGATTATCCAGGGACAGCGCAGTATGCGCGGGCTGCGCATGAATACCCTCGGCTGGTTTGATTTTAAATCGGCGTGGTTTGCGCCGCCGGACCCTTAAAAGCCAGCTCTTAATTGCTGCCCGGCAACAAAATCACTACACTAACGCCGAACTCAACGGGGTGCCGCGCTCATGCGCGCGCTGAGAAAATACCCGTCGAACCTGATCCGGATAATGCCGGCGAAGGGATTTGAGGCTACCTCTCAAGTCCTTTGCCACTCTTTAACTGAGGTGCAAAGTGTTAAAAAAATATCTTCCGCTTTTACTCCTGTGCGCGGCGCCTGCTTTCGCCAAACCCGTTCTCACCGTCTATACCTACGACTCGTTCGCCGCCGACTGGGGGCCAGGCCCGGCGGTGAAAAAAGCGTTTGAAGCCGATTGCAACTGCGAGCTGAAACTGGTGGCGCTGGAGGATGGCGTTTCGCTGCTCAACCGCCTGCGGATGGAGGGGAAGAACAGCAAAGCCGATGTGGTGTTGGGGCTGGACAACAATCTGCTGGAAGCGGCCACGCAAACTAAGCTCTTTGCCAAAAGCGGCGTGGCGAATGAGGCGGTCAAGGTGCCCGGCGGCTGGAAAAACGACACATTTGTGCCGTTCGATTACGGCTATTTCGCCTTTGTCTACGATAAAAGCAAACTGAAAAATCCGCCGAAAAGCCTGAAAGAACTGGTCGAGAGCGATCAAAAATGGCGGGTGATTTATCAGGACCCGCGTACCAGTACGCCAGGGCTGGGGCTGTTACTGTGGATGCGCAAAGTCTATGGCGATAACGCGCCGCAGGCCTGGCAAAAACTGACGGCCAAAACGGTGACGGTGACGAAAGGCTGGAGCGAGGCCTACGGTTTATTTCTGAAAGGTGAAAGCGATTTGGTGCTCAGTTACACCACCTCTCCGGCGTATCACATTATTGAAGAGAAGAAGGACAATTACGCCGCCGCGAACTTCAGCGAAGGCCATTACTTACAGGTAGAAGTCGCGGCGCGTACCGTCGCCAGTAAGCAGCCGGAACTGGCGGAGAAATTCCTCAAATTTATGGTTTCTCCGGCGTTTCAGAACGCCATACCCACCGGCAACTGGATGTACCCGGTAGCGGACGTCGCCTTACCCGCAGGGTTTGAATCATTGGCAAAACCCGCCACAACGCTGGAATTCACGCCGCAACAAGTGGCAGCACAACGCCAGGCATGGATTAGCGAATGGCAACGCGCCGTCAGCCGTTAATTCCCGGCTGGCTGATTCCGGGGCTGTGCGCCGCCGCGCTGATGATAACCGTCGCGCTGGCGGCCTTTCTGGCGCTTTGGCTGAACGCGCCGGCGGGCGCGTGGTCGACAATCTGGCGGGATAGCTACCTGTGGCATGTGGTGCGCTTCTCATTCTGGCAGGCGTTTCTGTCCGCAGTGCTGTCTGTGGTCCCGGCGGTTTTTCTCGCCCGCGCGCTTTATCGACGCCGTTTTCCTGGGCGTCTGGCGCTGCTGCGTCTGTGCGCCATGACGCTGATTCTGCCGGTACTGGTTGCCGTGTTCGGCATTCTTAGCGTGTATGGCCGTCAGGGCTGGCTGGCCTCGCTGTGGCAAATGCTGGGGCTTCAGTGGACATTCTCCCCCTACGGCTTGCAGGGTATTTTACTGGCGCACGTCTTTTTTAACCTGCCAATGGCGAGCCGTTTGTTGCTGCAATCGTTGGAAAGCATTCCCGGCGAGCAGCGCCAGCTCGCCGCCCAGCTCGGTATGCGCGGCTGGCATTTTTTCCGTTTTGTCGAATGGCCGTGGCTGCGCCGCCAAATTCCGCCCGTCGCGGCGCTGATTTTTATGCTCTGCTTCGCCAGTTTCGCAACGGTTCTGTCGCTCGGCGGCGGTCCGCAGGCCACCACTATCGAACTGGCTATCTTTCAGGCGCTTAGTTATGACTACGATCCCGCCCGCGCGGCGATGCTGGCATTAATCCAGATGGTCTGCTGCCTGGCGCTGGTACTGCTAAGCCAACGGCTGAGCAAAGCGATTGCGCCGGGGATGACGCTGACGCAGGGTTGGCGCGATCCTGACGATCGTCTCCACAGCCGTCTGACGGACGCCTTATTAATCGTGCTGGCGCTGCTGCTGCTGCTTCCGCCGCTGGTCGCCGTGGTGATCGATGGCGTCAACCGCAGCCTGCCGGAGGTGCTGGCGCAACCCATTCTGTGGCAGGCTGTCTGGACATCGCTACGCATTGCGCTGGCGGCGGGCGTTCTGTGTGTGGTGCTGACCATGATGCTGCTGTGGAGTAGCCGCGAGCTACGCCAACGCCAGCAACTATTCGCCGGACAAACGCTGGAACTCAGCGGGATGTTGATCCTCGCGATGCCGGGGATCGTGCTGGCGACAGGCTTCTTTTTGCTGCTCAATAACAGCGTTGGCTTACCGGAATCCGCCGACGGCATCGTGATTTTCACCAATGCGCTGATGGCAATCCCCTACGCGCTAAAAGTCCTGGAAAACCCAATGCGCGATATTACCGCCCGTTATGGAATGCTGTGCCAGTCATTAGGAATTGAAGGCTGGTCGCGGTTAAAGGTCGTGGAACTGCGGGCGCTGAAACGTCCGCTGGCGCAGGCGCTGGCGTTTGCCTGCGTACTTTCTATCGGTGATTTTGGCGTCGTCGCGCTTTTCGGCAATGACAATTTCCGCACGCTGCCGTTTTATCTGTATCAGCAGATCGGCTCCTACCGCAGCCAGGACGGCGCGGTGACCGCGCTGATACTGCTGCTGCTCTGCTTTACGTTATTTACCCTCATAGAGAAACTACCGGGCCGACATGCTAAAACTGATTGATATCACCTGGCTTTACCATCATTTGCCGATGCGTTTTACGCTGGCGGTAGAACGCGGCGAGCAGGTGGCGATTCTTGGCCCCAGCGGCGCGGGGAAAAGCACGTTGTTGAATTTAATTGCCGGTTTTCTTGCGCCTGCCAGCGGTACGCTACTGATTGCCGGCGAAGATCATACGCTTACGCCGCCCTCACGCCGTCCGGTCTCAATGCTGTTTCAGGAGAATAATTTATTCAGCCACCTGAATGTACAGCAAAATATCGGTCTGGGGCTAAACCCCGGGTTAACGCTCAACGCCAGCCAGCGGGAAAAACGGGACGCTATCGCACGTCAGATGGGCATTGAGAGTCTGATGGCGCGTTTGCCGGGCGAGCTGTCCGGCGGCCAGCGTCAGCGGGTAGCGCTGGCGCGCTGCCTGGTACGTGAACAGCCAGTACTGCTGCTGGATGAACCGTTCTCCGCGCTCGATCCCGCACTGCGTCAGGAGATGCTGACGTTGGTCAGCGATATCTGCCGCGAGCGACAGCTCACGCTGTTGATGGTCTCGCACAGCGTGGAAGATGCGGCGCGAATTGCGCCCCGGTCAATCGTCGTGGCCGACGGACGCATTGCGTGGCAAGGCAAAACAGACGAGCTACTAAGCGGTCAAGCCAGCGCCTCAGCGCTATTGGGCATCAAATCCTATATTTTGTAGGCCGGATAAGGCGAAGCCGCCATCCGGCAAAGGAATCGTTAGTAACCCACAACTTTGCGCAGAATATCGATATATACCGGCATCAGCGGGTGGCGAATCAGCACCACCAGCGCGACCACGCCGATCCCGAGCGTCAACGGCGCCAGATACAGCAAACGGCTGCGGGGGAGATACGCGGTTAAACGATCGACTGCCGCTTTGCCGCTGCGCCACAGCCGCCAGCATAGCCAGCCTCCGACCCACAGCAGCAACGCCGTCGCCAGCAGCAGCCATTTGAAATCTCCGCTCTGCATATCGGAAGGAATATCGATTGCCGCTCCCGCCAGAATACCCGGCAGGAAATAAAACGGCGGCCACAGCAAACAGCCAATCAAGTTCGGCCCAATAAATTTCGCCACGGGAAGATCCAGCATCCCTGCCACCATCGGCACCAGCGGCCTCGTCGGGCCGACAAAACGTCCGACCAGGATCGTGAACATACTGTGCTGATGCAGCGCGTGTTCGGTTTTATCCAGCAGCGACTTGTTCTTTTTCATAAAAGACCAGCGGTGTAGCGGCTTTTTAAAGCGCCACCCCAGCCAGAACGAAATCCAGTCGCCCATCAGACAGCCGATAATACCCACCAGCCAGGCATGCCAAAAATTGAGCTCGCCGCTGCCGATAAGCGCGCCCAGCCCCGCCATCAGTACCGTACCGGGTAAAATCAACCCCACCAGCGCCAGCGATTCCAGGAAGGCGACCAGCAACACGGCGATAAGCGAATACAGAGTGGATTGGGTGATAAAGTGTTCCAGCAGTGCTTGCATAGTGTGTCCGTCAGCGTGATGAAGCAGGGATTCTGCTTACCCCGCCCCCCTTCGTCAAGCCGTCAATTATCCGAATAGTTACGGCTTATGACATCTTTGTGGACACATCATTCACTTTTTATTCACATCCGGCCCTGAACTCGCTAGGACTTGCCCCGGTGCATTTTTTAAATACCCGCGAAAAATAGAGCTGATCGTCAAATCCAACATTGCGCCCAACGGTCGCTATCGGCATTCGCGTGGTGCTAAGCAGGAGTTTCGCCTGGCTGATACGCTG
Organism: Salmonella sp. NW38; assembly: GCF_051807745.1. Lineage (NCBI taxonomy): Bacteria > Pseudomonadati > Pseudomonadota > Gammaproteobacteria > Enterobacterales > Enterobacteriaceae > Salmonella > Salmonella sp. NW38. Next base: position 358,308 of record NZ_JAMMTO010000002.1, on the reverse strand, counting down.
ATCTTCGCGCCAACTCAATACGCTAATGCCTAACTGCTGGCGAAACAGATGCGATAACCGGGAGGGCGACAGGCAGACATGCTGGGCGACGCTGGCGATATCAAAATGGCTGTCCGCCAGATGGTCGCTGATATACTGGCAGGCATCGCGCACACGGCTATCCATCGGCGGATGCAACGACTCATTAATTACCGCCATACGTCTGAGCAACAACTGCTCCAGCAGATTGATCGCCAGTAGCTCAGAATAGCGACCTTCCCCTTGCCCGGCGCTGATGATCTGCCCGAACAGTTCGCTGAAATGCGGCTGGCGCGCCTCGTCCGGGCGGAAAAATCCTGTCTGGGCAAAGATTGTCGGCCAGGTCAGCCACTCCTGCCAGTAGGCGCGGGGTCGGAAGTAAACCCACTGGTGATACCACTCGCTGGCGTCCGGATGCCGTCCATAGTGATGAATCTCGCCCGGCGGAAACAATAATATATCGCCAGGCCGACAGACAAACTGCTCGCCATTATTATTAATGACGCCTTCTCCGCGGATGGTCAGGTTAAGAATATATCCCTTCATGCCCAACGGACGATCGATAAAAAAATCCAGATATCCATTCGCTTCAATCGGCGTCAGCCCGGCGACCAGATGGGCATTAAATGAATATCCCGGCAATAGCGGATCATTTTGCGTTTCAGCCATGATTTATCTACCCCCCGATGTTCAGAGAAGAAACAAATTGTCCATATTGACCAGGACGACAGTGCTTACGTCTCCGCAAGACTTTGCGCTTGATGAAAGCACGTATCAACCCCGCTTGTGAAAAGCGCTTTGTAACAAAAGCGTACAGTTCAGGCGATAAAATTAAGTAACAGAAGTGTCTATAACTATGGCTGGAATGTCCACATTGAATATTTGCACAGTGTCACACTTTGCAAAGCATTAGCATTTTTGTCCATAAGATTAGCGAATCCTGCCTGACGGTTTTTGCCGCGACTCTCTACTGTTTCTCCATACCTGTTTTTCTGGATGGAGTAAGACGATGGCAATTGCAATTGGCCTCGATTTTGGCAGTGATTCAGTGCGCGCTCTGGCAGTGGACTGCGCCACCGGCGACGAGATCGCCACCAGTGTAGAGTGGTATCCGCGCTGGCAAGAAGGCCGTTATTGCGACGGCCCGAACAACCAGTTCCGTCATCATCCGCGCGACTACATGGAGTCAATGGAGGCCGCGCTGAAAGCCGTTCTGGCACAACTAAGCGCCGCGCAACGCGCAAATGTCGTTGGCATTGGCGTTGACAGCACCGGTTCTACGCCAGCGCCGATTGACGCCGACGGTAACGTCCTGGCGCTGCGTCCGGAGTTCGCCGAGAACCCGAATGCGATGTTTGTACTGTGGAAAGATCACACCGCCGTGGAAGAGGCCGACGAAATCACTCATCTGTGCCATAAGCCAGGTAAGGTCGACTACTCCCGCTATATTGGCGGCATTTACTCCAGCGAATGGTTCTGGGCGAAGATTCTGCACGTCACCCGTCAGGATAGCGCCGTCGCGCAGGCCGCCGTCTCGTGGATTGAACTGTGCGACTGGGTGCCGGCGCTGCTTTCCGGCACCACTCGCCCGCAGGATATCCGCCGTGGCCGCTGCAGCGCCGGGCACAAAACACTGTGGCATGAAAGCTGGGGCGGTCTGCCGCCCGCGAGCTTCTTTGATGAACTCGATCCGTGCATTAACCGTCATCTGCGCTACCCGTTATTTAGCGAAACCTTCACCGCCGATCTGCCCGTGGGCACCCTGTGCACTGAATGGGCGCAGCGCCTCGGCTTGCCGGAAAGCGTAGTGATTTCCGGCGGCGCGTTCGACTGTCACATGGGCGCGGTCGGCGCGGGCGCGCAGCCCAATACGCTGGTAAAAGTCATCGGCACGTCTACCTGCGACATTCTGATTGCGGATAAACAGAGCGTCGGGGATCGCGCCGTGAAAGGCATTTGCGGTCAGGTTGATGGCAGCGTGGTGCCGAACTTTATCGGTCTGGAAGCGGGTCAGTCCGCTTTCGGCGACATCTACGCCTGGTTTAGCCGCGTGTTGAGCTGGCCGCTGGAGCAACTTGCCGCGCAGCACCCGGAACTGAAAACCCAGATTAACGCCAGCCAGAAGCAGCTACTGCCAGCGCTCACCGACGCCTGGGCGAAAAATCCGTCCCTGGATCACCTGCCGGTGGTGCTCGACTGGTTTAACGGTCGCCGCACGCCAAACGCTAATCAGCGTCTGAAAGGCGTCATTACCGATCTCAATCTCGCCACCGACGCGCCAGCGCTGTTTGGCGGTCTGGTCGCTTCGACCGCCTTCGGCGCGCGCGCCATTCAGGAGTGTTTTACCGATCAGGGTATCGCGGTCAATAACGTGATGGCGCTTGGCGGCATCGCCCGTAAAAATCAGGTCATTATGCAGGTCTGCTGCGACGTACTGAATCGTCCGTTGCAGATCGTCGCTTCCGACCAGTGCTGCGCATTAGGCGCCGCTATCTTTGCCGCCGTCGCTGCGAAAGTCCATGCCGATATTCCTGCCGCCCAGCAAAGCATGGCGAGCGCGGTAGAACGCACTCTGCGCCCCCGCCCTGAACAGGCTCAACGCTTCGAACAGCTTTACCGCCGCTACCAGCAGTGGGCGCTAAGTGCAGAACAACATTATCTTCCGACTGCCGCGCCGGCGCCAACGACCCCGGCCAATCAGGCAATCCTGACTCATTAAGGACACGACAATGACGATTTTTGATAATTATGAAGTATGGTTTGTGATTGGCAGCCAGCATTTGTATGGCGCAGAAACCCTGCGTCAGGTCACTCAACATGCCGAGCATGTGGTCAACGCGCTGAATACCGAAGCCAAACTGCCATGTAAACTGGTATTAAAACCGCTGGGCACCTCGCCGGATGAGATTACCGCCATTTGTCGTGACGCCAATTATGACGATCGCTGCGCGGGGCTGGTGGTCTGGCTGCACACCTTCTCCCCGGCCAAAATGTGGATCAACGGGCTGAGTATCCTTAACAAACCACTACTGCAATTCCATACCCAATTTAACGCCGCCCTGCCGTGGGACAGCATCGATATGGACTTTATGAACCTGAACCAGACTGCGCACGGCGGCCGCGAGTTCGGCTTCATCGGTGCGCGGATGCGCCAGCAGCACGCGGTCGTCACTGGCCACTGGCAGGATAAAGAGGCCCATACGCGTATCGGCGCCTGGATGCGCCAGGCGGTCTCTAAACAGGATACTCGCCAGCTAAAAGTCTGCCGCTTCGGCGACAATATGCGTGAAGTCGCAGTGACTGACGGTGATAAAGTGGCCGCGCAAATCAAATTTGGCTTTTCGGTCAATACCTGGGCGGTCGGCGATCTGGTGCAGGTGGTGAATTCCATCGGCGACGGCGATATCAACGCTCTGATTGACGAGTATGAAAGCAGCTATACCCTGACGCCCGCCACCCGGATCCACGGCGATAAACGCCAGAACGTGCGGGAAGCGGCGCGTATTGAACTCGGTATGAAGCGTTTCCTGGAACAGGGCGGCTTCCACGCATTCACTACTACCTTTGAAGATTTACACGGTCTGAAACAACTCCCGGGTCTGGCCGTACAGCGTCTGATGCAACAGGGCTACGGCTTTGCGGGCGAAGGCGACTGGAAAACCGCCGCTCTGCTTCGCATTATGAAAGTGATGTCAACCGGTCTGCAGGGCGGCACCTCATTTATGGAGGATTACACCTACCACTTCGAGAAAGGCAACGATCTGGTGCTCGGCTCGCACATGCTGGAGGTGTGTCCGTCCATCGCGGTGGAAGAGAAACCGATCCTCGACGTCCAGCACCTCGGCATTGGCGGTAAGGAAGATCCGGCGCGTTTGATTTTCAATACCCAAACCGGCCCGGCGATCGTCGCCAGCCTGATCGACCTCGGCGATCGTTATCGCCTGCTGGTCAACTGCATTGACACCGTAAAAACGCCGCACTCCCTGCCGAAACTGCCGGTGGCTAACGCGCTGTGGAAGGCGCAGCCGGATCTGCCGACCGCCTCCGAAGCGTGGATTCTGGCTGGCGGCGCGCACCATACCGTCTTCAGCCACGCGCTGGATCTGAACGATATGCGCCAGTTCGCAGAAATACACGATATCGAAATCGCGGTAATTGATAACGATACCCGTCTGCCAGCCTTTAAGGACGCGCTGCGCTGGAATGAAGTGTATTACGGGTTCAAACGTTAATTGGTGAAACGGATTGCCCGGCGGCACTGCATTTACCGGGCCTACGGTCCTGTAGGCCGAATAAGGCATTAGTGTCGCCATCCGGCACACCGTCGCTCGTAGGCCGGATAAGCGAAGCGCCATCCGGCAGGGAGAAAACAATGTTAGAAGATCTCAAACGCCAGGTACTGGAAGCCAATCTGGCGCTGCCAAAACACAACCTGGTCACCCTCACCTGGGGTAACGTTAGCGCCGTCGATCGCGAACGCGGCGTACTGGTGATTAAGCCGTCCGGCGTCGATTATAGCGTCATGACCGCTGACGATATGGTGGTGGTCAGTCTGGAGACCGGTGAAGTCGTTGAAGGTCATAAGAAACCGTCGTCCGATACGCCAACCCACCGTTTGTTATATCAGGCATTTCCGACTATCGGCGGCATCGTACACACCCATTCGCGCCACGCGACTATCTGGGCGCAGGCGGGTCAGCCGATTCCGGCGACGGGAACCACCCATGCCGACTATTTCTACGGTACGATTCCCTGCACTCGCAAAATGACCGAAGCGGAAATTAATGGCGAGTATGAATGGGAAACGGGCAATGTCATTGTTGAAACCTTTGAAAAACAAGGTATTGACGCCGCTCAAATGCCCGGCGTGCTTGTCCATTCGCACGGCCCGTTTGCCTGGGGTAAAAATGCCGAGGATGCAGTGCATAACGCCATCGTGCTGGAAGAAGTGGCCTATATGGGGATCTTCTGCCGCCAGCTTGCGCCGCAGTTGCCCGACATGCAGCAATCCCTGCTGGATAAACACTATCTACGCAAACACGGCGCAAAAGCCTATTACGGGCAGTAATGCCTCTAAAAACGCGTCCCATTGGGGGCGCGTTGATGAATCTGGTCGGTGATATATTCAGCAAATGCGCTTTGATAGACGTAATTATCAGAACTCACATATTCAATAATATTATCATAATGTCCCTGCAACACTTTTCCTTCCAGCGCATGGAAGAAAATATAATCTTCAATTGTTGACTGCCAGCGTTGCCCATTTAACAGATAATTAATAATGGTATCCCGATGCCCGTTTTTTCTGTCGTGTCCTTGCCAGTGAAAAAAAGCATTGCCGTTTTCAATAATTTCGGTACGCCAAATCTGATCTGTCCATGTTTTATACTCAAAAAATCGACTCACGGTTTTTATGGAAGGGTTAGCGCGTTGAGTATTGACGAAAAGATAACGTTCGTTCCCTACCGGACACGCCTGCATATTCACATTCATAAAAGATAATTCCCGAATACCACACATTTTGATAAAAACACCCGCACCTGAAAGTCAAAATAAAATTATATTCTAAAATAAAAATTAAATTATGCAGAGAGTTCCCGACGAATTCGCACTGTAATCCATTTTTATTTAACCATAGCGGCCAATTGGAATATTATATTTCTACCTGACGATGCGGATGTTTCAAATGAAATTCTTACACTTTTCATTAATTAAAACAAACAAAAAATATCGCTTTTTTGTTAATCCGAGAAATAAGTAACAAATTCGAGCAAGCACTATTCTGAAAAATACTTAATGTATGGAAACAGACTTGACACAAAACAGCCAACCTATGGATAAAAATTGTAAATAAACATGATTCAAAATTAGCAGTTATAGGATAATTATATCAGCTGTCTACACCGACATCATTATATTGATAAATACACGTCAGCAAAAATATCTGACGCTAAAAGTTCTTTTATCGTTAAAATATTCATTACACCCGTCACGGGGAACGAACTCATTCATGAAATATCGCTACATCCTCAGAATCGCGGCAGGCATAATTCTCATTATGGCCACGGTGTTTATCAATAACGCTATCGCTATTTATCAGTTCAGTCAGCAAGACCAGACGCGCGTAGCTGACTGCGCGATTGTCGCAGGAGCAGGCGTTAGCGGAAAAACGCCTTCTCCCGTTTTTCAGGCCAGACTGGATCATGCCATCTGGCTTTACCAACAACACATTGTCCGCGCGTTGGTATTAACCGGCGGCTACGGCGCTGGCGCAACGGTTTCCGACGCGGCGATAGCCCGTCAATACGTTCTGGAAAAAGGCATTCCGGCTAAGGCGATTTTTATTGAAGAGCGCTCTACCGTGACGCGCGAAAATATTCGTTACGCAAAACAGATACTGCGACAACAACAATGGCGCACAGCGTTACTGGTCAGCGATCCGCTGCATATGCTGCGTCTGAAAACTATCGCTCAGGATAATGGTATCGATAGCCGCTCATCACCCACGCGATCCACCCGCTATAAATCCTGGTGGGCGCAAACCCGCTTCTTACTGCGAGAAACTTTTTATTACAGCGGATATCGGCTTTTACGTTATATGCCTGTACAAAATAACAGTATTACCCCCTAAAACAGGTTATAATTAGCGTGAATTTTTTAGACAGGTAATCATCGTGGCGCAGGCAGGTTTCATTTTAACCCGGCACTGGCGGGATACGCCGCAAGGAACGGAGGTCTCTTTCTGGCTGGCGACAGACAACGGCCCTGTGCAGGCGACGCTGGCGCCGCAGGAGTCCGTGGCGTTTATTCCGACCAGCCAGACCTCCCGCGCCGCCTCGCTGCTACAGGCGGAAAAAGACTATCGCCTGACGCCGCTCCAGCTGCGAGACTTTCATCGTCAGCCGGTCTCCGGTCTATATTGCCGCACTTACCGCCAGCTTATGCGGATGGAGAAACTGCTGCGCGAAAACGGCGTCACCGTTTATGAAGCGGATGTACGCCCGCCGGAACGTTACCTGATGGAACGTTTTATTACGTCGCCCGTTTGGGTAGACGGCGAGATGCGCAACGGCGTTATCCGCAATGCGCGTCTTAAACCCCACCCCGACTATCGACCGCCGCTAAAATGGGTCTCGCTGGATATCGAAACCACGCGACACGGCGAACTGTATTGCATTGGTCTGGAAGGCTGCGGCCAGCGTACCGTTTATATGCTGGGCCCGGCGAATGGCGATGACCGCCAACTGGACTTCGAGCTTGTGTATGTCGCCAGCCGCCCGCAGCTGCTGGAAAAACTCAACGCCTGGTTTGCCGAACATGATCCCGACGTCATCATCGGCTGGAACGTGGTGCAGTTCGACCTGCGTATGCTGCAAAAACATGCCGAACGCTACCGTATCCCTTTACGGCTGGGGCGAGACAATAGCGAACTGGAGTGGCGCGAACATGGCTTCAAAAACGGCGTTTTTTTCGCCCAGGCCAGAGGGCGAGTCATTATCGATGGTATCGACGCGCTTAAATCCGCGTTCTGGAATTTTTCGTCTTTTTCGCTGGAAGCCGTCTCGCAGGAACTGCTCGGCGAAGGAAAATCCATTGATAATCCCTGGGATCGTATGGATGAGATCGATCGCCGCTTTGCCCAGGATAAACCCGCCCTCGCCACCTACAACCTGAAAGACTGCGAGCTGGTCACGCGCATTTTCCATAAAACCGAGATCATGCCGTTTTTGCTGGAACGCGCGACGATCAACGGCCTGCCGGTCGATCGCCACGGCGGTTCGGTCGCCGCATTTGGGCATCTTTACTTTCCGCGAATGCACCGCGCCGGCTATGTCGCGCCCAATCTCGGCGAAGTGCCGCCGCTGGCAAGTCCCGGCGGCTACGTAATGGATTCACAACCCGGATTATACGATTCAGTACTGGTGCTGGATTATAAAAGCCTGTACCCGTCGATTATCCGCACGTTTTTGATTGATCCCGTCGGGCTGGTCGAAGGCATGGCGCAGCCGGATCCGGAACACAGTACCGAAGGTTTCCTTGACGCCTGGTTTTCACGAGAAAAGCACTGCCTGCCGGAAATTGTTAGCCAAATCTGGCACGGGCGCGATGAAGCCAAACGTCAGGGTAATAAACCGCTCTCGCAGGCGCTTAAAATCATTATGAACGCCTTTTATGGCGTACTCGGCACCACGGCCTGTCGCTTTTTCGATCCCCGTCTGGCGTCGTCAATCACCATGCGCGGCCATGCGATTATGCGCCAGACCAAAGCGCTGATTGAGGCGCAGGGTTATAACGTAATTTATGGCGATACCGATTCCACTTTCGTCTGGCTCCGGCGCGCGCATTCAGAAGCCGACGCGGCGGAAATCGGGCACAGGCTGGTGCGTCACGTGAACGAATGGTGGGCGCAGACGTTACAACAGCAAAATTTGACCAGCGCGCTGGAGCTGGAGTTTGAAACCCACTTTTGCCGTTTTCTGATGCCGACCATCCGCGGCGCGGATACTGGCAGTAAAAAACGCTACGCGGGCCTGATTCAGGAAGGCGACAGTCAGCGCATGGTATTTAAAGGTCTGGAAACGGTGCGGACCGACTGGACGCCGCTGGCGCAGCGCTTTCAACAGGAGCTGTATCTGCGCGTTTTTCGCAATGAACCTTATCAAGACTATGTGCGCGAGACTATTGATAAACTGATGGCGGGCGAACTGGACGCGCAGCTGGTTTATCGCAAGCGTCTGCGTCGCCCTTTACATGAGTACCAACGTAACATCCCGCCGCACGTTCGCGCCGCCCGGTTGGCGGATGAACAAAACCTGAAGCGGGGTCGTCCGGCGCAGTATCAGAATCGCGGCGCCATAAAATATGTCTGGACTGTTAACGGCCCCGAGCCCGTGGATTACCAGCAGTCGCCGCTGGATTACGAACACTATCTTACCCGCCAGCTACAACCCGTGGCGGAAGGAATTCTTCCCTTCGTTGAAGATAATTTTGCTACACTACTGACCGGGCAACTGGGGCTATTTTGACGCGTGACGAAAGCGCCGCCTTCCAGTACCATAGCGCCCTTTCCATTCCTGGACCTAATTAACGCCACTACCACATTAGCCTGGTAGCGGGGTCGTATACTCGCAATTATCCAGTGCTGTCGCCTGGGAATGGCGAGTAATGCCTGCAATTAAAGATATAGAGCCGAACACATATGCCTTTTACACTTGGTCAACGCTGGATCAGCGATACAGAAAGCGAGCTGGGACTTGGAACCGTTGTTGCGATGGATGCGCGAACCGTCACCTTACTTTTCCCGTCCACGGGGGAAAACCGCCTGTATGCGCGTAGTGATTCTCCCGTGACCCGCGTCATGTTCAACCCTGGCGATACGATTACAAGCCATGAAGGCTGGCAGCTACATATCGATGAAGTAAAAGAAGAAAATGGCCTGCTTGTTTATGTCGGCACCCGCCTGGATACCGAAGAGACCAATGTGACGCTGCGCGAAGTTCTGCTCGACAGCAAGTTGGTTTTCAGTAAGCCCCAGGATCGTCTGTTCGCCGGTCAAATCGATCGAATGGATCGGTTCGCGCTGCGCTATCGCGCCCGTAAATTTCAGAGCGAGCAGTACCGGATGCCATACAGCGGCCTGCGCGGTCAGCGGACCAACCTGATCCCGCATCAGCTTAATATCGCTCATGATGTGGGGCGTCGCCATGCGCCGCGCGTACTGCTGGCGGATGAGGTGGGCTTAGGTAAAACCATTGAAGCCGGGATGATTCTGCATCAACAGTTATTATCCGGCGCGGCGGAACGCGTATTGATCATTGTTCCGGAAACCCTGCAACACCAGTGGCTGGTAGAAATGCTGCGCCGTTTCAACCTGCGCTTCGCGCTGTTCGATGACGAACGCTATACCGAAGCGCAGCACGACGCGTATAACCCGTTTGAAACCGAGCAACTGGTGATCTGCTCGCTGGATTTCGCCCGCCGTAATAAGCAGCGTCTGGAACATTTGTGCGACGCCGAGTGGGATTTGCTGGTGGTCGACGAAGCGCATCATCTGGTGTGGAGCACCGATGCGCCGAGCCGTGAATATATGGCCATCGAACAATTAGCTGAACGCGTACCGGGCGTGCTGCTGCTGACCGCCACGCCAGAACAGCTGGGGATGGAAAGCCATTTCGCCCGTCTGCGCCTGCTGGATCCGAACCGTTTCCACGATTTCGAACAGTTTGTCGAAGAACAGAAAAACTACCGCCCTGTCGCCGATGCGGTGGCCATGCTGCTGGCGGGCAATAAACTCAGCAACGACGAACTGAACAGGCTGGGCGATCTGATCGGCGAACAGGATATTGAACCGCTGTTGCAGGCCGCTAATAGCGATCGCGACGACGCGCAGGCCGCCCGTGATGAGCTGGTGTCGATGCTGATGGATCGCCACGGCACCAGCCGCGTTCTGTTCCGCAACACCCGTAACGGCGTCAAGGGGTTCCCGAAACGTGAACTGCATACGGTAAAACTACCGCTGCCGACCCAGTATCAGACCGCCATTAAGGTCTCCGGCATTATGGGCGCGCGTAAGAGCGCGGAAGATCGCGCCCGCGATATGCTCTATCCGGAACAAATTTATCAGGAGTTCGAAGGCGATACCGGCACCTGGTGGAACTTCGACCCACGCGTTGAGTGGCTAATGGGCTATCTGACCAGCCATCGTTCGCAAAAAGTGCTGGTGATCTGCGCTAAGGCGACCACCGCGTTACAGCTGGAGCAGGTGCTGCGCGAACGCGAAGGCATCCGCGCCGCCGTGTTCCATGAGGGCATGTCGATTATCGAACGCGACCGCGCCGCCGCCTGGTTCGCCGAAGAAGATACCGGCGCGCAGGTGCTGTTATGTTCTGAAATCGGCTCCGAAGGACGTAACTTCCAGTTTGCCAGCAATCTGGTGATGTTCGACTTGCCGTTTAACCCGGATCTGCTGGAACAGCGTATTGGTCGTCTGGATCGTATCGGCCAGGCGCATGATATCCAGATCCACGTCCCGTACCTGGAAAAAACCGCCCAGTCGGTGCTGGTTCGCTGGTATCACGAAGGGCTGGACGCCTTTGAGCACACCTGCCCGACCGGTCGCGCGATTTATGATTCAGCCTACGCCAGTCTGATTAACTATCTGGCCGCGCCTGAAGAAACCGACGGGTTTGACGATCTGATCAAATCCTGCCGCGAACAGCATGAAGCGCTAAAAGCCCAGTTAGAACAGGGCCGCGACCGCCTGCTGGAGATCCACTCCAACGGCGGAGAAAAAGCCCAACAGCTCGCACAAAGCATTGAAGAACAGGACGACGACACCAACCTGATCGCGTTCGCCATGAACCTGTTCGATATCGTCGGCATTAACCAGGACGATCGCGGCGACAACCTGATCGTGCTGACGCCGTCCGACCACATGTTGGTGCCGGATTTCCCCGGCCTGCCGGAAGACGGCTGTACTATCACGTTTGAACGTGACGTAGCCCTGTCTCGCGAAGATGCGCAGTTTATTACCTGGGAACATCCGCTCATCCGTAACGGACTGGATCTGATCCTCTCCGGCGACACCGGCAGCAGCACCATTTCGCTGTTGAAAAATAAAGCGCTGCCCGTCGGCACGCTGCTGGTCGAACTGGTTTACGTCGTGGAAGCGCAGGCGCCGAAACAGCTACAACTGAACCGCTTCCTGCCGCCGACGCCGGTACGTATGCTGTTAGATAAAAACGGCAACAATCTGGCCGCCCAGGTCGAGTTTGAAACCTTCAACCGTCAGCTCAGCGCCGTGAATCGCCACACCGGCAGCAAACTGGTGAACGCCGTGCAACAGGACGTCCACGCCATTTTGCAACTGGGCGAGACGCAGATTGAAAAGTCCGCCAGAGCGCTGATTGATAACGCGCGTCGCGAGGCGGATGAAAAACTGTCCGGGGAACTGTCGCGTCTGGAAGCGCTGCGCGCCGTCAACCCGAACATTCGCGACGACGAACTTGCCGCTATCGACAGTAACCGTCAGCAGGTACTGGAAAGCCTGAATCAGGCAGGCTGGCGTCTGGACGCGCTGCGTCTTATCGTCGTCACGCACCAATAACGGAGCCGTACATGGGGATGGAAAACTACAATCCGCCGCAGGAACCCTGGCTGGTTATCCTGTATCAGGATGAGCACATTATGGTGGTCAATAAGCCCAGCGGCCTGTTGTCCGTGCCGGGGCGTCTGGAAGCGCACAAAGACAGCATTATGACGCGTATCCAGCGCGACTACCCGCAGGCAGAATCGGTGCATCGTCTGGATATGGCCACCAGCGGCGTAATTGTAGTGGCGCTGACCAAAGCCGCGGAACGGGAGCTAAAACGTCAGTTCCGCGAACGTGAGCCGAAAAAGCAGTATGTGGCGCGCGTATGGGGGCATCCCTCCCCGGCGGAAGGACTGGTTGACTTACCACTCATCTGCGACTGGCCGAACCGGCCAAAGCAGAAAGTGTGTTATGAAACCGGCAAACCGGCGCAAACGGAATATAACGTGGTGGAGTTTGCGGCGGATAATACCGCCCGCGTGGTTCTCAAACCGATCACCGGACGTTCGCATCAGCTTCGTGTGCATATGCTGGCGTTAGGCCACCCGATTTTAGGCGATCGGTTTTACGCTTCGCCGGAAGCGTTGTCGCTGGCGCCGCGTTTGCAGTTACACGCCGAAATGCTGACCATTACTCATCCCGCTTACGGCACCAGCATGACGTTTAAAGTCCCGGCAGATTTTTAAATTCTGAGCCAATTTATGCCGGGGCGCTTCGCTTGCCCGGCCTACATTCATTAACGTAGGCCGGATAAGGCGCTAGCCGCATCCGGCAATTCAATCACTTGAAGCCTTTCTGTTCTTTGATTAGCTCATACGCTTTCTGAATTTCCTGCGCTTTTTGCTTCGCCATTTCCATCATTTCCGGCGGTAAACCTTTCGCGACCAGTTTGTCCGGATGATGCTCGCTCATCAGTTTGCGATAAGCGCGTTTAATGGTGGTTGCATCGTCGGTGGTTTTAACCCCCAGCACATTACAGGCATCTTCCAGCGTCGGGCCGCGCTGCGCCTGCTGCCAGCCGCCGCCGGACTGTTGATGATAACCACCGCCAAACTGCGCGCCGCCCTGCATCATGCGCAGAAACTGATCGAACTGTACGCGGGAAATACCTAACTCTTCCGCAATCACATACAGCACTTCCCGCTCATTAGGGTGCAGCGAGCCATCGGCAAACGCCGCCTGGATCTGAATTTCCAGAAACATCCGGATCAGATCAAAACGCCCGAAGCAGACGCTACGAAACTGCCGCATCTTTTCACGTAATGGGTAATTATCCGCTTTTCCGACCCGAAAGGCGTTCTGCGCGGCAGTACGTGAATCGCCGTGTAAATTCATGCGATCCATCAACTGACTGGCGATATGAATATCCGCTTCCGTCACCCGTCCTTTTGATTTGGTTAAGTGGCCCATCACCTCAAAGGTGGTGGCAAAAAACAGCGCCTGCCGTTCCCGCTGGTTGGCAAACCACGCCATTTTTCGGCTGCGGGCTTTGTCGAACATATGGCCCACCAGCAGACCCAGGACCACGCCCCAAAAGCCGCCGCCCATCATCAGGGCTACGGCGACGCCAATTATCTTTCCCCAGTACTGCATAGACTCCCCAAAACGTTACGCTATCGGTGAGGCTATCTCCCACAAAATAAGGTGCTTTTCTGCGAATGAAGGCTACGGTCAATTGTGGGACATCGCCTATAATTTGCATTATCATACCTGTCATTCAATGCCGTGCCTAACACCACAGACGCTAAACGGCAGGATTAACACTGGCGCAGCGAAGATGAGTAAGTTAGGCTGTGACCGTTTGTCACGCGCAACGCTACCGATGATGGAACAATAAATACAACGTATGAAAAAACGTATTCCCACTCTTCTGGCCACCATGATCGCCAGCGCCCTTTATAGTCATCAGGGGCTGGCAGCCGATCTCGCCTCACAGTGTATGTTGGGCGTGCCGAGCTACGATCGTCCTCTGGTAAAAGGCGATACCAACGATCTGCCGGTTACTATCAATGCCGATAACGCTAAAGGTAACTACCCGGACGATGCCGTTTTTACCGGCAACGTGGACATTATGCAGGGGAATAGCCGCCTGCAAGCGGATGAAGTGCAGCTTCATCAGAAGCAGGCGGAAGGTCAGCCGGAACCTGTACGCACCGTCGATGCGCTGGGTAATGTGCATTATGATGACAATCAGGTCATCCTTAAAGGGCCGAAGGGCTGGGCGAACCTGAACACCAAAGACACGAACGTCTGGGAAGGCGATTACCAGATGGTGGGCCGTCAGGGACGCGGTAAAGCCGATCTCATGAAGCAGCGCGGCGAAAACCGCTATACCATTCTGGAAAACGGCAGCTTTACCTCCTGTCTGCCTGGCTCCGATACCTGGAGCGTGGTGGGGAGTGAAGTCATCCATGACCGTGAAGAACAGGTTGCGGAGATCTGGAACGCCCGGTTTAAAGTAGGTCCGGTTCCGATCTTTTATAGCCCCTATTTACAGCTCCCCGTCGGTGACAAACGTCGCTCAGGTTTCCTGATCCCGAACGCGAAATACACGACCAAGAACTATTTCGAGTTCTACTTACCGTATTACTGGAACATCGCGCCCAATATGGACGCCACCATCACCCCGCACTATATGCACCGCCGCGGCAATATTATGTGGGAGAACGAATTCCGTTATCTCACGCAGGCAGGCGCCGGGTTGATGGAATTAGATTATCTGCCTTCTGATAAAGTCTACGAGGACGAACATCCCAAAGAGGGCGATAAGCACCGCTGGTTATTCTACTGGCAGCACTCAGGCGTGATGGATCAGGTGTGGCGTTTTAACGTCGATTACACCAAAGTCAGCGACTCCAGCTACTTTAACGATTTCGACAGTAAGTACGGTTCGAGTACCGACGGTTACGCGACGCAGAAATTCAGCGTCGGCTACGCCGTACAAAACTTTGACGCTACGGTGTCGACCAAACAATTCCAGGTGTTTAACGATCAGAACACCAGCAGCTACTCTGCGGAGCCGCAGTTAGACGTTAACTACTACCATAACGATCTCGGGCCGTTTGATACCCGGATTTACGGTCAGGCGGTGCACTTTGTTAACACCAAAGACAATATGCCGGAAGCGACCCGCGTCCACCTGGAGCCAACCATCAATTTGCCGCTCTCCAACCGTTGGGGCAGCCTGAACACCGAAGCGAAGCTGATGGCGACGCACTATCAGCAAACGAATCTGGACTGGTACAACGCCAATAACAGCAAAAAACTGGAAGATTCGGTTAACCGCGTCATGCCGCAGTTTAAAGTCGACGGTAAGCTCGTCTTCGAACGCGATATGGCGATGCTGGCGCCGGGGTATACCCAGACGCTGGAACCACGCGTGCAGTACCTGTATGTGCCGTACCGCGACCAGAGCGGCATCTATAACTACGATTCTTCTTTGCTGCAATCCGACTATAACGGCCTGTTCCGCGACCGCACTTATGGTGGTCTCGACCGTATTGCTTCCGCCAACCAGGTCACGACCGGCGTCACAACACGCGTTTATGATGATGCCGCCGTTGAACGTTTTAACGTTTCTGTTGGTCAAATCTACTATTTCACGGAGTCTCGCACCGGCGATGACAACATTAAATGGGAGAATGACGACAAAACCGGTTCGCTGGTTTGGGCAGGCGACACTTACTGGCGTATTTCAGAACGCTGGGGGCTGCGTAGCGGAGTGCAGTACGATACCCGTCTGGATAGCGTCGCTACCAGCAGCAGCAGCCTCGAATACCGTCGGGATCAGGATCGTCTGGTACAGTTGAACTACCGCTATGCCAGCCCGGAATATATTCAGGCTACGTTGCCTTCGTATTATTCCACGGCAGAGCAGTATAAAAACGGCATCAACCAGGTGGGCGCGGTGGCAAGTTGGCCGATTGCCGATCGCTGGTCGATTGTCGGCGCGTACTACTTCGATACCAATTCGAGCAAACCTGCAGACCAGATGCTCGGCTTGCAGTACAACTCTTGCTGCTATGCGATCCGCGTCGGATACGAACGTAAGCTGAACGGTTGGGATAACGATAAACAACACGCGATTTATGATAACGCGATTGGCTTCAACATTGAGCTGCGCGGTTTGAGCTCTAACTACGGCCTCGGCACGCAAGAAATGTTGCGTTCGAACATTCTGCCGTACCAAAGCTCTATGTAATCTGATTGATTTACAACGTAATCCGCATTGCGGTTAATTGAAATGGAAAAAGTATGAAGAACTGGAAAACGCTGCTTCTCGGTATCGCCATGATCGCGAATACCAGTTTCGCTGCCCCCCAGGTAGTCGATAAAGTCGCAGCCGTCGTCAATAATGGCGTCGTGCTGGAAAGCGACGTTGATGGCTTAATGCAATCAGTCAAACTCAACGCGGGTCAGGCAGGTCAGCAGCTTCCGGACGACGCCACGCTGCGTCACCAGATCCTGGAACGTTTGATTATGGATCAAATTATCCTGCAGATGGGTCAGAAGATGGGGGTGAAGATCACGGATGAGCAGTTGGATCAGGCCATCGCCAACATCGCCAAACAAAACAATATGACGATGGATCAGATGCGCAGCCGTCTGGCTTACGATGGGCTGAACTATTCAACCTACCGTAACCAGATTCGTAAAGAGATGATTATCTCTGAAGTGCGCAACAATGAGGTTCGTCGCCGTATCACCGTTTTGCCGCAAGAAGTTGACGCGCTGGCAAAACAGATTGGCACCCAAAACGACGCCAGCACCGAGCTGAACCTGAGCCATATCCTGATTGCTCTGCCGGAAAACCCAACCTCCGAGCAGGTTAACGACGCGCAGCGCCAGGCGGAAAGCATTGTTGAAGAAGCGCGTAACGGCGCAGATTTCGGCAAACTGGCGATTACCTACTCTGCCGACCAGCAGGCGCTAAAAGGCGGTCAGATGGGCTGGGGCCGTATCCAGGAGCTGCCGGGGATTTTCGCCCAGGCGCTGAGCACCGCGAAGAAAGGCGACATTGTCGGCCCGATTCGCTCCGGCGTCGGTTTCCACATTCTGAAAGTAAACGACCTGCGCGGTCAGAGCCAGAGTATCTCCGTGACCGAAGTTCACGCTCGTCACATTCTGCTTAAGCCGTCGCCGATCATGAACGATCAGCAGGCGCGCCTGAAGCTGGAAGAAATCGCGGCTGACATTAAGAGTGGTAAAACCACATTTGCCGCTGCGGCGAAAGAGTACTCTCAGGACCCAGGCTCCGCTAACCAGGGCGGTGATTTGGGTTGGGCTACGCCAGATATTTTCGATCCGGCGTTCCGCGACGCGCTGACGAAGCTGCATAAAGGCCAAATAAGCGCGCCGGTACACTCCTCTTTCGGCTGGCATCTGATCGAATTGCTGGATACGCGTAAGGTAGACAAAACCGATGCGGCGCAGAAAGATCGCGCTTATCGTATGCTGATGAACCGTAAGTTCTCAGAAGAAGCGGCGACCTGGATGCAAGAACAGCGCGCCAGCGCTTACGTTAAGATTTTGAGTAACTAATGAGCAGTGCGCAACGCGTTGTTATCACTCCCGGCGAACCCGCCGGGATTGGCCCCGATCTTGTCGTCCAACTGGCGCAACGCGCGTGGCCGATTGAACTGGTCGTCTGTGCGGACGGCGCGCTCCTGACGGAGCGGGCCGCCATGCTCGGCCTGCCCCTCTCGCTTCTCCCTTACTCGCCTGATGTCCCCGCTGCGCCGCAGCCCGCGGGAACGCTGACCCTATTGCCGGTCTCGCTGCACGCGCCTGCCATCCCCGGTCAGTTGACGGTAGAAAATGGCCCCTATGTGGTAGAGACGCTGGCGCGAGCGTGTGATGGCTGTCTGAACGGTGAATTTGCCGCGCTGATCACAGGCCCCGTGCACAAAGGCGTTATTAACGACGCAGGCATTCCGTTTACCGGTCATACCGAGTTTTTCGAAGAGCGTTCGCAGGCGAAAAAAGTCGTGATGATGCTGGCAACCGAAGAACTTCGCGTGGCGCTGGCGACCACGCATCTGCCGCTACGGGCGATTGCAGACGCCATCACCCCTGCGCTTTTGCACGAAGTGATTGCTATTTTGCATCACGATTTGCGGACCAAATTTGGTATTGCCGAACCGCGCATTCTTGTCTGTGGCCTGAATCCGCACGCGGGCGAAGGCGGTCATATGGGCACGGAAGAGATAGACACCATCATTCCGGTGCTCGACGAGCTGCGGGCGCAGGGAATGAAACTCAACGGGCCGCTACCTGCTGATACGCTGTTTCAGCCCAAATATCTCGATAATGCCGACGCGGTGCTGGCGATGTACCACGATCAGGGCCTGCCCGTGCTAAAATACCAGGGATTCGGTCGGGGAGTGAATATAACGCTCGGCCTACCTTTTATTCGAACCTCCGTTGACCACGGCACCGCGCTTGAACTGGCGGGTCGTGGAAAAGCGGATGTCGGCAGTTTTATTACGGCGCTTAATCTCGCCATCAAAATGATTGTTAATACCCAATGAATAATCGAGTCCATCAGGGCCATTTAGCCCGTAAACGCTTCGGGCAAAACTTTCTCAACGATCGGTTTGTGATCGACAGTATTGTTTCTGCTATTAATCCGCAAAAAGGCCAGGCGATGGTTGAAATCGGCCCCGGTCTGGCGGCGCTGACGGAGCCGGTCGGCGAACGACTGGATAAGCTCACGGTCATTGAACTTGACCGCGATCTGGCGGCGCGTTTGCAAACCCATCCGTTTTTAGGGCCGAAGCTGACTATTTATCAGCAGGACGCCATGACCATGAACTTTGGTGAACTGTCTGCGCAGTTGGGCCAACCGCTGCGTGTGTTCGGCAATCTGCCCTATAATATCTCCACCCCGCTGATGTTCCATCTCTTTAGCTATACTGATGCCATTGCCGACATGCACTTTATGTTGCAAAAAGAAGTGGTAAATCGTCTGGTTGCAGGGCCGAACAGCAAAGCGTATGGTCGTTTAAGCGTGATGGCGCAATATTACTGTCAGGTGATCCCGGTGCTTGAAGTGCCGCCATCCGCCTTCACGCCGCCGCCCAAAGTGGACTCCGCCGTGGTGCGTCTGGTTCCACACGCAACAATGCCTTACCCGGTTAAAGATATTCGCGTGTTGAGCCGTATTACCACCGAGGCCTTTAACCAGCGCCGTAAAACGATCCGTAATAGTCTCGGCAATCTTTTTAGCGTTGAGACGTTGACGGAAATGGGTATTGACCCGGCAATGCGCGCGGAAAATATCTCTGTCGCGCAGTACTGCCAGATGGCCAATTATCTGTCGGAAAACGCGCCTTTGAAGGAGAGTTAAACATGATCAATTCGCCCAGAGTGTGTATTCAGGTGCAAAGCGTCTACATTGAGGCGCAATCCTCACCTGACGATGAACGTTACGTTTTTGCCTATACCGTAACCATCCGCAATCTGGGCCGGGCGCCAGTGCAGCTATTGGGCCGCTACTGGCTGATTACCAATGGTCATGGCCGTGAAACTGAAGTCCAGGGCGAAGGTGTGGTTGGCGTCCAGCCGCGCATTGCGCCTGGCGAAGAGTATCAGTACACCAGCGGCGCGGTAATTGAAACGCCGCTGGGCACCATGCAGGGTCATTACGAAATGATCGATGAAAATGGCGACGCCTTTACCATCGACATTCCCGTGTTTCGACTCGCCGTCCCTACACTCATTCACTAAAATTATAACAATGGCAACTTATCTCATCGGCGACGTTCACGGTTGCTACGACGAACTGATCGCCTTATTACAGCAAGTGGAATTTACGCCAGACACAGACACTCTGTGGCTGACTGGCGATTTGGTCGCCCGCGGTCCCGGTTCGCTGGACGTGTTACGCTACGTCAAATCGCTTGGCAATAGCGTGCGTTTGGTGCTGGGGAATCACGATTTACACCTGTTGGCCGTATTCGCCGGGATTAGCCGCAACAAACCTAAAGACCGGCTGACCCCGCTTCTTGAAGCGCCGGACGCCGATGAGCTGTTGAATTGGTTACGCCGTCAGCCGCTGTTGCAGGTAGATGAAGAGAAAAAGCTGGTCATGGCGCATGCGGGTATTACCCCGCAGTGGGATTTGCAGACGGCAAAAGAGTGCGCCCGCGATGTTGAAGCGGTGCTGTCGAGCGACTCGTACCCGTTTTTCCTCGACGCGATGTATGGCGATATGCCGAATAACTGGTCGCCGGAGTTAAGCGGTCTGGCGCGGCTACGCTTTATTACTAATGCCTTTACCCGTATGCGTTACTGCTTTCCTAACGGTCAACTGGATATGTACAGCAAAGCGTCGCCGGAAAATGCCCCTGCGCCGCTGAAGCCGTGGTTCGCCATTCCGGGGCCGGTGAGCGAGGCTTACAGTATTGCGTTCGGGCACTGGGCGTCGCTGGAAGGGAAAGGGACGCCAGAAGGTATTTACGCGCTGGATACCGGCTGCTGCTGGGGCGGGGAGTTGACCTGTTTACGCTGGGAAGATAAACAGTATTTTGTGCAGCCGTCAAACCGCCAGATGGATATGGGCGAAGGCGAAGCGGTCAACGCCTGATAGGTTTATGCCTGATGGCGCTACGCTTATCAGGCCTACATCTGGCTCAAGAGTAGGCCGGATAAGGCGTTTCGCCGCCATCCGGCACTACAGTATTAACGACGTTCCAGAATCTCGAAACAATAGCTGTGAGAATTCTGCGCGTCGGCATCGTGAAACTCACTGAATACCGATTCCCAGTCATCCGGTTCATAATCCGGAAAATGGGTATCGCCTTCGACTTCCGCATCAATATGCGTCAGATAAAGCTTCTGCGCCTTTGGCAGGAACTGCTCGTACACGCGCCCGCCGCCAATGACCATAATTTCCGGCGCGTCGCCGCAAGCGGCAATCGCCTCATCGACAGACTTCACCCACTGCACGCGATCGTCGGTGCCTGGCTGGCTGCTGATAACAATATTTTTACGTCCCGGTAAGGGGCGTCCGATGGACTCCCAGGTGTGACGTCCCATGACGACAGGTTTATTTAACGTGTTACGTTTAAACCAGGCGAGATCGGCAGGCAGGTTCCACGGCATGGCGTTTTCCATACCGATGACGCGATCCACCGCTAACGCCGCAATCAGACTGATCATTAATTATTTCCTGATACAAAAAAAATTGCCGCCACTATACGTAAAGCGCAATCTTTCGTCGACTGACGAAAAGAGGATGAGCACGAAAATTTTTCGTTCTGCTGGCGACGCCACTCATTTGATGTGGAGCGCCAGCATTACAGTAGTTCAAAAACAGCCAATTAGCAGTAAAGTTTGCAGAACATCACATTTTTTACTTTAGATTGACGGTTTGACCTCGGGTTCATCAGCGGCCTCCCCGGAATGTTTGCCCTCAGCCGTTCCCTGCCAGCCGTGGCGCTGAATCAACGACAGATGCTCCCGGTCCTCGGTAATAATTTCGCTCAACATCGCGCTGGTACGTTTATAGGCGGCGGCGCGAGATAACGGATCGTTTTCCCCTTTCGCCATATCTTCCACCATCCGGGTATTAAAATGGCGGAACAGATCCGCGCGCTCGCGGGCTTCATAACGCCCCAGCCCCAGCGCTTCCAGCGCCTGTCGCCCGCTTTTGAGCGCGCCTTCGAAGGTTTCACGTTCGGGCATCGCCACACCTGCCTGGCGCAGGCGGATGTAATGATCGACATCACGGGCGCGGGCGATAATCTGCAGATGCGGGAAATGCGACCTCACTAGTTCACTCAGTTGCAAATTGGTTTGCGGATCGTCAATGGCGTTAATCAATACCTCCGCCTTCGCCGCTCCGGCAGATTCCAGCAAATCCATACGCGTCGCGTCGCCATAAAAAACCTTCATGCCGAATTTACGCAGCGTTTCGATATGATCGGGGTCGTGATCGAGCACCACCATCTTCACCCCGCTCGACAGCAGCAAACGCCCGGCTATCTGCCCAAATCGTCCAAACCCGGCCACAATGACCCGCGGCTGCTCTTCGTCGATTTCATCCGCCTCGCGCGCTTCCCCCGTCGCGGTCTTCTCCATGCGCGTCAGCAGCACCAGAAAAATCGGCGTTGCCGCCATCGACAGCGCGACCGCCAGCGTCAGCGCTTTTGCCCATTCCGGCTCAAGTACACCCGCCATTTGCGCCGCGCCAAAAACCACAAACGCAAACTCACTTCCCTGGCCTAATAAGACGGCAAACCAGCGACGCTGTTTTGCCGGTACGCCCAGCGGCCTCGCGACCAGCCACAGCATGACGATTTTGATTGCCAGAAAACCGGCCAACAACAGCAGAATGCGCAGCGGATTCTCCACCAGCGTGCCGAAATCAATCGACATGCCGACGCCAATAAAGAACAGCCCCAGCAGCAACCCCTTAAAGGGTTCAATATCGCTTTCCAGCGCATGACGATATTCCGAACTCGCCAGCAGAACGCCCGCCAGGAACGCGCCCATCGCCATTGACAGCCCAACTTCTTCCAGCAACAGGCCGAAACCAAACACCAGAAATAGCGCCACGGCGCTGAACACTTCCCGCAAACCAGAACGCGCGACAAAGCGCAGCGCCGGGCGCGTGACGTAGCGTCCCAGCAGCACCACCAGCGCTAACGCGCCTGCGACTTTCAACGCCGACAGCGCAAACGCGCCAAGCGTGGTGGATGCGCCGCTGGCGGCCAGCAGCGGAATCATCGCCACCAGCGGGATCGCCGCGATATCCTGGAACAAGAGCACTGCAAATGCGCTACGCCCTACTTGTGAAACGGTCAGGTTACGCTCATTCATTGCCTGCATGGCGATAGCCGTGGACGAAAGCGCCAGCGTCATGCCAATCAGTTCCGCCACCTGCCAACGCAGGCCAAGAAACATACAGAACAGACCAATCAGTCCGCCGCAGACCACCATCTGTAACGCGCCGCCGCCAAATACCGAGGCGCGCAGCTTCCATAACCGTTGCGGGTCCAGCTCAAGCCCAATAACAAACAACATCAGCACGACGCCGATTTCCGCAAAATGCAGAATAGATTCGGCGTCCGTCACCAGCCGTAGTCCCCAGGGGCCGATAATACACCCCGCAATCAGATACCCCAGCACCGATCCTAAGCCCAAACGTACCGCAATCGGCACAATCAACGCCGCCGAACCAAGATAGATCAGCGCCTGCAGTAGAGTATGGCTATCCATGATTCACCTCCTGCCATGCCAGTAAACGCTGTTTATACTGACGCGCCTGCGCCTGTAAGGTGTCGTCATCGCAAATGAACGTGCAGTGCATGGCAAACGGCGGCAGCCATTTGAGGCCGCAATAGAGCGCCGTCGCCTGTAGCGGCTGAGAGAGGACATCAAATCCCGGATGTGAACCGATAGTAAAATGGTTTTCACCGCCGCCGGTCGTTACCGCCCACAGCAGATATTTACCGCGCAATGCCGTACCGCCGTGACCGTAAGCCCAGCCGTGGGTGAGGACTTTATCCATCCATAATTTGAGTAAAGGAGGGACGCTGTACCACTGCATCGGATGCTGCCAGACGATAAGACTCGCGCGCGACAGCGCCTCCTGCTCGGCGGCAACGTCAATATTGAAATCGGGATAGAGGTGATAAAGCGAACGTATTTCGACGTTTTCCAGCGTCCCTGCCTGTTCAAGCATCCGCTTATTCGCATGAGAATGATGCGGATACGGATGCGCATAAATAATGAGGATCATGATTAGCCTGTGATGATCTGTTTTTTATCACAAAGTGTAGTGACAAATTCGCCAGGCTAATAGTGAATATTATTGAGCGGCTAACCAGAAAAAATTGAATTAACGCCAGCAAGGGTTGACGCCATCCTGCCCCCGGAAGACGCTCTCGAAGGGCCGCAGGCGTTTGCGGAAAAGCGCGATCCGGTGTGGAAAGGTCGGTGATGATAGCAGCCTTAAATCGCTGACCAATCGGTTTAAGGCCTTCTTGTCGGGCGGCGCTGCGCTAAATTTGCCTGTAATGACTGTAATATCAATCCATTACATGATGACACAGGCCCAATAAGCGCAGCGCCAACAGCATCTGAACCTCCAGACACGCTGGATGCCAGATCGCCGACGCATAAATTAACCTAATGGGTCAGGCACTTAGAGCCTGGCCCACCAGGCGTAATTGTTGAAGCCAGTTTGGGGCCGACCAGCGCGCAGAAACCGGAGCGTACACGTAGTACGTGAGGATTTTGAGCACTGCCCGGTCCCAAAATGGCGAATAAAATAGCCTAATGGGTCAGGCTCTTAATCTTTCGCCATGCGGTTAAATTGCTCAATAGTAAGATCCCACGGCTCACGGGCCGCATCCGGCATAAAACTACCGTCATCCACGCCAATTTCGTCCTTGATAATTTTATTCAGTTTTTCATTCATCGTAAGAATGAGATCCTGATATTTCTGTTTATCAGCAGCAAGGTTATGGTTCTCATCGGGATCATTTTTAAGATCGTAAAGTTCAAGATCGTTGTACTTAATAAGATCCTCCCAGGTTTCCGGCGTATTATGCTCCCTTAGCGAGAAATAACGCGCAAACTTATAACGGCCATCGTTAATCATCCGCGTCCCTGAACGATGGCTAAAATCAGGATGCAAATGGGATATTTCCTGCTTGATTTGCGCCACCGTTTTTTGTTTATCTCTTTGTAGCGCGATAACGCGGTGGAGATAATGGGCATCGGTATACAAGATCATGCCATAGCAATATAAGCTGGCATTTCTCACCGCATTAACCGCAACGCCCTCCGGGTTTTTTAGCAATCCGCTAAAATTAACGCCTTTGCGGTTGCCTAACGCCTGGTGCTGTTTTTCTTCCGGCAAACCGGTCAGCCCAACTAATGTCGGCGCGATATCAAGATGACAGGTCAACGCCTGACATTTCTTATTACCGGGGTACGCCGGGTGGGAAATAATCATCGGTACATGGATCTGTTCTTTATAAACGGAAGCGCCTTTACCGTGCATCTGATGGCTTCCGCCTAATTCGCCATGATCGGCAGTAAATACAACAATCGTTTTATCAGTTAACTTGAGGGCATCAAGTTCATTTAATATCCGGTCAAGGTGAGTATCACAATCGCGGATACAGTTGAAATAGTAGTCAAGCAGTTTACGCCAACGACGATCTTCATCAGGAAACTGCCCTTCCAGCGCAGCGCGCGCCGTCTGGTATTCAAGATGCGCCGGCGGTCTTCCCTGCTCATTGAATGATTGATGCCTGTTTGCCGGCAGCGGATAGTTCGGCCAGCTTGCCTGATAAAGCTCGTTTTCCGGCGGCTGCGTGGGCGCCAGGGTATTATCATCCTGATCCAACTCGCCACGCCACTGTACCTTTTCTCCCTCTTTATCGGTATCAATAAACATGACGTCATGAGGATTAACGAGGTTAACGGCCAGGAACCAGGGCTTGTGTTGGTCATTCAAGGGCTGCCCCTTGCATCTTAACCAATTTATAGTCTGAGCCGTGGTGGTTGAATCATAAAAATAGCCGCCTTTACTATGGCCAATAATATCGCCGATGCCGTGATAGTCAGCAAAACCATATTTTTCCATAATTTTATGTAATTCTGGTTCAGGAATATCCCCGACATCAATATCCTCATCTTTTTCGTCAGGCAAAGGCTTCTCCAGTTTTTCTGTAAGATGCCACTTACCTTTATAGGCCGTATAGTATCCCAGTTCCCGCATCATATGGCCTGTGGTTCCAAGAGCGGGGTCAAGGTCATAAGGCATCCAGGGCAATCCCAGATTATCAAACATCTTTGTCTGGGGCATATGTAAGCCGGTATACAATACGGAGCGGGAAGGCGTGCAGACATTACTGGTATTCTGATGATTACAGAATGTCACCCCCGTTTTCATGAGCCGCTCTCTGCCGGGTACCGGGAAAGGAAACGTAGGAAAAAAACGCTCCTGGTCGGTCACGACTAACAGAATATTATATCCTTCTGGCAATTTTTCCGGGATTTCGCCGGTAAACGGTTTATCCCACGCCGGTTTCGCCTTGACGGCGCATTTTTCATCAGCCTTTACCGCGCCGGATAGCATACCGCCGGCGGCAAGAATACCGGCGCTGGTTAACAGTTTCCTACGCGTAAGATCCGTCTCTTCTGCGGACAGATTTTTTTTATTACTCATATTATTATACCTGTAGTCAGTAACTTTATCACATATTCATTTATTACTGTACGAGGAAGCGTGGATATGTATCAATGCCTTCCGGGTAAGAATATGTGTTATAAATTGATTTGTATTTCAAATTAGAAATATATTAATAAATAACCATAATTCACTGAAAAATTATTTAGATGAAAAGCTCATTATTTTTATTTTAGAGATACAACTGCAGACATTACTTCATAAAAAAATACATTATTAAACATACTCTATAGCGCTGTGTTCGTGCCTTTTCCCTTCAGCTACGGTGATTACCCTATGCCGCTACAAGAAAATCTCCCCGAAAGAAACACTATCAGTAACAGGCCGCGCAACCATAGACATACAACCGGTAATATCACTCTGGGAAATTAAAACATAACTCAATTCTGTTATGTTGCTTATGAATAAAACTAGCGTATTGCCGCGTGATTCAATAAAAATTCCGTCATTACAAGAAATAATATAAAAACTATTATTTACAGGGGGTTAAGTTTCTTTTTAACTGACAGTGCATTATTTTACATTGACAACAACATAAAGAGGTGACTATAACAAGATATAAGACGGTCACACCAAATAAGTCTATTTTCAGATAATCAACCGAGGTTATATACCCAAAATAATTCGAGTTGCTTAAAGGCGGCAAGGGAGTGAGTCCCCTGGAGCATAGATAATTATGTGACTGGGGTGAGCGGCAAATCTGCCGGGAGCAGATTTGAACGTCGCGTGCGACGGCCCGTCAGGGCGAGGCCCATAGGTGGGCCGAGTAATCCGTAGCCAACCCGTAAGCAACCTGAAGTATGAAGGGGATAAATAATTTCGTTACGGATTACTGATATTGCGCAAACCTTATCATCAATGCAACAGGAACAGAACCATGAAAAAACGCATTATTGCCGCCGCATTACTGGCAACGGTTGCTTCATTCAGCACGCTTGCGGCAGAGCAGGTCTCTAAGCAAGAAATCAGCCACTTCAAACTGGTTAAGGTCGGCACCATAAATGTGTCCCAGAGTGGCGGGCAGATTTCCTCACCCTCTGATCTACGCGAAAAACTGTCAGCATTAGCCGATGCGAAAGGCGGAAAATATTACCATATTATCGCTGCACGTGAGCATGGTCCGAATTTTGAAGCCGTTGCCGAAGTTTATAACGATGCGACGAAATAAAGCTCTGATTGCGCCATAACGAGGGCACAGGCATGAAATAATAAGAGAGCGCCAGCAAGGTGCCATGTTCCGTCACAATCCACTCAGGGCCGTCTGGAAACAGATGCTGGCCCTCTTTTTTATCAACAGTTCATCCGGGGCAGGCAAGCCGTTGGAATGGGCGCGCGCAGGCAGTAAGCCCTTCGTGAATAAGACGGTTTTGCGGGCTGTTTTAAGGTAATATTTAGTGCGCTTTTACCTGCCTGAACCAGTAATTTTCCATTTTCGTTATCCATTTCCCCTTTTTATTTTTCGGTATTACGCCAGCCCAAAGTAATTGCAGCTGTCGGTTATAGGTTCCAATAGCGTGTCCACCATACGCCCCTTCAAATGCTATCACCATGGGTCCCTGCCCTTTTACCCCCTCTTGTCCTTCATGGCAATAAAGCGCGTTGCGGTGAGTCACGTCAAGTTCATACTGCACGTTCAGTTTCACACATTTTTCCCCGCAACTTTCTACTGGCGGCGATATTGTCATGGTATAAGGCGGGTTATCTGCCGTGGTTTTCCATGTTCCGATCAGGTCTTTGCAGACGTTTATCTCCGTAGCCCCGGAGGCGGCAGAAAATAGCGCGAGCAAATAAAAAGGTATTAGTTTCATTACAGACTCCTGTTCCTTATACCTCATCATTTATACCTAATCATAAGGATAAATGCCCTGCGATATGTTTTTTTCCGGGAAATGTTGAGCCGCTGTTCAGAGAAATGTCGATGAGGGTAACCTCATGTAAGCGGACAGCGCGGTGGGGAAAGCGGGAACACGGGCGAACGTATTTCGACGTTTTCCGGCGTCCCTGCCTGTTCAGGCATCCGTTTATTCGCATGGGAATAAATGGATGCGCATAAAGAGAGAATATTATTGAGCGGCTAACCAGAAAAAATTGAATTAATTATCCAGCTCGCTCATATTTTTCAGCTGATCGCGGTTAATCTGTTCGGTTTTCCCGGTGGCGGCGTTTTTGTAAGACACCATACCGGTATCGTTATCGACCTCGGGTTTCCCGTCGGTGACAATAGTTTTGCCATCCGTGGTTTCAACGGCCTGGTTAGAAGAGCATCCTGCGACGGTGAATAGTGTTGCTGCGGTAAACAGTGCGGTCATAAGACGTTTTTGCATGGTGTTCTCCCTGCTTTTCAGTTGTTTTAGCATGTGACTGTTAACTGTAGCGTTATTGGCGAAAAGCAGGGAGAAATGCAGAACACTCTTAGCGAGGGTTATCCGATGGCGTTCCGCGCAAAGTCATGTTTCCGGTCTGTGTTAGCGTCAAGCCGCGGGTTTCCGGGGCAAACATCACCGATACGCCAAGCCCGACTAACGAAATCAACGCGCCAATCAGCATGACGTTATTAATGCCGTAACGAGTAATAAAAATCGGTAATGCCCAGGTGGAGACAATGGTTCCGATGCGGCTTAATGACATGATGACCCCCACGGCCGAAGCGCGAATATCCGTCGGGAAGAGTTCATTAGGATAAAGCCATTGCAGTATGCCCGGCCCGCCGGAAAAGAAGGCGTATACCGCAAACGCCACCACGACCAGTATGATGCCCAGATTTGACACCAGCCCCAGCAGTGCCAGCGCGATAGTCATCATGGCGAAGCTGCCAATAAGCAGAGGGCGACGGCCAATACTGTTTAGCCAGAACATCGCTGGTATACAGCCCAGCATAAAAAAGAGGCTAATCACCACATTGCCGAGCGCCGCGTTGCGCCCCTGCTCCCAGCCGAGTAACCCGACGATCTGCGGCCCAAAGGTATAGATAGCGAACATCGGGATTACCTGACAGGTCCAGATAGCCGCAACGAACAGTACAAACGGGAAATGACGGCGATTAAACAGTTGCAGGAAGCGGGTCTCCTGCGGCGGCTCATCGTCAAAGCAGACCGGTTCGCCGAACAGTTTGATCATCATTTGTTCGCACTCTTTTACCCGTCCTTTTCGCAATAGCCAGCGTGGCGATTCCGGCAGGTCAAAGCGGCCAATCAAAATGATTAAGCACGGGATAAAGGCGCTGCCAAGCATCCAGCGCCAGCCGCCTTCCATGTCATACAGCCAGTAACCCACCAGGTTGGCGCAGGTCGCGCCGACGTACCACATCGCGGCGATAAAACCGATGGAGAACGCGCGCTGGCGGGTGTTGGAAAACTCCGTAATCATGGAAGTGGCGATAGGGTAATCCGCGCCGATAACAATGCCAATTAAAACGCGCATCACCAGCAATTCAAGCGGCGTGGAAACAAACATGGTCGCCACGGAGATAACGCCGATAGCGATAATATCAAGCAGGAACATTTTACGCCGCCCGACTTTATCGCAAATATAGCCAAACAACGAGGTGCCGATAAACAGTCCGGCAAGCGTAGCCGCGCCGAGCGCGCCAATCCATTCAGCATCAAGGTGCAATAGCGGCGTCAGTTGTTCCAGCGCCACGCCAATGATCACCAGCACGTAGCCATCAAGGAACGGGCCGCCGCTTCCCCACAGCATAATTCTGCGATGGATGGAGGAGAATTTAAGGTCGTCAAAGTTCCTGGGCTGCGGCATGGTGATGTCCTGTTTCAACACGGGCAAAGCGTCATCTGTAGGCCGGATAAGGCGTTTCCGCCGCCATCCGGCATTGGCGCCACATGATTGCCGGATGGCGGCGCTACCGCATCTTATCCGGCCAACGGGGGCACAACTTCGTACTTATTAGCCGTAGCGGAACTCCACGCCAAACGTCCCGCGCGGGTATTCCCATTTTTCCAGCGCCGTATCAAGGCCGAGGATCCGGCACGTTCCGCACTCCAGGCACCCGGCGTAATCAAAACGAACGCTGCCGTCGTCCTGCTTTTTATACAGTCCCGCCGGACAGGCCTTAATCAGCACCTCCAGCGCCTGTTTATCAGGATCGGTTTTGAGAATGATGTGCGGGCTGTCTTCATCCACATTGAACTTATTGACGCCCAGTTTGACGTCCACATTAACGGGAGATGTCATAATACGGTCACTCCTTTCAGGCCATCTTTCATCAGGTTGATGAAGCCCACTTTCTTCGCATGGCGCAGGATTTTTTTACGCATGGGCACCGGCGCGGAGCCATCCACGGTGAACAGGTCGCGCGCGATATTGACCGCCATTTCGGGATAAGCGGTAAACATGCGGGGATTATCAAGAAAAGCCGGCAGTTTCTGGTACATACGCATATCGCGCATCGGACCTTCGTCCAGATGCTGACGGTATTCCCCCAGCGATTGCTTGCTAAAATCGTCGCGCTTCATCGCCGAAAGCACCGTCTTCGCCGCCGCTTCGCCTGCGGATATGGCGAGATCCATACCACGGATGGTAAAGCCGAGGTTCATACACATGCCGGCAGCATCCCCGGCAATCAGTACGCCATCGCCCACCAGTTCAGGCTGCATATTCATTCCCGCCTCGGGTACAACGTGTGCGGCATATTCCACCAGCTTGCCACCGGCGATCAGCGGCGCAACTGCCGGATGCTGTTTGAAATCTTCCAGCATTTGCGGGACCGATTTTTTCGCGTCTTTCAGATGATGAAGTCCACAGACCAGCCCCAGGGAAAGGGTTGTTTCATTCGTATACAGGAAGCCACCGCCCATCAGACCATCGGTCGGCGCTCCGGCAAACAGACAGGCGGCACCTTCGTTGCCCTGTAACTGGAAACGATCTTCAATGACCGACTTCGGCAATTCGATCAGTTCCTTCACGCCGACAGCAACATGCGATGCCTCAACGCGTTTGGCCATGCCCAGCTTTTCAGCCAGCAGAGAATTCACCCCGTCAGCGAGGATTACGACTTTGGCTTCCAGAATATCGCCATCGGCTTCCACACCCACGACTCTGCCATCACGCTGAACGACGTTATCGACGCGAATACCGGTGATCAGTTGCGCCCCCGCCTCTTCGGCCTGCTCCATCAGCCAGGCGTCAAATTTACTGCGCAAAACGGAATAAGAAACCTGCGACGATGCGGCGTCCTCGCCGTTGCAATAATCCATCGTCATCGCCCCTTTGTCGGTCATAAAGGCGAGTTTTTCGTGGGTGATCATGCGTTCAATGGGGGCCTGATCCGCAAAGCCGGGAATGATGCGTTCCAGGCTATGTGCATACAAGCGCCCACCGGTGACATTCTTCGCGCCAGCAGAATTGCCGCGCTCGATAACCAGCACCTGTGCACCTTCGCGAGCAAGCACCAGCGCCGCAACCGAACCGGCCAGACCTGCACCCACGATGATGGCATCAAAGATATCTTCGGACATACGTACTCCTGTCAGCGGCAGGATACCTTCGCATCCTGCCCGAAATGGTTTATCGCGCTAAGGCAGCCGTCAGCGCAGGCAGGATCTTCAGCGCATCGCCAACGATGCCAAAATCCGCATACTGGAAGATTGGCGCGTTTTTATCTTTGTTGATGGCGAAAATCGTCTGCGCGCCGTTGGCGCCGACCATGTGTTGGATCTGCCCGGAGATCCCCACCGCCAGATACAGTTCAGGCTTGAGCATCAGGTTGGAGATACCGACGTAGCGCTCGTGCTCCATCCACTTCTCGTTTTCCGCCACCGGGCGAGAACAGGCCAGCTCGGCGCCAATCGTCTGGCACAGCGCTTCGGCCAGCGAGATATTCTCTTTGCTGCCGATGCCGCGTCCCACGCTGACCACCAGACGCGCTTTGTCGAGGTCAACGCTGTTGCTCTGACGCGCCTGGGTTGCGGTGCGGGTCACGGCAGTGGCCGGAGCCTGCCACTGCACGGTGTGCATCTCGCCGCTGCGGGAAGCATCCGGTTGTTGTGCGTCAAACGTTCCGCTGCTGAGTGTGATCACGGCAAACGGCGAAGCGATGGTCTCTGCCCCTATCGCCAGACCGCCGTAGACCATATGTTTAACCGCCGCTTTTCCATCCTGCAGGGCGACGTCGCTGGCGTCGTTGGAAACCGCAGCCGACAAGCGATAGCCCAGCTTTGCCGCCAACAGCTTGCCCCGACGCGTATTCGGCAGCAGCACCGCGCCGCCCTCGCTATGCTGACGAATAGTCTCAGCCATCGCAGCAGCGTAGTCTTCGATCATGCGGTCTTCTGGTTTGCCGCTGAGCAGCCAGACATGATCCGCGCCTAAGTGACATGCTGTCGCGCTATCCGCTTCGTTCAGTACGAACGCGTTAACTTTTTCACCTACAGCCTGCGCGCCACTCATCAGTTCGGGCAGACGAGAAGGGGTATCGCTGAATACCCAGACACTGGAAAATTTGTTCATAACATCCCCTGATAATTAAATGATTTTGCGCAGATTCTCGACAAACGCGGCGATTTGTTCTTCACCTTCACCTTCACCTTCAATCACCACACGCTGACGCTCGCGCTGCTTCGGTGCGGCAACCTGTTGTGCGGAATACGCGGGTACGCTGTTCAGCCCGATATCCGCAGGCGACCAGACCTGAACCGGTTTTTTCGCCGCGCCAAGAATGGCTTTCATCGAAGGGATTTGTGGGGTGTTAATGTCGGTGGAAACCGCGATCACCGCCGGGAGCGGGATGCTCAGCGTTTCAACTTCATCTTCCAGTTCGCGTTCTACCGTCAATGTGCTGTCGGTAAGAGAGAGGATCTTACTCACGCCGTTAATCGCCGGAATGTTCAACGCTTCGCCCACCAGCAAACCAACCTGCTGAGCATAAAGATCGGAAGAACCGTCGCCGCAGATAAGTAGATCGAAACCTGATTTTTGCGCGGCAGCGGCCAGCGCGGCAGCGGTGTGTTGCGGCAGCGCCTGCTCAAATTGATCGTCAATGACCACAATCAGTTCATCAGGGCCACGAGAGAGGACATCTTTGCGCCCTTTTGCATTAGTCAGCGCTTTGCCGCCAACGCTCATGGCGACAACCTGAGCGTCTCCCAACTGCTGTTTTAACTGGCAAGCAGCTTCAATTGCATTCAGATCATATTGGCTGATTTTGCTATCCGCTTTGCTGAAATCGAGTGTTCCGTCAGCATTATTAATCGCAATATCCTGCTCATCAGGTACGCATTTGTAGCAAGTAATTATCTTCATTGCATCTCCAGAAATCATGAAGGAAACGTATTTATATCGGCGGTGTTAAATACAGATATCACGCTCTTTAATTCGGAAATAAAACCTTAATCACCAATATTGAAAATGTCACACATTGATATTCGTAACTTTCAATAGTGTTACGCACCTCACCAATATTGAAAGAAATATGCCAAATATGAAAATTTTCAATATTGTTTGCTGGCTCAACAATATTGAACGTCAGATACTTAAAAAAGTTAAAAAACCACAACCAACAAATTGATAAATAAAGCAAAAATCAAAATTTAGACACAAAATAATCAACGCAAAAAAGTGTGACGAAGATAACAGAATCACCCGAAGTGAATACCCATCATGAGTTACTCATTGAGGCGTCCCAGAGGTTAAAAACTTATCAACAAATCATTAATAATAAATAAACAAACGTTCATGGACTGGCACGCTAAATAAATTTCGTTTTCACACTGGAATTCACTTATGAAAAATGAAAAGAAAAAATCGGGAATTGAACCGAAGGTTTTTTTTCCGCCATTAATAATTGTCGGGATACTTTGCTGGCTAACAGTCAGAGATCTTGATGCCGCTAACGTCGTTATTAATGCGGTATTCAGTTATGTCACCAACGTCTGGGGTTGGGCATTTGAATGGTATATGGTCGTCATGCTCTTCGGCTGGTTCTGGCTGGTTTTTGGCCCCTATGCCAAAAAGAGATTAGGTGACGAAAAACCGGAGTTTAGCACCGCCAGCTGGATTTTCATGATGTTCGCCTCCTGTACATCCGCTGCGGTTCTGTTCTGGGGCTCTATTGAGATCTACTACTATATCTCCACCCCGCCGTTCGGCCTGGAACCAAACTCCACCGGCGCGAAAGAGATAGGTCTGGCGTACAGCCTGTTCCACTGGGGGCCGCTACCGTGGGCAACCTATAGCTTCCTTTCCGTGGCCTTCGCCTACTTCTTCTTTGTACGCAAGATGGATGTCATCCGTCCCAGCTCCACGCTGGTACCGCTCGTCGGTGAAAAGCATGCGAAAGGGTTGTTCGGTACCATCGTCGATAACTTCTACCTGGTGGCGCTGATCTTCGCGATGGGCACCAGTCTCGGTCTGGCTACCCCGCTGGTCACCGAGTGTATGCAATGGCTGTTCGGTATTCCGCATACGCTGCAATTGGATGCCATCATCATTACCTGCTGGATCATTCTGAACGCGATTTGCGTGGCCTGCGGCCTGCAAAAAGGGGTCAGAATCGCCAGCGATGTGCGTAGCTACCTGAGCTTCCTGATGCTCGGCTGGGTGTTTATCGTCAGCGGCGCCAGCTTCATCATGAACTACTTCACCGACTCCGTCGGGATGCTGTTAATGCACCTGCCACGGATGCTGTTCTATACCGACGCCATCGGTAAAGGCGGCTTCCCGCAGGGCTGGACCGTTTTCTACTGGGCGTGGTGGGTTATTTACGCCATCCAGATGAGTATCTTCCTGGCCCGTATTTCCCGTGGTCGTACCGTACGTGAACTGTGCTTCGGGATGGTGATGGGTCTGACCGCGTCTACCTGGATCCTGTGGACAGTGCTGGGCAGCAACACGCTGCTGCTGATGGATAAAAACATCCTCAACATTCCGCAGTTGATTGAACAACACGGCGTGGCGCGCGCCATTATCGAAACCTGGGCCGCCTTGCCGCTCAGCACCGCCACCATGTGGGGCTTCTTCATCCTCTGCTTTATTGCCACCGTCACGCTGATTAACGCCTGCTCTTACACCCTGGCGATGTCGACCTGTCGTGAAGTTCGCGATGGTGAAGAGCCGCCTCTGTTAGTGCGTATCGGCTGGTCGGTGCTGGTCGGCATCATCGGTATCGTTCTGCTGGCGCTGGGTGGGTTGAAGCCGATTCAGACCGCGATTATCGCCGGAGGATGCCCGCTGTTCTTCGTCAACATTATGGTGACGCTGTCCTTTATTAAAGACGCCAAAGTGCACTGGAAAGACAAGTAATTCTTATTAACCCAATTGATCAAGAGGCTGAAAGATGGATTTCAACTTAAATGACGAACAGGAGCTGTTTGTCGCCGGTATTCGCGAACTGATGGCCAGTGAGAACTGGGAAGCTTATTTTGCCGAGTGCGATCGTGACAGCGTCTACCCTGAGCGTTTTGTAAAAGCGCTGGCGGATATGGGTATTGATAGCCTGCTGATCCCGGAAGAACACGGCGGTCTGGAAGCGGGTTTTGTTACCGTCGCCGCCGTCTGGATGGAACTGGGACGTCTTGGCGCGCCAACTTACGTGTTGTACCAATTGCCGGGAGGTTTTAACACTTTCCTGCGTGAAGGGACTCAGGAGCAAATTGATAAAATCATGGCCTTCCGGGGCACCGGTAAGCAGATGTGGAACTCTGCTATCACCGAACCGGGAGCGGGATCGGATGTTGGTAGTCTGAAAACCACTTATACACGCAAAAATGGTAAGGTTTATCTCAATGGCAGTAAGTGCTTTATCACCAGTAGCGCCTATACCCCGTACATCGTGGTCATGGCGAGAGACGGTGCATCGCCGGATAAACCGGTTTACACCGAGTGGTTTGTGGACATGAGCAAAGCGGGTATCAAGGTCAACAAACTGGAGAAACTCGGTCTGCGCATGGATAGCTGCTGTGAAATCACCTTTGATGACGTTGAACTGGACGAAAAAGACATGTTCGGTCGGGAAGGTAACGGCTTCAACCGCGTGAAAGAAGAGTTTGACCATGAGCGCTTCCTCGTCGCGCTGACCAACTACGGTACCGCAATGTGCGCTTTTGAAGACGCGGCGCGTTACGCTAATCAACGCGTGCAGTTTGGTGAAGCTATTGGTCGTTTCCAGCTGATTCAGGAGAAGTTTGCGCATATGGCGATCAAACTGAACTCCATGAAAAATATGCTGCTGGAAGCCGCGTGGAAAGCAGATAACGGCACGATTACCTCCGGCGACGCAGCAATGTGCAAATACTTCTGCGCCAACGCCGCGTTTGAAGTGGTAGACACCGCCATGCAGGTACTGGGAGGTGTTGGTATCGCGGGCAACCACCGCATCACGCGTTTCTGGCGTGACCTGCGCGTTGACCGTGTTTCTGGTGGTTCTGACGAAATGCAGATCCTGACGTTGGGTCGTGCGGTACTCAAGCAATACCGCTAATCGATCCCTTGTAGGCCTGATAAGACGCGGGGCGTCGCCATCAGGCAATCATGCCGGATGGCGCTGTGCTTATCCGGCCTACATACCGCAAAAAATGCCAGGAGAAAAATGATGAATCATTTACCAATGCCAACCTTTGGCCCGCTTGCTGGGGTACGCGTTGTTTTTTCAGGAATCGAAATCGCCGGTCCGTTCGCCGGACAGATGTTCGCCGAGTGGGGCGCTGAGGTTATCTGGATTGAAAACGTCGCATGGGCCGATACCATCCGCGTGCAGCCTAACTATCCGCAGCTCTCACGCCGTAACCTGCACGCCCTGTCGCTGAATATTTTCAAAGATGAAGGCCGGGAAGCGTTTCTGAAGCTGATGGAAACCACCGATATTTTCATTGAAGCCAGTAAAGGTCCGGCCTTTGCCCGCCGCGGTATTACCGATGAAGTGCTGTGGGAACATAACCCGAAACTGGTTATCGCCCACCTTTCCGGCTTCGGCCAGTTTGGTACCGAGGAGTACACCAATCTTCCGGCGTATAACACCATCGCGCAGGCATTCAGTGGTTATCTGATCCAAAACGGCGACGTTGATCAGCCGATGCCAGCCTTCCCGTATACCGCCGATTACTTCTCCGGGATGACCGCGACGACAGCCGCGCTGGCGGCCCTGCACAAAGTACGCGAAACGGGTAAAGGTGAAAGCATCGATATCGCGATGTACGAAGTGATGCTGCGCATGGGTCAGTACTTCATGATGGACTACTTCAACGGCGGCGAAATCTGTCCACGTATGACGAAAGGGAAAGACCCCTACTACGCCGGTTGCGGCCTGTATAAATGCGCCGATGGTTACATCGTCATGGAGTTGGTCGGCATCACGCAAATCAACGAGTGTTTTAAAGATATTGGCCTGGCCCACATTCTCGGTACGCCAGAAGTTCCGGAAGGCACGCAGCTCATCCATCGCGTGGAATGCCCTTACGGCCCGCTCGTCGAAGAGAAACTGGACGCCTGGCTGGCAGCACATACCATCGCCGACGTTCAGGCGCGTTTTGCTGAGCTGAATATCGCCTGTGCGAAGGTGCTCACCATTCCGGAACTGGAAGGTAATCCGCAGTACGTTGCCCGCGAATCGATTACTCAGTGGCAAACAATGGACGGTCGCACCTGTAAGGGGCCGAACATCATGCCGAAATTTAAAAACAACCCGGGGAAAATCTGGCGTGGCATGCCGTCACACGGCATGGATACCGCCGCCATTCTGAAAAACATTGGTTATAGCGAAGCAGATATTAAGGAACTGGTCGGCAAAGGCCTGGCCAAAGTTGAGGATTAAACGCGATGCGCTAATCGGTTTTCCGGTTAGCGCTCACGCCTGATTTCAGTGGATAAAGCAATATGGATATCGTTGGCGGACAAAACTTACGTCAGATGTGGGACGACCTGGCCGGGGTGTACGGAGATAAAACGGCGTTAATTTTCGAATCCTGTGAGGGAGTCGTTCGGCAGTTTAGCTATGCTTCGCTCAATGAAGAGATTAACCGCACGGCGAACCTTTTTTACTCCTTAGGGATCCGCAAGGGTGATAGGGTCGCGCTGCATCTGGATAACTGTCCGGAATTCATCTTTTGCTGGTTTGGACTGGCAAAAATCGGCGCCATTATGGTGCCGATTAATGCCCGCTTACTGGGCGAAGAAAGCGCCTGGATCCTGCAAAACAGCCAGGTGAGTCTGCTGGTTACCAGCGCCCAGTTTTATCCTATGTACCGTGAAATACGCCAGGACAATAGCACTCCGCTTAATCATATCTGTCTGATTGGCGAGCAGCTTCCGGCTGACGATGGCGTGAGCCACTTTACCCAACTACAAGCACGCCAGTCGGCCACGCTGTGCTATACGCCCGCGTTATCCATTGACGATACGGCGGAAATTCTGTTTACCTCCGGTACCACCTCGCGTCCAAAAGGGGTGGTGATTACCCACTATAACCTGCGTTTTGCAGGCTACTACTCTGCCTGGCAAATCGCCCTGCGCGATGATGACGTGTACATGACGGTGATGCCCGCTTTTCATATCGACTGCCAGTGTACCGCCGCAATGCCAGCCTTTTCCGCCGGCAGCACCTTTGTGCTCCTGGAAAAGTACAGCGCCAGGGCCTTCTGGGATCAGGTACGTAAATATCAGGCGACGGTGACCGAGTGCATTCCGATGATGATCCGCACGCTGATGGTTCAGCCCTCCGCACCAACGGACAGGCAGCATCATCTGCGCGAAGTGATGTTCTATCTCAATCTATCCGCGCAGGAAAAAGACGCCTTTACCGAACGCTTTGGCGTCAGGCTGCTGACCTCCTACGGTATGACTGAAACCATTGTCGGAATTATTGGCGACCGTCCCGGAGACAAACGGCGCTGGCCTTCCATTGGTCGCGTGGGTTTTAGCTATGAAGCTGAAATTCGCGACGATCAAAATCGCCCGCTGCCCGCCGGAGAAATTGGCGAAATCTGTATTAAAGGCATCCCCGGCAAGACTATCTTCAAAGAGTATTACATGCAGCCGGAAGCAACCGCCAGGGCGCTGGAACCAGAGGGCTGGTTACATACCGGTGATTCGGGTTACCAGGATGAGGATGGCTATTTCTATTTTGTCGACAGACGCTGCAACATGATTAAACGTGGCGGAGAAAATGTCTCCTGCGTCGAGCTGGAAAATATTATTTCTGCACATCCGAAAATTCAGGACATTGTGGTGGTCGGTATTAAAGATGCGATCCGTGATGAAGCCATTAAAGCGTTTATCGTCCTTAATGAAGGTGAAACATTAAGCGAGGCCGAGTTTTTCAGCTTCTGCGAAAACAATATGGCGAAATTCAAGGTTCCCTCTTTTATGGAGATCAGAACTGACCTGCCGCGCAACTGTTCAGGAAAAATAATCAAAAAAAATCTGAAATAAACCTTCCGGCAGGAATCCCTCCCGCCGGAAAACTATTTATCTGGAGATGAACTATGAGTGAGTCATTACATCTGACCCGTAACGGCCCGATCCTGGAAATTACCCTCGACCGACCTAAAGCGAATGCCATTGACGCCAAAACCAGCTTTGCAATGGGTGAAGCTTTTCTTAATTTCCGTGACGATCCGGAATTACGCGTAGCAATCATTACCGGCGGCGGTGAGAAATTCTTTTCTGCTGGCTGGGACTTAAAAGCGGCAGCGGAAGGTGAAGCGCCGGATGCCGATTTTGGTCCCGGCGGCTTTGCTGGTTTAACCGAAATATTTGACCTCGATAAGCCGGTTATCGCCGCGGTGAACGGCTACGCGTTTGGCGGCGGTTTTGAGCTGGCGCTGGCGGCAGACTTTATTGTCTGCGCCGAAAACGCCAGCTTCGCGCTGCCGGAAGCAAAGCTCGGCATCGTGCCTGACAGCGGCGGCGTATTGCGTCTGCCTAAGCTGCTGCCACCGGCTATCGTCAACGAAATGGTGATGACCGGCAGACGAATGAGCGCCGAAGAAGCGCTGCGTTGGGGGATCGTGAACCGCGTTGTCAGCCAGAGCGAACTGATGGAGAGCGCGCGCGAACTGGCGCAACAACTGGTCAATAGCGCCCCGCTGGCTATCGCGGCGCTGAAAGAGATTTATCGCGCGACCAGCGAAATGCCGGTAGAAGAAGGCTACCGCTACATCCGCAGCGGCGTACTGAAGCATTATCCGTCGGTACTGCATTCAGAAGATGCGCTCGAAGGACCGCAGGCATTTGCCGAAAAACGCGATCCGGTGTGGAAGGGTCGTTAATGTGACTATGCCGGATGGCGCTTCGCTTATCCGGCCTACAGCACATGCGCAACCGTAGGCCGGATAAGGTGTTTACGCCGCCATCCGGCAAAAAAACCGAGGTACAACCATGAGCTATTACGCCTTTGAAGGACTGATCCCGGTGGTGCACCCGGACGCGTTTGTCCATCCCAGCGCCGTGCTGATTGGCGATGTCATCGTGGGTGCTGGTGTTTATATTGGCCCACTCGCGTCATTGCGTGGGGATTATGGTCGCCTGATCCTGGAGGCAGGATCTAATCTGCAGGATGGCTGCATTATGCATGGCTACTGCGATACCGATACCATCGTGCATGAAAACGGCCATATCGGCCACGGCGCTATTCTACATGGCTGCGTGGTGGGACGGGACGCCCTGGTCGGCATGAATAGCGTCATTATGGACGGCGCAGTGATTGGCGAAGAGAGCATTGTCGCCGCCATGAGTTTTGTCAAAGCCGGATTTCAGGGTGAGGCAAGGCAACTGCTGGTGGGTTCACCGGCGCGCATACTACGCCAGGTTACGGATCAGGAGCTGCACTGGAAACGCCTCAACACCAAAGAATATCAGGATCTTGCGGTCCGCTGTCGAACGGGGTTATCTGAAACGAAGCCGTTAACGCAGGTCGAAGAAAACCGACCGCGCCTGAAAGGCACGACGGACGTGAAGCCAAAATCAGCACAGTAATTGATGCCGGATGCGCTCACGCTTATCCGGCCTACGCGTCAATTACCGTTTACCCCGCCAGCAGGTAAACAGACAATTATCGACGCATACTCTTGGAGAGCATCATCTGCCATTTCTGCTCACGGTTTAGCTCTGTGGGGGGAACGGCAGACAGTCGCGGCGCTTTCGCCACGCTCACTTTTCTTTCCTGCAAATTATGATTCAATCGGCGATAGAGTTGAGAGTCGATACTCACGACTTTCACCAGACGCTGGCACTGGCAGCCTCGTCCTGCAATCTGGTTAGGGATCATCTTCACTTCACAAACAATTTCTCCCACTTCTGACAGAATATAGGAGAGCGTATTAATTGCTTTGCAGTGTTCAATATCAAATTGACGGGAAATCTCCCTGGCCGTGATCCATCGGTTCTCTGCCATCATCCAGTCAGCAATTAACAAATAAAGCGGTCTTTCAACATATTTTTCACACATAAGCACACCATTTCACAAATTAAAAATCTGGCTACGGCCTGTCCAAACTAATAAAAACTAAGCCATATTAAAATTGTGGATATGCAAGATAGTATGCGACTTAAATATTGATTAGTGTGAGCAATATCGTGCTTATTACATAGAAAATGTGGTTACGGAAACGGACTTCTCCAGGAATGACCTTACGCAAGATAAAAAAAGGGTTTCTTTACAGAAACCCTTTCAGAATTATATTACAGGTCCGGTTAGAGCAATATCCACCGGACTCTTTATTTACGACTTTTTGATCTGCGCGTGCATTTCCTGCACCGAGGTTACCTTCTCGGTGGCATCGGCATTGAGCGCCATCGTCGTTGCAAAACCGCCGTTCAGCGTGGTGTCATAATGCACTTTATACTGCAGCGCGCTACGACGAATCACCCTGGAGTCTTCAATCGCGCGGCGGCCTGCGGTGGTATTGATGATATAGGTATATTCGCCATTCTTGATGCGGTCCTGAATGTGCGGACGACCTTCGTGCACCTTGTTCACCAGACGCGGGTTGATACCGGCTTCGCCCAGCACAATCGCCGTACCGTGAGTGGCATCCAGCTCAAAGCCCTGTTTCAGCAGCTTGGCCGCGAGATCCACCACGCGCTCTTTGTCGCCTTCGCGAACGGAGAGCAGCGCACGGCCCTGTTTCTTCATCGTGGAGTTACTGCCCAACTGTGCCTTGGCGAACGCTTCCGCGAAGGTACGACCGACGCCCATCACTTCCCCGGTAGAGCGCATTTCTGGCCCTAACAGCGGGTCAACGCCGGGGAATTTGTTGAACGGCAGCACCACTTCTTTCACCGAGTAGTACGGCGGGATAATTTCTTGGGTCACGCCCTGCTCGGTCAGCGATTTGCCGGCCATCACGCGCGCCGCTACTTTCGCCAGCGGCACGCCGGTGGCTTTGGAGACGAACGGTACGGTACGCGCCGCACGCGGGTTGACTTCAATCAGATAGACTTCGTTGTCTTTCACCGCAAACTGCACGTTCATCAGGCCGCGCACCTGCAACTCGAAAGCCAGCTTCTGCACCTGCTGGCGCATCACGTCCTGAATTTCCTGGCTCAGCGTGTAGGCTGGCAGGGAACAGGCGGAGTCGCCGGAGTGTACGCCAGCCTGCTCAATGTGCTCCATAATGCCGCCAATCAGCACCATTTCGCCGTCGCAGATAGCGTCCACGTCCACTTCAACCGCATCATCAAGGAAGCGGTCCAGCAGTACCGGCGCATCGTTAGAGACGCTGACTGCGGTCTGGAAGTAGCGACGCA
Organism: Salmonella sp. NW38; assembly: GCF_051807745.1. NCBI lineage: Bacteria > Pseudomonadati > Pseudomonadota > Gammaproteobacteria > Enterobacterales > Enterobacteriaceae > Salmonella > Salmonella sp. NW38. The sequence goes on along the minus strand of NZ_JAMMTO010000002.1, from coordinate 315,298 downwards.
GGTCGGCTTCGTCGTAGACAATTTCCATCGCCCGACCGCCCAGCACGTAAGAAGGACGTACTACCAGCGGGTAGCCGATCTCTTTCGCTTTTTCGACAGCCTGTTCAATGGCGGTGACGGTGGCGTTGGCCGGTTGCTTCAGCTTCAGACGGTCAACCGCATGCTGGAAGCGTTCACGGTCTTCCGCGCGGTCGATGGCGTCCGGGCTGGTGCCGATAACCGGCACGCCTGCCGCTTCCAGCGCGCGCGCCAGCTTCAGCGGCGTCTGGCCACCATACTGTACAATCACGCCTTTCGGCTTCTCGATACGCACGATTTCCAGCACGTCTTCCAGCGTCACCGGCTCGAAGTACAGACGGTCGGAAGTGTCGTAGTCGGTGGAGACGGTTTCCGGGTTACAGTTGACCATGATGGTCTCGTAACCGTCTTCGCGCAGCGCCAGCGAGGCATGGACGCAGCAGTAGTCAAACTCAATGCCCTGGCCGATACGGTTCGGGCCGCCGCCGAGGACCATGATTTTATCGCGATCAACGGACGGGTTCGCTTCGCACTCATCTTCATAAGTGGAGTACATGTAGGCGGTATCGGTGGCGAATTCCGCCGCGCAGGTATCCACGCGTTTGTAGACCGGATGCAGGTCATACTGGTCGCGTAGCTTGCGGATTTCCGCCTCGCGCACGCCCGCCAGTTTCGCCAGACGCGCATCGGCAAACCCTTTGCGCTTGAGCTGACGCAGGAAGTCGGCGTTGAGGCCAGTAATCCCGACTTCAGCCACTTTCTCTTCCAGACGCACCAGCTCTTCAATTTGCACCAGGAACCAGCGGTCGATGTTGGTTAGGTTGAACACGCCATCCACAGACAAGCCTGCGCGGAAAGCATCGGCGATGTACCAGATACGCTCGGCGCCCGCGTCTTTCAGCTCGCGGCGGATTTTGGTCAGCGCTTCCGGGTCGTCGAGGCTGACTTTCGGGTCGAAGCCGGTAGCGCCCACTTCCAGGCCGCGCAGCGCTTTTTGCAGGGATTCCTGCTGCGTGCGGCCAATCGCCATCACTTCACCAACCGATTTCATCTGGGTGGTCAGACGGTCGTTGGCACCGGCAAATTTCTCGAAGTTAAAGCGCGGAATTTTAGTAACTACATAGTCGATGGACGGCTCGAAGGAGGCCGGAGTACGCCCGCCGGTGATGTCGTTCATCAGTTCGTCAAGGGTGTAACCCACCGCCAGTTTGGCGGCCACTTTGGCAATCGGGAAACCGGTGGCTTTCGACGCCAGCGCCGAGGAGCGGGAGACGCGCGGGTTCATTTCGATAACGATCAGACGACCGTTTTTCGGGTTCACTGCGAACTGGACGTTAGAACCGCCGGTTTCGACGCCGATTTCACGCAGTACCGCCATCGAGGCGTTACGCATGATTTGGTATTCTTTGTCGGTCAGCGTCTGTGCCGGGGCCACGGTGATCGAGTCCCCAGTATGGATACCCATTGCGTCGAAGTTTTCGATAGAGCAGACGATGATGCAGTTGTCGTTTTTATCACGCACCACTTCCATCTCGTACTCTTTCCAGCCGATCAGCGATTCATCAATCAGCAGCTCGTTGGTTGGCGAGAGGTCCAGACCGCGTTCGCAGATTTCTTCGAACTCTTCACGGTTGTAAGCGATACCGCCGCCGGTGCCACCCATGGTAAAGGACGGACGAATAATGCACGGGAAGCCCACGTCAGCGGCAACCGCCAGCGCTTCTTCCATAGTGTGCGCGATACCGGAACGCGCGGTGTCGAGACCAATTTTCTTCATCGCGATATCGAAGCGACGACGGTCTTCGGCTTTATCAATGGCGTCGGCGGTGGCGCCAATCATGGTGACGCCGAACTCTTCGAGCACGCCCTGCCGCTCCAGCTCCAGCGCGCAGTTCAGCGCTGTCTGGCCGCCCATGGTCGGCAGCACCGCATCCGGACGCTCTTTTTCAATGATTTTGCGCACCACTTCCCAGTGAATCGGCTCGATGTAGGTGGCATCGGCCATTTCCGGGTCGGTCATGATGGTGGCCGGGTTGGAGTTCACCAGAATGACGCGGTAACCCTCTTCGCGCAGCGCTTTACACGCCTGAGCGCCGGAGTAGTCAAACTCACACGCCTGACCGATAACAATCGGGCCCGCGCCCAGAATCAGGATGCTTTTTATATCTGTACGTTTTGGCATGGCTCTTATTACTCCTGATTATTTCGCGGACTGACGGTATTGCTCAATAAGCTCGATAAAGTGGTCGAACAGCGGTGCAGCATCGTGCGGACCGGGGCTGGCTTCCGGGTGGCCCTGGAAGCTGAACGCCGGTTTATCGGTACGGTGAATGCCCTGCAGGGTGCCGTCGAACAGCGACTTGTGGGTCACGCGCAGGTTGGCTGGCAGCGAGTCTTCATCCACCGCAAAGCCGTGGTTCTGCGCGGTGATCATCACCACGTTTCTGTCCATATCTTTTACCGGATGGTTGCCGCCGTGATGGCCGAACTTCATCTTAACGGTCTTCGCACCGCTCGCCAGCGCCAGCAGTTGATGGCCGAGGCAGATGCCAAATAGCGGAATGTCGGTCTGGAGGAATTTCTTAATCGCCTCGATGGCGTAGTCGCACGGCGCCGGGTCGCCAGGGCCGTTCGACAGGAAGATGCCGTCCGGGTTCATTTTCAGCACCTCTTCAGCAGAGGTCTGCGCTGGCACCACCGTCAGGCGGCAGCCGCGATCCACCAGCATACGCAGGATGTTGCGCTTGGCGCCAAAATCGTAGGCCACCACGTGGAACGGCAGGTCATCCTCAGATTTCGCTTCCGGTAAACCGTCTTTCAGCGTCCAGCTCCCCTGCGTCCAGCGGTAGGTTTCCGCCGTGGTCACTTCTTTCGCCAGATCCATACCGTTCAGTCCAGGAAATGCTTTCGCTTTTTCCAGCGCCAGCTTCGCATCCGGGCTATCGCCTGCAATGATACAGCCGTTCTGTGCACCTTTCTCACGCAGCAGACGCGTCAGCTTGCGGGTATCGATATCAGCAATCGCCACAATGTTATGCCGTTTGAGGTAAGAAGAGAGGTCTTCTGTGTTACGGAAGTTGCTGGCAATCAGCGGCAGGTCGCGAATTACCAGACCTTGTGCATGTACCTGAGAAGATTCTTCATCGGCTTCATTGGTGCCGACATTACCAATATGGGGATAAGTAAGAGTGACGATTTGGCGGGAATAGGAAGGATCAGTGAGGATTTCTTGATAACCGGTCATTGAAGTATTGAAAACGACTTCCCCAACCGCCGAACCCGTTGCCCCAATGGCCCGACCGTGAAACTGGGTTCCGTCTTCCAGAACCAATAGCGCTGACTTAATCAAAACACCCTCCAGAGAATATTCACTCACTTTATTTGCATATTAATTCATTCAGTCAGTATGAAGCAATGCAAATTTGCTTACCCGTGGATTTCTGGCAAACGGCGGCATTCTGAAGTTAAGCCGGATAAAAGTCAACTTAAAGAGGGTGTTTTTTATGTTATTTTGCACATTATAAGTAAGTTATCCTATTTAAGAGGCAAAAAGATCAACTAAGTGACGATAGAAAACGCTTGCGCTTCCTTGAGTTCGAAAAAAGCTGACTGGAACGATAAAAAGTGGACCAAATGGTCAAATTTCACATTAAAACAACAAAAAACAACGATAAAAATTCGTTTAATAGCCATTAATTCTATCAAACGAATAAAAAATTCAAAATTAAGCAAACTAATAAAAAAAATATTTTAAAAATCAATCTGTTATAAAAATAAAAACAAATAAAACACATCAAAAAATCAACAAAAAACAGCAAATTAAGATAATGTAATGAGAATCACAATCGCAATATAAAGGTCTAACTTCTTTTTCTTTAAGACTAGCGCATACGATTGAACCACAACCAGCCTCACTACAGCATAAAAAAGCTAACCTATTGAAACAAAAGAGATAAAACGCCCCCGAGGAACAGCGCTAACCCCACGATGGATATCAGTCTTATCAGTCTGGTCGAGGTGCCTTTTGCATACGGTAAGCCACTGCGGCTGAATATGACTAACATCAGTTCAGGCAGTATTTTTCCCGTTGAACGTAATGGCCCGTACCGATGCGCCTGAAGGACTAATTAACCGCATTTATCGTAATGGCAATTACGTCACGCAAATGGATGCCGTTGGCCCGGATGTCTTTAAACTGACTATTCTTAACGCGAAAACAACGGCAGAACATATCGTGGGCGAAGAAACTGTCGAAACATGAATGGTGAAAGGCGTTATTTATCTGACCGAATAACCGGGGGGCAAAAAACAAAAGGGCAATAATATATTGCCCTTTGTAATCAATTAATCTTGATTACCACAACCACATCACGAAGGTATTTAGTCGTTATAGTACATCCAGTCCCAGCACATCCCGCATGTCAAATAGCCCATTTTTCTTCGTTTTTAGCCATAATGCCGATCGCAACGCGCCATTTGCAAACGTCATGCGGCTGGAAGCTTTATGCGTAATCTCTACGCGCTCGCCAATATCGGCAAACATCGCGGTATGTTCGCCGACGATGTCGCCCGCCCGAACGGTTGCAAAGCCAATCGTTCCCGGTACGCGCTCGCCGGTATAACCTTCACGCGAGTAGACCGCGCAGTCCTTCAGATCTTTATCCAGCGCCCCGGCGATTGCCTCGCCCATTGCCAGCGCCGTACCCGACGGTGCATCCACTTTATGGCGGTGGTGCGCTTCAATAATTTCAATATCGGTGTAGTCGCCCATTACCTTCGCGGCTTTCTCCAGCAGCTTGAGCATGACGTTAACGCCGACGCTAAAGTTTGCGGCGAAAACGATCGCAATCTCTTGCGACGCCTCGCGAATGGCCTGTTTACCGGCGTCGTCAAAGCCGGTAGTACCAATCACCATCCCTTTACCATGTTTACGGCAGAATGCCAGATGCGCCAGTGTGCCTTCAGGACGGGTAAAATCGACCAGAACATCGAAATCATCTTTGACCGACGCCAGATCGCTTTGAATGATGACGTCCGTTTTCCCCACGCCTGCCAGTTCGCCCGCATCGCTACCCAGCAATGAAGAGCCTTCGCGCTCCAGCGCGGCACCCAGCTGAACACCTTCCATCGCCATGGCGGCCTGGATTAACTGCCGTCCCATGCGGCCACCGGCGCCGACAATCGCAACGCGGATCTGTGCTTCATGCATAGCTATTCTCTTTTGTAAAAATTGCGTAAACCGTTTTCAGAGTAACCAGCGCGCCCGGAGGCCGCCATCTAAAATCGCCGATAATTAGAAATTAATGATAAACAGGGAGCGATATCAGTAAAAGACATGATTCATCCCGCAGGATGAATCATTGCTGGAGAGAATGAAAGAAGAGAAACTTACTCAGGATAGAGGGAACCGGCAGGAAAATGACTTAAAAACCAGGTCACTGCCAGTAAATCCGCGCTACCGCCAGGGCTTAAGTTACGCAGGATGAGTTCATCATCGAGGGACTGCATCGCTTCAATGCCCCCCTCAACCAATACGCCCCCTTGCCACAACAATTTTTGTGCCTGCTGCTGCACGTAGTAAAGCCCTTCCAGGCCTCCCCGTGACACCAGATTGGTATCATCATTCCACGCCATCAGATGCAACAATGTTTGCAGCAGGGCAAGATGGGTATCGTCATGCTCCTGCACGACCCGGTTAAACACCGGCAAAGCCTGCGTTCTGACGGTTCGAAAACCGCTTTCCGCTTCTCCCCGCGCGCCCGACAGGCCATAGCACTGGAAATGGGTTTCACTCTTTGTCAGTTTTCCCGCTTTTTTTGCTGAGAGCTCGTGGGCAACAATATTCCGACTCAGGCGGGCAACCTGGTCGCAGATACGATTTTGCTCCAACGGTTCTCCCCGCGCGAGAAGTCGGCCAATCGCTGCGCTCAGCAGGCCAAAAGCGAAAATCGCCCCGCGATGGGTATTCACACCATTGGTCGCCTGTAGCATATCGTTCTCACAGGCCATCCCCAGCGGACGCAGCATCACCAGGACATTTTCTGCCGCCAGCGCCGCCGTGTTGTTGCCCATGATAAAAAACTTTTCCATCCACGGAGCAATGGCGGTAGTGCTACGTTCAAATGCCGCCAGATCCATATCCCTATGCGCTCCCGAATTACGAATATCGACCAGACCGGGTTTTGGTGTCAGCCTGGCTTCCGTCAGCAGCGCTCTTGCAACCAACCCATTAAGTTCGCCAGCCGCCAGCGATGAGTACGCTGGCGTACGCCGTTCAGTCACAACGCTCACGTTCATAGCATTCAATCCTTCGTGCAATTTCATCCAACAAAAGGTCAAGGGTGTGATGCTTGCCCCGGGCACAGAGATGAGCATCCTGCTGGCATATCAAACATGGCCGGGCAGGATGCCCGAGTTCACGGCGTGATAGCGACTTACCGTCGCTATCAATAATGTCGATGTCCCAAAGCCGCCCTAACGGATGGCTCATCTCTAGTGTCGACATGTGCTGTTTCAACGCCATTGCCGGCGCACAGACCGCTGCCATCCATTCCGGGCCGCTGCGTTCATTTACCTGCATTTCCCAGACGTTGACCCACTCCTTCTGTTCGCAAAGCGCCAGTATTTCGGCAATTGCGTAATCGGCGACACGCCGCCAGACCGCTGAGTTTTTAACGGCGCCCGGTGCAACCAGCGTGAGGGAAATCAACGGTAGCCGATAGCAGTTCAACGCCTGACGCTGCCTGGCGGCACGTTTATCGCGCGCTTGTAGCATCTCCTCCAGCGTAACTGCCTGGCCCTGGTACAGCAGATCTGTGCTCTTCATCAGCCTTTAACCTGGCGAATCACGTCAATCACTGAACCGTCGCGATAACGCACCACCGCCACCACCCGATCGGTAAACTCAATCGGCTGCGGTTTACCGGTCAGTTGCTCAGCGCGCTGTTGCAGTTGTTCGATGGTCATCAGCGCCACACCCGCAGCACGCAGGTTATCAAGCAGATCCTGACGCGCAGGGTTCACTGCAATACCATGGTCGGTAACCAGCACATCAACGCTTGCCCCAGGCGTGACGGTGGTCAGCACTTTTTCCACCACGCATGGGATTCGGCCACGGACCAGCGGTGCGGTAATAATGGTGAGATCGGCCCCTGCTGCCGTATCGCTATGGCCGCCCGATGCGCCACGCAGTACGCCGTTTGAACCGGTCATCACGTTAACGTTGAAATTCACGTCAATTTCCAGTGCGCTCAGCATCACCACATTCAGGCGTTCGCATGCCGCGCCTTTAGAGGCGGGGTTCGCGTATTGATTGGTTGAGATTTCAATATGATGTGGATTCTGCGCCAGCGAACGGGCTGCATCGCCATCGAATGATTGCGTATCCAGCAGCGCTTTGATCAACCCTTTCTCATGCAGATCCACCATGGTGCCGGTGATCCCGCCCAGGCCAAAACTCGCCGTAATGTTGTGGCGACGCATTTTGTCTTCCAGGAAACGGGTGACCGCCAGAGATGCGCCACCGGTGCCGGTTTGCAGCGAGAAACCGTCACAAAAATAGCCCGAGTGTTCGATCACATTGGCCGCCTGCCGGGCGATCAACAGTTCACGCGGGTTACTGGACAGACGAATCGCGCCCGCGGTAATTTTTTCCGGATCCCCTACCTCATCCACCTGCACGATCAAATCAACCTGATCCTGCGCGATACTGGCCGGATAATTGGGGAATTCGACCCACTCTTCAGTCAGGAGCACCACACATTTAGCGTACTGCGCATCAACCTGCGCATACCCCAAAGAGCCGCAGCGTGACTTGCCGCTAAAACCGTTCGCATTACCAAATTCGTCGCAGCACGGCACGCCGAGGAAAGCGACATCAATATTCAGCTCACCGCTCTGAATCAGTTTTACGCGGCCACCGTGAGAGTGGATCTGTACCGGGTTTTCCATCAGGCCAGCGGAGATCTCTTCCCCTAACTTGCCGCGCAGCCCGGAGGTGTAAATCTGCCGCACCACGCCATTTTTAATGTGTTCGATAAGCGGCCAGTGGGCATCAATTAATGAGCTGGAGGCAAGCGTCAGATCGCGGAATCCCATTTCCGCCAGCTTCGCCATCACCATATTGACGACTTTGTCGCCACCACGAAACGCATGGTGGAAGGATATCGTCATGCCATTTTTAAGCCCGGAACGACGAATAGCCTCTTCAAGCGAGTCACAAATTTTACGCCGACGCTTTTCCGTTTCGCTGGCAAGCCACGGGCTGTTCGCTGTTACCCCCTGGTAGGGCTGTAATCCTTCCGGTACGACATATTGCTGGTTGAGCATGGTTACAGTCTCTTTCATGGTTCCTTCCTTAATCACGAATACCGGAAGCCGACAGCGCCACCACTTTGCGCGCGTGGTCGATAATCGGGCCGTCAATCATTTTGCCGTTGAGTGAAACGACGCCCAGACCGCGAGACTCAGCCTCTTCAGCGGCAGCAATCACCTCATACGCATGCTCAACTTCTTTACGTGTCGGAGAATAAGCCTGATGTAACAGCTCAATCTGACGTGGGTTCACTAAGGACTTACCGTTAAAACCAAGTCCTTTCGCCAACTGCACTTCCTTCAGGAAGCCTTCTTCATTATTGATATCCGACCAAACGACATCATAGGCGGCAATACCCGCAACGCGCGCCGCATGCAGCACTGCGCAGCGGGCGTAGAACAGCTCGGTGCCATCGCCCCGGCAGGTGCCCATATCCATCACGTAATCAAATGCCGCCAGCGCAATTGCCACCATGCGCGGGCTGGAGGTGGCGATGTCGACGGCATTGACCACGCCTTTCGCTGATTCGATCGCCGCCATCAGCCTGGTACTGCCGACTTCACGTCCACATTCACGTTCGATCCGTTCAACCTGCGCTTCCAGCTCCAGCACATCGTTTTTGCTGTCGGTTTTCGGCAGACGCACAATATCCGCGCCACCACGCACGACGGCCTCAAGATCGGCCAGACCAAACGGCGTGTTCAGTGGATTAATGCGCACCACTTTTTCAACATCCTGATAGAACGGTTGTTGAAGCGCGTGATGAACCAAAAGACGGGCGGTATCTTTCTCACGTAACGCTACGGCGTCTTCTAAGTCGAACATCACCGCGTCCGCACCATAGACAAACGAGGTGCTCAACATGGCCGCATTTGCGCCGGGGATAAACAACATACTGCGACGTGGTCTCATAACGCACTCCATTGAATTTCCGTTTGTTCTGCAGCGCGTAACGCCGCCGCCTGCACTCGGGCGCGTAAAATACACTCCAGTGCGCCTTTGTCATCGACGCTAACCAGCGCGCGTTCAACGCCCAGCTTCGCCAGCGTTTCGCGCACGACTTGCTCAATCGCCGCGCCAAACTGCTGCTTCACCAGACTCTCTAGCTCCAGCCGAATTCCTGGCTCGCTGGATGGACCAATCCTGATCATCACATCGCTGGATTCCAGCGTGCCTGCCAGGGCATCTTTAATGATTTTCATTAGTTATGTTCCTTGTTAACGGTGTTACGTCATATGGTTTCAGTGTGTCTGGCGGCATGCCGCTGCAGATATGCCAGGGTGCCAGCAGGCACCAGCGCGCTTATCGCCGGCCAATTACGTTCGCTATACAGTTTCCTGACGCGAGAGGCGGAAATAGCCGTGCCGTTTTTCTCCACCCGCGCCAGCTCGACGACCTCAATAACCGGGCCGCTGCGCTTCGGATCGTGTAAAATGTCGTGCATTCGCTGGTTATAGGCACAGGTCAGAGGACAAAACGGTTCACTGCCGACAAAACGATGGGTAATCCCCAGCGCTGGAGCCAGATGTTCACGGAAGAGTTGCAGATCGATCTGGCAATGGCAGTCGTCCACAACCCCTTTTTCTTTGAGGAAATAGCCGGGAAACGTCGCACGCGAGATCATATAAGCGGAGCCGGAATGCAACGTGACGTTGTCAATACCCGCGATTCCTTGTTCGATCAGCGCCCAACGGTCGGTATAGGAAAAAAATGAAGCATCTTCTTTGACCACAAACAGATGCAGCCAGTCACAGGCCGCAGCCGCTTGCTCCACCAGATAACGGTGGCCCAAGGTAAACGGATTGGCGTTCATGACGATGGCGCCGATCGTTTTTCCCGGTTGACGATAAAGCGCCAGTTGGCGACAAAAGCGCGCTAACCGTTCACTGCTGTTCTCCATTAACACCGCCAGCTGACCTGCCTGCGCAATGGGCCAAAACCCCGCGCCAGAAAACAGCAACCGATTTTGCGGCTTAGTGAACAGGAAAAGCTCGCTGCGGCTTAACTCGTAGGCCAATGTAAGCAACTCAGTCAGCAGTTTGAGGCTGAGCCCTTCCCCTTGTAAAACTGGGGAAACAGCGATGCATTTCAGTACGTTCCCGGCCAGCGAGCCGCATCCAACTATCTCACCCTGCCAATATGCGCCTACCGCGATTTCACAATCGTCTTCCAGGGCGAGTCCCTCGCCCTTCAGAAACATGGCGACCGACTCGCGACGCAATACATCCTTTTGCAAATAAATGCGTTTAAATATCAGATTCACTCTATTCAGCATCCGTCAGCAAATAACGCCGCATATTTCGCCAGTGTTTATATTATTCGTCTGGAATAGACATCACACTTTCCCCGCTGCCTTTATGACCTTTATAGTTTTTATTTCCTTAATTAATCAGAGTTAATAAAAACAATTAAATTAATTAAAAACACAACCATTCAGTGAAGATAGTCACATCTCACGGTTCATTGAATTTATTAGTATGCGCAGGTCTTGTTACCCATCAATACACAGGAAAATGTTTATGACCAACATGACCCAGGCTTCGGCTACGGAGAGAAAGGGGGCTAGCGATTTACTCAGATTCAAAATCTTTGGTATGCCGCTACCGCTTTATGCTTTTGCATTAATTACTTTATTACTTTCTCATTTTTATAATGCTATACCTACTGACTTAGTCGGTGGTTTTGCCCTTATGTTTGTGATGGGGGCCATTTTTGGTGAAATCGGCAAACGTTTACCGATCTTCAATAAATATATTGGCGGCGCACCGGTTATGATATTTCTGGTTGCAGCTTATTTTGTCTATGCTGGCATATTTACGCAGAAAGAAATTGATGCGATCAGCAACGTAATGGATAAAAGCAACTTCCTTAACCTGTTTATCGCGGTGTTGATCACAGGCGCTATCCTGTCGGTAAACCGTAAGCTGCTATTAAAATCACTGCTGGGCTATATCCCAACCATCCTCGCCGGGATCGTCGGCGCGTCCCTTTTCGGTATCGTCATTGGTCTGTGCTTCGGTATCCCGGTCGACCGTATCATGATGCTGTACGTTCTGCCGATTATGGGCGGTGGTAACGGCGCGGGCGCCGTGCCTCTGTCTGAAATTTATCACTCGGTTACCGGACGTTCTCGCGAAGAGTACTACTCAACGGCTATCGCCATTCTGACCATCGCAAACATCTTCGCCATTATTTTCGCTGCACTCCTCGATATGGTCGGTAAAAAATACACCTGGCTTAGCGGTGAAGGTGAGTTGGTTCGTAAGGCTTCCTTCAAAACCGAAGATGATGAAAAGGCCGGTCAGATTACCCATCGTGAAACGGCGGTTGGCATGGTGTTATCCACCACCTGCTTCCTGCTGGCCTATGTTGTTGCCAAGAAAATTCTGCCAAGCATCGGCGGCGTCTCTATTCACTACTTCGCCTGGATGGTTCTGATTGTTGCTGCGCTGAACGCATCAGGTCTTTGCTCACCGGAGATTAAAGCCGGGGCAAAACGTCTTTCTGACTTCTTCTCCAAACAACTGCTGTGGGTGTTGATGGTAGGTGTGGGTGTTTGCTACACCGATCTGCAAGAGATCATCGACGCCCTGACGTTCGCCAACGTCGTTATCGCCGCGATCATTGTGGTCGGCGCTGTCGTTGGCGCAGCTATCGGGGGCTGGTTGATTGGCTTCTACCCGATTGAATCATCCATTACTGCGGGTCTTTGTATGGCCAACCGCGGCGGCTCCGGCGATCTGGAAGTGCTCTCCGCCTGTAACCGTATGAACCTCATTTCATATGCACAAATTTCCTCTCGTCTGGGCGGCGGTATTGTGCTGGTTATCGCTAGCATCGTGTTCAGCATGATGGTGTAAAAAAACGCACGGCGGTGTCTTTGCCGCAAACGACCTGGAGAAAAGTAGAGGCCAAAGCCAGAGGTGGCCAAGGGAAATCCACTCTACTCCTTAGCCGGATTCACCAGGAAGGTTGTCGTCAAGGCCACCGTCGTGCCTCTCATTATGGAAAATGATTCATGAATGAAGCTGTACTACTGGGTGAAGGTTTCACCCTGATGTTTTTAGGGATGGGGTTCGTACTGAGCTTTCTGTTCCTGCTCATCTTTGCCATTCGCGGCATGTCTGCCGTGATTACTCGCTTCTTCCCGGAACCCGTCGCCGCGCCCGCACCGCGCGCCGTTCCCGTCGTGGACGACTTCACCCGCTTAAAGCCGGTGATTGCCGCCGCCATTCACCATCACCGCCTTAACGCTTAATTCCCGGAGGGATCCATGACTATTGCCATTACCGATGTCGTCCTGCGCGACGCCCACCAGTCCCTGTTTGCCACCCGTCTGCGTCTTGACGATATGCTGCCGATTGCCGCCGCGCTCGATGACGTGGGCTACGGGTCGCTGGAGTGCTGGGGCGGCGCCACCTTTGACGCCTGCATCCGCTTTCTTGGCGAAGACCCGTGGCTGCGCCTGCGCGAGCTGAAAAAAGCCATGCCGAAAACCCCGCTGCAGATGCTGCTGCGCGGGCAGAACCTGCTCGGCTACCGCCACTACGCCGATGACGTGGTGGAGCGCTTCGTCGAACGCGCCGTCAAAAACGGCATGGATGTGTTCCGCGTCTTCGATGCCATGAACGACCCGCGCAATATGAAAGCCGCACTGCAGGCGGTGCGCAGCCACGGCGCGCACGCCCAGGGCACGCTCTCCTACACCACCAGCCCGGCGCACACCCTGCAGACCTGGCTGGATTTAACGGAGCAACTGCTGGAAACCGGCGTTGACTCGATTGCCATCAAGGATATGTCCGGCATCCTGACGCCGATGGCGGCGTATGAACTGGTCAGCGAAATCAAAAAACGTTTTGAGGTGCGCCTGCACCTGCACTGTCACGCCACCACCGGGATGGCGGAGATGGCCCTGCTGAAGGCTATCGAGGCGGGCGTTGACGGCGTGGACACGGCGATTTCCTCCATGAGCGCCACCTACGGCCACCCGGCCACCGAGGCGCTGGTTGCCACGCTTGCCGGCACAAAATATGACACCGGGCTGGATATCCTGAAGCTGGAAAGCATCGCGGCGTACTTCCGCGAGGTGCGCAAAAAATATCACGCCTTTGAAGGCCAGCTGAAAGGCTACGACAGCCGCATTCTGGTGGCCCAGGTGCCGGGCGGAATGCTGACCAACCTCGAAAGCCAGCTGAAGCAGCAGAACGCGGCGGACAAACTCGACCTGGTGCTGGCGGAAATCCCCCGCGTGCGCGAGGACCTCGGTTTTATCCCGCTGGTGACCCCCACCTCGCAGATTGTCGGCACCCAGGCGGTGCTCAACGTCCTGACCGGCGAACGCTACAAAACCATTGCCAAAGAAACGGCGGGCATTCTGAAAGGCGAATACGGCCACACGCCGGTGCCGGTTAACGCCGCGTTACAGGCCCGCGTGCTGGAAGGGGCAGCCCCGGTGACCTGCCGTCCGGCGGATTTACTCAAACCGGAACTGGCTGAACTGGAAGCGGACGTCAGGCGCCAGGCGCAGGAGAAGGGCATCACTCTGGCGGGAAACGCCATCGACGACGTGCTCACCGTGGCGCTGTTCCCGCAAATCGGCCTCAAATTCCTTGAGAACCGCCACAACCCGGCGGCGTTTGAGCCGGTGCCGCAGGCGGAAGCCGCGCAGCCGGTGGCAAAAGCAGAGAAGCCGGCCACCTCCGGTATCTACACCGTCGAAGTGGAAGGCAAAGCCTTTGTGGTGAAGGTCAGCGACGGCGGCGATATCAGCCAGCTCACTGCTGCCACCCCGTCTTCCGCACCGGTTCAGGCAGCCGCCCCGGCAGGCGCAGGCACCCCGGTCACCGCCCCGCTGGCGGGGAATATCTGGAAGGTGATTGCCGCTGAAGGCCAGACGGTGGCCGAAGGCGATGTGCTGCTGATTCTGGAAGCCATGAAGATGGAGACCGAAATCCGCGCCGCGCAGGCCGGCACCGTCCGCGGTATCGCGGTGAAGTCCGGGGACGCCGTCTCCGTCGGCGACACCCTGATGACGCTGGCGTAAGGACGAGGAGCGGAAATGGAAAGTCTGAACGCCCTGCTTCAGGGCATGGGGCTGATGCACCTCGGCATCGGCCAGGCCATCATGCTGCTGGTCAGCCTGCTGCTGCTGTGGCTGGCGATTGCGAAAAAGTTCGAACCGTTACTGCTGCTGCCGATTGGCTTCGGCGGCCTGCTCTCCAACATCCCGGAAGCGGGCATGGCGCTGACCGCGCTGGAAAGCCTGCTGGCGCATCACGACGCCGGGCAGCTGGCGGTGATTGCCGCGAAGCTGAACTGCGCGCCGGACGTGCACGCGATTAAAGAGGCATTAGCGCTGGCGCTGCCGTCGGTGCAGGGACAGATGGAGAACCTGGCGGTGGACATGGGCTACACGCCGGGGGTGCTGGCGCTGTTCTACAAAGTGGCGATTGGCTCCGGCGTCGCGCCGCTGGTCATCTTTATGGGCGTCGGCGCGATGACCGACTTCGGCCCGCTGCTGGCCAACCCGCGCACCCTGCTGCTCGGCGCGGCGGCGCAGTTCGGCATCTTCGCCACCGTGCTGGGGGCGCTGACGCTGAACTACTTCGGCCTGATTTCCTTCACCCTGCCGCAGGCGGCGGCCATCGGCATTATCGGCGGCGCGGACGGCCCGACGGCGATTTATCTGTCGGGCAAGCTGGCGCCGGAGCTGCTGGGGGCCATCGCGGTGGCGGCGTACTCGTATATGGCGCTGGTGCCGTTAATCCAGCCACCGATTATGCGCGCGCTGACCAGCGAGAAAGAGCGGAAAATCCGCATGGTGCAGCTGCGCACGGTGAGTAAGCGGGAAAAAATCCTCTTCCCGGTGGTGCTGCTCATGCTGGTGGCGCTGCTGCTGCCGGACGCCGCGCCGCTGCTGGGGATGTTCTGCTTTGGCAATCTGATGCGTGAAAGCGGCGTGGTGGAGCGTCTGAGCGACACGGTACAGAACGGGCTGATTAATATCGTCACCATTTTCCTCGGGCTGTCGGTGGGCGCGAAGCTGGTCGCGGACAAGTTCCTGCAGCCGCAGACGCTGGGCATTCTGCTGCTGGGTGTGATTGCCTTTGGTATCGGGACGGCGGCCGGGGTACTGATGGCGAAGCTGCTGAACCTGTGCAGTAAGAACAAAATCAACCCGCTTATCGGTTCGGCGGGGGTGTCGGCGGTACCGATGGCGGCCCGCGTATCGAACAAAGTGGGGCTGGAGTCGGACCCGCAGAACTTCCTGCTGATGCACGCGATGGGCCCGAACGTGGCGGGGGTGATTGGCTCGGCGATAGCCGCCGGGGTGATGCTCAAGTACGTGCTGGCGATGTAATAGTGGATGGGATACGCATGTCGTATCCCATTTTCATCCAAATTTTTTCTGAAAGAAAAGTAAGTATGAACTGGTTCAGGTTCCGGTGATGCCGAATGCAAGAAAATACCGTAATTAAATATCTAAATACCAATATGTTTATACGGGAAATTACACACTGGTTTGCCAGACGCTCGTTTCAAAACCGGATATTTCTACTGATCCTGTTTACATCCACCATCGTGATGCTGGCAATCACCTGGTATCTGACCGATATCACGAAAGAGCGCCTGCATTATCAGGTGGGCCAACGTGCGCTTATTCAGGCAATGCAAATATCCGCTATGCCAGAATTAGTTGAAGCCGTAGAGGCGCATGATTTGCCACGCATCAAAGCGCTGATTGACCCAATGCGCTCGTTTTCGGACGCGACTTACATTACCGTTGGCAACGAAAAAGGTCAGCGACTGTATCACGTCAACCCGAATGAGATCGGCAAATATATGGAGGGCGGCGATAGCGACGACGCGCTGTATAACGCTAAAAGCTACGTATCGGTGCGTAAAGGTTCATTAGGCTCTTCCTTACGTGGTAAATCCCCGATTCAGGACAGTACCGGTAAAGTCATCGGTATTGTTTCCGTTGGCTATACTCTGGAACAGTTGGAGAGCTGGCTTAACTTACAAATCAGCTCGTTGCTGTTCCCGATGGCGATACTGTTGCTGGTGCTGTTGTACTGCGCCCGCCGCTTCTCGCTGCATATTAAAAAGCAGATGCTTAACATGGAGCCGCAGCAGCTTTCACAACTATTAATTCAGCAAAGCGTGTTATTTGAGTCGGTATTTGAAGGGTTGATCGCCATTGACTCCCATCACCGTATTACCGCCATTAACCAAACGGCTCGCCGCTTACTGAATCTGAGCCAACCGGAGTCTGAACTCATTGGCTATGCAATCCACCATATCGTGTTGCCGGAGGCTTTTTTTTACGATGCGCCGCAAAAAAATAAAAAAGATGAGATCGTCACCTTTAACCAAATGAAAGTCATCGCCAGTCGCATGGCGGTCATTATTGACAACCAGCCTCAGGGCTGGGTTATTAGCTTTCGCAACAAAGACGATATCAATACACTCAGCCTGCAGTTAAGTCAGGTGCGGCAATACGCCGATAACCTGCGCGCCGTGCAGCATGAGCATCGCAACCTTATTTCCACCATTGCCGGACTGCTGTTCCTGAAGCGCTACGATAATGCGCTGGCGCTGATTCAACAGCAATCGGAAAGCCACCAGAAAGTACTCGATTTTATTTCCCATAATTTCCGCGACCACCACCTTGCGGGGCTATTAATCGGTAAATATTATCGGGCAAAAGAGCTGGGGCTGGAGCTGATTTTCGATCCTTCAAGCTTTGTTGAACACCTGCCGTCATCGCTCTCGCATAATGAATGGATTTCGATTGTTGGCAATTTATTGGACAACGCCTATAACGCCACCCTGCTCAATCGCGAAGGCTCGCGACAAATTGAGTGCCTGATCAACAGCGAAGGTAATGAAGTCATTATTGAAGTTGCCGATCAGGGATGTGGTATTGACGAAAATATCCGCCAGCATATTTTCGAGCGTGGAGTGACCACCCACAACAACGGCGATCACGGAATTGGATTATGGTTGGTGCACAGCTACGTCAAGCAGGCCAATGGTGACATTATCGTCGATAACAATAATCCTTTTGGCACCATTTTTACCCTCTATATCCCTTTTACCAGAGAAGAATAACATGGATAGCATTACGACACTCATCGTTGAAGACGAACCGATGCTAGCGGAAATCCTGGTGGACACCATCAAGCTTTTTCCCCAGTTTTCAATCGTCGGCATCGCAGACAAACTGGAAAGTGCAAAGAAGCAAATACGCCTCTATCAACCACAGTTAATTCTATTGGATAATTTTTTACCCGATGGCAAAGGGATCGATTTAATTCGTCATACCATCAGCACCAACTACACGGGGCGAATTATTTTCATTACCGCCGACAATCATATGGATACCATCAGCGATGCCTTACGCATGGGCGTATTCGATTATCTGATTAAGCCGGTACATTATCAGCGCCTGCAGCATACCCTGGAGCGGTTCACCCGTTACCGCAGTTCGTTACGTTCCAGTGAGCAGGCAAACCAGACGCACGTTGATGCCTTATTTAATATCCAGGCCAAAGAACAAACCGCAGAACCGAATAGCGGACTGCGGGGAATTGATGAAAACACCTTCAACCGGGTACGACAAATATTCGCCGACCCGCAGGCAGTACATACAGCAGACACTCTGGCACAAATTCTGGGCAGCAGTAAAACCACTGCCCGACGCTATCTGGAACAAGGCGTGAAAAATAACTTTCTCGAAGCGGAGATCAGCTACGGGAAAGTGGGCAGGCCGGAGAGACTCTATCGCGGCAAAGTATGAGATTATGGCGCCAACATGTAATTACGGCGCACAGGCAAACACCTCAGCCACCCACTGACGAAAACCGTCCACATCCAGCGCCAGCGCCACCTGCGCGTTGGCGGGCTGCCCCAAACGCCCTTCAATATCCACCACCGTGGTACCGGCGGTATATTGCCCCTGCGTTTCTACGGCCACAAAACAGGATTGCAGGGTAAAAAGCTCCGGACGCACCAGCCAGGCGATCGCGCAGAGATCGTGCATCCGCAGACCGCTTTGCATACTGCCGCTGCGGTAATGGCTGAACAATGCATGCAGCATGCCGCCGGTTTTATTAAGCGCAGGAAGCGTAGCCAGATACTCCGGCGTCAACACGGCCTGATTGGTGACGTCCAGCCCACACATCACAATCTCAATGCCGCTACGAAATACGTGGGCGGCGGCTTCCGGATCGACAGCAATGTTAAATTCAGCATTAGGCGTAAAATTGCCGCGCCCTGCGGAACCGCCCATAATCACCAGCCGGTGAATGTTGAAGCGGCACTCCGGATAGTGCATCAGTAGCAACGCAATATTGGTCAATGGCCCTATCGCCACCAATGTCATGGGCTCCGGGGCGTTCATCAGCACATCCCGGATAGCGATAAACGCTGGCTTCGCCAACGGTTGGCGCTGATGGTCGACAAAATCATAGCCTTCCATGCCGGATTCGCCGTGGACGTATGCCGCATCGCGTAACGGACGCAGCAGCGGCGTCGCGGCTCCCTGGGCAAGTGGCACATCGGCGTCCCAGAAATGCAGGAGCTGTAAGCCGTTACGGGTGGTTTTTTCGACCGAAACGTTGCCGGCAACGGTGGTCATCAGTTGCAGATCCAGCTCGGGGGCAAACAGCGCAGCGGCAATCGCGGCGGCGTCATCAATGCCTGGATCGGTATCAAGAATAATGTGTAGGGATGCTGCCATTAACGCTCTCCTGACCTATTGTTTTATATCTTCATACTCAGCGCGACTGATACAGGTATCAGGCACATCGTCATCCGTCACCAGACGCGGACTTAGCTTATTACCTTCGACAAACGGAACTAATGGGCAAAAACGCCCTGGCGATGCTTTGTTTTCCTGCCACTGAATCTCAAGCGATTCGGGCTCAGCGCCGGGTTTTTCTGCCTGAATCACGGTACGAACATTACCGGTTAGCCAAAAAGGTTGACACGTCTCATCAAGGCTAAAAGGCGGCGTCAAATGACCATTTTTACGTACTAGCGGATAAATAATACGCCCATCAGCGTAGGAAGGTATCATGTAGCAGTTATACATTTTGCCTTTACTGATCACAGGCTGAAAATAGCTTTCACCGCGATCGATCAGTTCAATCGTTTTTCCTTTCCAGCGATACACATTGACGCCATGACTGCAGCAACCACCGCGCCAATAGCTAACAATCTGTTTATGTTCAGCATCGATCTCTGGTGAAGTGATTTCCTGATAAGACGCTGGCGCATCAACATAACGCTGTTTGGCGGGGTCATAGAGCCATGTTTGTTCTGGAGCATTCGGCCCTGCAAGTAGCTCTGTTACAATCGACAGATCCGGGTAGCCATCAAAATTGACATCCCCCCATTGAGGCATAAACGGGCTACAAGTGCCCACCGAGGCGGTATCTAAGGTCTGTATGAGTTTACCATCACGGTATAATTTTATCGCCGAAATGGCCGGCGTATTGCCGCAATCAATCTCTTTGGAAGGGTCGTAACCCCCTGCATCATTCGTGTTCGTGACCAGCACAATATCAGGGGAGTTTTTAGGTTTGAGGTAGATAAGGGCAACAGGAAAATGTCGTTTTTTATCTGCGGAAGTCCATTCGCCTTTAATCTCACTGCTGGAGATTTCCGCATTCCAGTAACCCGAAAGCGCCTTTACGCGTTCTTCAAGATGCACCTCTTTATCCTGGAGTGAGCCGCGTAGAGCAATCGCTGCCTTGTGCTGATTGCAAGGTTCATAGCAGTAATACCCATAAAGCGTGTTACCAAATCGCGTGATATTAACGTTTACCGGTTTCCCCGCGATAGTTCCGGTATAGTTTCGCTCCCAGGCGGGTAGCTCCAGCACCGTGGCGCTTGTCGCGTCCATCCAAAAGCCGATGGCGAGTAACGTTGCCAATCCATATTTTATTTTGCCCATTTCCCTTATCCCTGTAGGCATTACACCCCAAAAACCAGCAACGATTGTGCTGGTTTTTCAGATGAATAGCAAAAAGGTGGGGCATTAGCAACGGATGACGACTACGCCTTATTCTTCCTGTCGCCCATTGAATATCAAAAGAAATTCTTAAGATCTGGTCAACGTAACGTCATCAGGCAGATTTCTGAATTATGAAATCTTATTCGACCTCACGAACATCCACACGCAGCTCTTTCGGCACTTCGAAAACAATATTTTCTTCGCGCCCCTCAAGCGTGACAGCTTCGCCGCCGCCAAACTCGCGCAGACGCGCAATAACATTCTGCACCAGAATATCCGGCGCGGAAGCGCCAGCGGTGACGCCAACGCAGGCGGCTTCTTTCACCCACGCCTCCTGGATATCCGCCGCATCGTCGATAAGAAACGCGGTTCTTCCCATCCGTTGGGCCAGTTCCGCCAGCCGGTTAGAGTTAGAAGAGTTTTTCGAGCCGACCACCAGCACCACGTCAGCCTGCTCCGCCAGCGCCCGCACCGCTTCCTGACGATTAGTAGTGGCATAGCAAATATCGTCTTTGCGCGGGCCGACGATTTTCGGAAAGCGTTTACGCAACGCATCAATCACATCGGACGTATCGTCCACGGAAAGCGTGGTTTGCGTCATGAAGGAGAGCTTGCCTTCATTTTTGACATTCAGCGTCCAGACGTCCTCTGGCGACTCAACCAGGTACATCCCCCCTTCCGGGTTGCTGTACTGGCCCATGGTGCCTTCCACTTCCGGGTGCCCGGCGTGGCCGATGAGAATAGACTCTTCACCGCGACGGCTGGCGCGCGCCACTTCCATATGGACTTTCGTCACCAGCGGGCAGGTGGCGTCAAAAACGGTAAGATCGCGGCTTTTCGCCTCGTTACGCACCGCCTGGGAAACCCCATGAGCGGAGAAGATCAGAATGGCGCCATCCGGCACTTCGCTAATTTGTTCTATAAAGATCGCCCCGCGCTTGCGCAGGCTGTCCACTACATAGCGGTTATGCACGACTTCGTGCCGAACGTAAATTGGCGCGCCGTAAATGGCGAGCGCATTTTCAACAATGCTGATAGCGCGGTCTACCCCGGCGCAAAAACCGCGTGGGTTGGCCAACAGGATCTGCATGTTTATGCCTCCAGCGCCGGATCGATTTCCAGCACTTCAATATCAAAGTGAACGGTATGCCCGGCCAGCGGATGGTTAAAATCAACGGTAATCGAGTCGCCGTTGATTTCGCGAATCACGCCAGGCATTTCGCTGCCATCCATTGCGGTAAAAAGCATAATCGCCCCGACTTCCGGTTCGCCCGCCGCCATAAACTCACGGCGCGAGAAATACTGGATCAAGTCCGGACTGGGGACGCCAAACGCGGCGTCCGGCTCCAGCGAAAACGCTTTCTTTTCCCCTTCTTTCAACCCCAGAAGCTGCTGCTCCAGACCTTCGGAAAGCGAGGTATCGCCAAGACGGAACAGGGCTGGCTTGCCGTTATTGCGGGTAGATTCCGCCGTTGAGCCATCATCCAGTTTCAGGGTGAAGTGAACGAGGATCGCGCTGTTGCTCTGTACGGATTTAGACATGCAAATTGCTCACGTGTTTTGCCCGGAGGCACAAAGAACGATAAAACCGTAGGCCGGATAAGGCGTTTTCACCGCCATCCGGCACCACGTTTGCCTGATGGCGCTGCGCTTATCAGGCCTACAAAACCGGATAAGCGCCACCCGGTATTTACGCTTATGCCTGTTCTTTCGCTGTCGGCTTCGGCAAAAAGCCTTCCAGTACAATCAGCGCCGCGCCGATACAGATCGCGCTATCGGCAAGGTTGAACGTCGCGAAATGCCAGTCGCCGACGTAAAAATCGATCATATCGACAACAAAGCCGTGCCACAGGCGGTCGAACAGGTTACCCAGCGCGCCGCCGATGATTAACGCATAAGCGATGTTATTCAGCTTCTGCGTTGCTTTCGAGCGATACATCATCACCAAAAGAATTACGCAGATCCCTATCGCAATCCCGGCAAAGAACCAGCGCTGCCAGCCGCCGCTATCCGCCAGGAAGCTAAAAGCCGCGCCGTAGTTACGCGCATAATGCAGATTAAGCGACGGGAACAGCCCTACCGTATCCCCCAGAGCGAAATTCTGGAGGATCAGGTATTTGCTGCCCAAATCGATAATCAGCACGACTACTACCAGCCATAGCCAGCGTAGTCCTGTTGAACAGAGTGGTTTACTCATCAGGCAAATTTACGTTGTTCGCCATTACCGGCGATGTTGCTGACACAGCGTCCGCAGATATCTGCATGTTCCGCCACCTTGCCGACATCAGTAGTGTAGTGCCAGCAGCGCGGACACTTATCACCCTCGGCACGCGTTACCACTGCCTGAACTGTCGTATTACCAGCATTGTACTGAATATTTTCATCATCAATACCCCCCGCTTGCTCAGAAATCACGAACTGGGAAGTAATGAAGATAAATCTGACCTCTTCACCCAACAGTTTCAGCTTCTTAATCGTACCGTTAGCATCGTCAGCATATTTCAGCGTCACTTTTGCTTCCAGGTTCGATTTGATGCCATTGGCTTTCTGATTTTCCAGCTCTTTGTTGACCTGGTCCTTGATATAGCGGACATCGTCCCAGAATGCGTCATTAAATTCTTCATTCTCTTCCAGGCCAAACAACCCGTCGTACCATTCGCCGGTGAAGACATATTTTTCACGCTCGCCCGGCAGGTAGCCCCAGATTTCATCAGCCGTGAAGGACATGATCGGCGCCATCCAGCGAACCAGCGCCTCTGCGATATGATACAGTGCAGTCTGGCAGCTACGACGCGCGACGCTATCGGCCTTCGCGGTGTACTGGCGGTCTTTGATGATGTCGAGGTAGAACGAGCCCATTTCAACGGAGCAGAAGCGCATCAGGCGCTGTACCACTTCATGGAAGTCGTAAGCTTCGTATGCCTTCAGAATCTCTTGCTGCGCCGTTTTCGCGCAGCCCACCGCCCACCTGTCCAGCACCACCATCTCTTCCGGTTTGACCATATCGGTGGCCGGATTGAAGCCATTGAGGTTCGCCAGCAGGAAGCGCGCGGTATTACGGATACGACGATAGCTGTCGGCGGCGCGTTTGAGGATCTCGTCAGAGACCGCCATTTCGCCGGTATAGTCAGTAGACGCCACCCACAGACGCAGGATATCCGCGCCCAGTTTATTCATCACATCCTGCGGCGATACGGTGTTACCGATGGACTTGGACATTTTGCGCCCCTGACCATCGACGGTGAAGCCGTGAGTCAGTACCTGGCGGTATGGCGCTTTGCCTTTCATCGCCACGCTAATCATCAGGGAGGACATAAACCAGCCGCGATGCTGGTCAGAGCCTTCCAGATACATATCGGCAGCGTGACCGGCGAATTCCGGACGTGCGTCAACCACGGAGTAACTGGTGGAACCGGAATCAAACCAAACGTCCAACGTATCCGGAACTTTCTCGTATTGATCAGCATCTTCGCCGAGGATCTCTTTCGGGTCGAGATCCCACCATGCCTGGATACCGTCAACTTCGACGCGTTTCGCCACCTCTTCCATCGCCGCCAGAGTACGCTCAATCGGCAGTAGCTCCTGCGTTTCTTTATGCACGAACAGCGACATCGGTACGCCCCAGGTACGCTGACGTGAGATACACCAGTCAGGACGGTTAGCGACCATTGATTCAATACGCGCCTGACCCCAGTCCGGGATCCACTGAACGCCTTTGATCTCTTTCAGGGACTGTTGACGAAGCCCTTCTTTATCCATGCTGACGAACCACTGCGGGGTCGCGCGGAAAATGATCGGCGTTTTGTGACGCCAACAGCACGGATAGCTGTGCTGCATTTTTTCGACATGCAGTAGCGCGCCTTTTTCTTTCAGCAGTTCAATAACGATATCGTTCGCTTTGAAGACGTTAACACCGTCAAGCGTTGGATATGTGCCTGGCAGGTAAGCGCCGTCCGGCCCAACCGGGTTAGCCGTTTCCAGGCCATACTTTTGACCGATCACGTAGTCATCCGGGCCGTGACCAGGGGCGGTATGTACCGCGCCGGTACCTGCGTCCAGGGTGACGTGATCGCCGAGGATCGCCGGCACGTCAAAGCCCATAAACGGATGGGTAAAGCGCAGCAGTTCCAGCTCCGCGCCTTTTACGGTACCGAGAATGGTGTATTCAGCCGCGCCAATACGCTGCATGACGCTTTCAACCAGATCTTTCGCCAGAATCACCGCCTGTCCGTCAATCTGCACCAGCGCATAATCAAAGTCCGGCGCCAGGGAGATGGCGCGGTTAGCCGGCAGAGTCCACGGCGTGGTGGTCCAGATGACCAACGAGATCGGGCCGCTCACGCCCGGCAAACCAAACTTCGCTTTCACCGCATCCTGATCGACGGCGCGGAACGCCACGTCGATAGACGGCGACGTTTTGTCGTAATATTCAACTTCCGCTTCCGCCAGCGCGGAACGGCAGTCAACGCACCAGTGCACCGGCTTAGCGCCTTTGTGCAGATGACCGTTTTTGATAATTCTGCCCAGCGCGCGGATGATGTTGGCTTCGGTTTTGAAGTCCATGGTCAGGTACGGATGCGACCAGTCGCCCAACACGCCCAGACGAATGAAGTCTTTACGCTGGCCGTCAACCTGCGTGGCGGCATATTCGCGGCACTTGGCGCGGAATTCAGCGGCAGTAAATTTCTCGCCCGGCTTACCGAACTCCTGCTCGACTTTCAGCTCGATAGGCAGACCGTGACAGTCCCAGCCCGGCACGTAAGGCGAGTCAAATCCCGACAGTCCTTTGGACTTCACGATAATGTCTTTCAGAATCTTGTTAACTGAGTGACCAATATGAATGCTGCCATTCGCATATGGAGGGCCATCATGCAGAATGAAGGTTTTTTTGCCTTTTTTGGCCGCACGAATGATGCCGTACAGATCATCATCGGTCCAACGCGCCAGCATTCCCGGTTCACGCTTGGCGAGGTCGCCGCGCATCGGGAACCCTGTTTCCGGCAAATTCAGGGTCGATTTATAGTCACTCATCAGATTCTCGGTTCCGTATTTCGGTTTGATAAACACCGTCAGGGTTACACCTGCCCGGCTAGCCCAAAAAACTTGCGGGCCGTTAACTCATCGCGTGCGATTTGCGCTTTTAGCTCATCAAGCGACGCAAATCGCTGCTCATTACGTATCTTTTTACGCAGTATTACATCTATATGGCGACCGTAGAGGTCCATTACAACGTCCAGCAGATGCACTTCCAGTTGTTGACGCACGCCAGCCACCGTTGGACGAGTGCCAATGTTCGCTACGCCGGGTAACGGCTTATCGCCAAGCCCGGTGACTTCCACCGCATAGACCCCTTTTACCGGGGAGACCTGACGGCGCAGCGGTAAGTTCGCCGTCGGGAAGCCAATGGTACGTCCCAGCTCGTCGCCATGAACGACACGCCCGGAAATAGTAAAGGGATGTCCCAGCAGGCTTTCGGCAAGCGCCAGGTTATCTTCCGCCAGCGCCTGTCTCACTGCGGTACTACTGATACGCACGCCGCCTTCACAAAAGGTTTGGGTGCTGGAAACCGCAAAACCATACTCCGCCCCCGCCTTCTGTAATAACAAGAAATCGCCCGCGCGGCTAGCACCAAAGCGGAAATCATCGCCGACGGCAAGAAATTGCACGCCAAGTCGCTCCACCAGCAGTTCGCTGATAAACGTTTGCGCCGTCAAAGCGGCAAAGTGGCGATCGAATTTCACGCACAGCACATAGTCCACGCCGCACTGCGCAAGGTAATGCAGTTTTTCACGCAGGCGCGTCAGGCGAGCGGGCGCTTTATCCGTCGCGAACAGCTCCAGCGGCTGCGGTTCGAAAATCATGACCACCACCGGCAGACCGCGTCTGCGTCCTTCTTCCTGCAAACCCTGCAGTAGAGCGCGATGCCCTCGATGTACGCCGTCGAAATTACCAATGGTCAGCACACACCCATGCGGGGCCTGACTGAGATTATGTATGCCGCGTATCAGCTTCATGTCTGACTCAAAACAGTGAAAATCGCAAGAGTATACCTTGTACAGCGGTCAAGGTTAACCGACTATTGCCCTGAGGAAACATAAAGAAGATGCTTTTCATCGCCATGCGGCAAACTCCGCCCCAAAACCCGCCGCTTAATGCAATTTTTCTCATGGAAAGGCTGTATTCACAGCACGCAAGCTGGTAGAATCCTGCGCCATCACTACGCAACGAGTGCTGCAATTTAAACGGCGCTTATTTGCACAAATCCATTGACAAAAGAAGGCTAAAAGGGCATATTCCTCGGCCTTTGAATTGTCCATATAGAACACATTTGGGAGTTGGACCTTGGCTAATATCAAATCAGCTAAGAAGCGCGCCGTTCAGTCTGAAAAGGCTCGTAAGCACAACGCAAGCCGTCGCTCTATGATGCGTACTTTCATCAAGAAAGTATACGCAGCTATCGAAGCTGGCGACAAAGCTGCTGCACTGAAAGCATTTAACGAAATGCAACCGATCGTGGACCGTCAGGCTGCTAAAGGTCTGATCCACAAAAACAAAGCTGCACGTCATAAAGCTAACCTGACTGCACAGATCAACAAACTGGCTTAATCGCCTGCTTGTTATCAGCTTTGTAAAAAAACCCGCGTAAAGCGGGTTTTTTTATGCCTGCTATCTGCCGTTTTTCTCGTCAACCGCTGGCGCCGATCTCACTCGTTAACGCTCTTACTAACCAGCCTCTTTTTTCAGCTACTCCTCCCTTAGCCACGTCACGTAATACTTGAAAGTTATTTTCTTTCACTGTTTTCCTTTTTTTATTTCATTATTAAAAAAACTGTGACCACCTTAGCAAATAGAAACATCGCTCATTCAAAAACTAATAAACGCAATCCTGATGTAAGATTTGATAATTGATTGATGCCGTCGGGTTAACTACTTTTCATGTACACCTTACTTACTCATTTTAATCTGAGGTTAAATTCAAAAACGACATAAAAATAATATTCAAAACTTGCTTAGAAAGTAGAGGTTGTTTTTCTGGGCGTATCGTACCAATATCGGAGTTATCATTATGAGTTCTGTCATTGAGGATACCCAGCCTTCCGGGTCAGCATCATTGTCTTTACTACAGCGTATTAGCTATGGCTCTTTGGATGTGGCGGGTAATCTGCTGTACTGCTTCGGTTCAACGTACATTTTATATTTCTACACAGACGTTGCGGGCATTAGCCTTGCCGTAGCAGGCGTTATCCTGCTGCTGGCGCGTATTATCGATGGCATAGACGCCCCCATATGGGGGATCATCATCGATAAAACGCGTTCACGCTACGGTAAATGTCGTCCCTGGTTTTTATGGTTACCGCTGCCTTTTGCGGTATTCAGCGCACTGTCATTTTGGTCTCCTGATATCAGTATGACAGGAAAAGCCATCTATGCAGCAATATCTTATATGATTGCCAGCATTCTATTTACCGGACTTAATACACCACTCAGTGCAATATTACCCCTGATGACCTTATCTCCCAAGGAAAGACTGGTTTTAAATTCCTGGCGAATGACCGGTGGGCAAATTGGGGTTTTATTAATGAACGCGACCGCCTTGCCGTTAGTCGCTTTTTTAGGTAACGGTGATGATCACGCTGGTTTTATTTATACGGCAATTACATTTGCCATTATATCCTGCGCGCTAACGCTCTTTGCGTTTAAAAACATTCGTGAAATGGATACGGATAAAATACAGCATGAACCTAAGTTGCCGATGAAAAAAAGTTTCGCGGCGATGAAAGGTAACTGGCCGTGGATCCTGATGGTGCTGGCTAATCTGATCTTCTGGATTGCCCTACAGCAGCGCAACACGACCATTGTCTATTATCTGACCTACAACCTCGACCGTAAAGATCTGGTACCGCTGATTAACAGCCTGGCGACGATTCAGATCCTGTTTATCATCGCTATCCCCTTCTTTAGCAAATACCTGGCTAAAACCTGGATATGGGTAGGCGGTCTGCTGGTCGCCACGTTTGGCGGCGTCATGATGTGGCTGGCAGCGGACAACATTACTTTCCTCATCGCCGCCTGGATACTCGGCAATATCGGCAGCGGTATCGCCTGCTCAATGCCGTTTGCCATGCTGGGCTTCGCCGTCGATTTCGGCGCCTGGAAGACCGGTATTAAGGCTACCGGCATTCTTATCGCCTTCGGCAGCACCTTCTGCATCAAGATGGGTAGTGGCCTCGGCACCGCTTTCGCCGCCTGGATCATGAACAGTTTTGGCTATGTCCCCAACCATGCCCAGAGTGCTGCGGGTCTGGAGGGAATTATCTGGGCCTTTATCTGGGCACCCGCCCTACTCTTCGCGCTCGCAGCGATCCCACTACTTTTCTTTCGCAAATACGAAGCGATGGAAGAGAAGATTCGCCACGATCTGGAAACCATCAACTCATAACGTTCTTTACCTTCACCCTCGAATATGGGAGGCACCACCATGCCATTTATGCAACAAGACCCGCGTCGTCTGGTCTGGCAGCAAAACGATCGCTATTTATGGATTGAACCCTGGGGCGAGAACAGCCTGCGCGTACGCAGCGGCCGTCATCTGCCGGTAATGAGAAATGAAGACTGGGCATTGACTGAGCCAGTCGCAGAAAGTCAGTGCCACATTGATTATGAGCACCACCAGGCAACGCTGACCAACGGCAAAATTATCGCTATCGTCAATCAAAAAGGACAAGTTACCTTTTACCGCCATCCACACAAACCCCTGTTGCAGGAGTTCTGGCGCCTGCGGGGCGAAATTGGCGAGGATGAATCATCTCACGGCCAGTACGTCAGCGCACTCAACCTTGAGGGACGCGAGTTCCGCCCTATTCAGGGTGGGAAATATTCACTGAAAGCCCGCTTCGAAGCCACCGAAGGGGAAAAAATTTATGGTATGGGGCAGTATCAACAGGCCAACCTGGATCTCAAAGGATGCGTGCTTGAGCTGGCGCAACGTAACTCCCAGGCCTCAGTACCGTTTATGCTCTCCAGTCTGGGCTACGGATTTTTATGGAACAATCCGGCAGTCGGACGCGTAACCTTTGCCCAAAACGTTACCGAATGGGAAGCGCAGGTCAGCGAACAGCTGGACTACTGGATCACGGCTGGCGATACCCCGGCAGAAATTAGCCGGGCTTACGCGCTGGCTACCGGCACACCGCCGATGATGCCGGACTACGCCATGGGCTTCTGGCAGTGCAAACTCCGTTATCGTACGCAGGAAGAGCTGCTGGAGGTCGCCCGCGAATATAAGCGTCGCAATCTGCCTATCTCAGTGATCGTTATCGACTTCTTTCACTGGCCGAATCAGGGTGACTGGATGTTCGATGCGCGCGACTGGCCCGATCCTGATGCCATGATTGCCGAGCTGAAATCGCTGGGAATTGAGCTGATGGTCTCCGTCTGGCCGACGGTAGATAACCGTACCGAAAGCTATCGGGAGATGCGCGAAAACGGCTGGCTGGTACAAACGGAACGTGGCTTGCCGATCAATATGGATTTCCTCGGCAATACCACTTACTTTGATGCGACTCATCCGGGCGCGCGCGACTACGTCTGGGGCAAAGCCAAACGCAACTATTACGATAAAGGCGTGAAGCTATTCTGGTTAGATGAAGCCGAACCTGAGTTCAGCGTTTACGACTACGACAACTATCGCTACCACGCCGGGCCGGTACTGGAAGTGGGCAATATCTACCCACGTATGTACGCTAAAACCTTTTTTGACGGCATGAAAGCCGATGGCGAAGACCAGGTTATCAACCTGCTACGCTGCGCCTGGGCCGGCAGTCAGAAGTACGGCGCGCTGGTCTGGTCAGGTGATATTCACTCCTCGTTTAGATCGCTACGCAACCAGTTTGCCGCCGGACTCAATATGGGAATCGCGGGGATACCGTGGTGGACGACGGATATCGGCGGTTTTCATGGCGGTAATATTCACGACCCGAAATTCCATGAATTGCTGATTCGCTGGTTCCAGTGGGGCGTCTTTAGCCCGGTGATGCGTCTGCACGGCAACCGCGATCCGCAAATTTTACCCGCACAACCGTACCGGGATGGTATCGCCCAGTGCCCGACCGGCGCACCGAACGAAGTCTGGAGCTACGGTGAGGAAGTATGCGACGTACTGACAGATTGCCTGGCGTTGCGAGAAAAACTCAAGCCCTATATCAAAGCGCTGATGGAGGAAACCCATAAGCACAATACGCCAGTGATGCGCCCCCTGTTCTTTGAATTCCCCGAACAGGAAACAAGTTGGGCAATCACCGACCAGTATTGTTTTGGTCCTGACCTGCTGATCGCCCCCGTCATGCATGAAGGTATGCGCGAACGTGATATCTGGCTGCCGGAAGGGGAAACATGGACGGATCTTGCGACCGGTGAAAGCTATTCAGGAGGGCAAACACTGCAGTACGCTACGCCACTGAACAGAATTCCGGTGTTTATCCGCGAAGGTGGGCAGTACCGCAGCCTACTGAATTTGTAGAATGACTCCGGCTGCGGGCTAGTACCGCAGCCGGAAGTATTACGGTAGGTATGTCTACTGAAGCTTAAACAATGCCGAGTAGTCCGCATTGCAAATACGCTGCACCGCCGGATGCTGGATCATTCTTTCGGCAAAAATCGCATGATATTCTTCCATGACATTCTCCACGCGCCCAATCTCTATTACCGACTCATCGGCATAAAAATCCAGCGAATAAAGGCTCGGCGCCACAAAAATCGCATCGTGCGTCGCGCCAAACGCCTTCATTAAGGCCGCGTCATCAAATTCACCGAGGATCTCAACCTGCAACCCCTGCGAATTAAACCAGTTCAACAACTTACGCCCCAGCATCGAGCGCCGTCCCGGCACCAGCAACCGTCGTTCTTCCAGGCAGGCAGGAAACGCTTTTTCGGGAAGCGGATTCGTACACCAGAAACTGACGCTGCATTCGCCGATTTTGACTGAGAATAGCCCCTCCTGCTGCGTGGAATCTATCGGGCAGTCGGAGATAATCATATCCAGCTTGTGCTGGCTGAGCTGTTCGAGCAACATTTCGTGCGTCGACTCAAAGCAACGCAGATGTATGGGTTCGTCCACCACCACCGCCGCATCCAGAACGCTGCTGACCAGACGCTTGGATAAAGCATCGGCGACGCCGACATCAAACAACAGGTTTGATTCTTTGCGGTAATTGACGATATCCAGCATCTCCTGGCTTAGCGTAAACATTTTGTCCGCATAGCGAAAAACCAGCTCGCCCAGTTCGCTGGGTTCAAGACCGCGTCCCTTACGTTTAAATAGCTTCCCCTGTAAACGCTCTTCCAGGGCTTTAATTTGACCAGTAATGGTTTGCGGCGTCAGAAAAAGCGCCTCTGCGGCACCCACGACAGAACCTTCTTTATAGACATGCCAGAAGTAATAAAGATGGTTGTAGTTAATATGAGACATGCTCATTCCTCTCCCTGTTCAATGTCGCAAGGGAGCGATACATCGCTCCCCCTTTCCTTCGTACTGGTTATGCCGGCGCGTTCAAACGCGCGCGCAACCAGCTATACCCCACCACTGCGGAGAGCAATGAACCAATCAAAATGCCCAATTTCGCCCAGTTAATAAGTTCCGGATCGACATTGCCAAATGCCAGGCTGGCGATAAAGATGGACATCGTAAAGCCAATGCCACACAAAATGCCGACCGCCATGATTTGCTGATAAGTGGTCCCCTGCGGCAGATGCGCCAGCTTGAAACGCAGCGCCAGCCAGCAAAACAGGCTAATCCCCAGCGGCTTACCAATCAGCAGACCGGCAATAATTCCCAACGGCAGCATGGAGGTCAGACCGTCAATCGTGACGCCCTGAAGAGAAACGCCGGCATTCGCAAAAGCGAAGAGCGGCAGGATCAGGTACGCGACCCACGGGTGCAGAACATGCTCCAGACGCTTCGCCGGCGAGCGACCGTGTTTTTCTTTCAGCGGAATAAAGAAACCGACAATGACGCCAGCCAGCGTCGCGTGAACGCCGGACTTCAGTACCGCCGTCCACAGCACTGCCCCGACCAGAATATATACCCCAGTCCGTCTGACGCCGCACAGGTTCAGCAGCGCCAGCACGGCAATCGCGAACGCCGCCACGCCCAGCGAGACGATGGAAAGATCGCTGGTATAAAACAGTGCGATAATAACGATGGCGCCGAGATCATCGATGATCGCCAGCGCCATCAGGAATATTTTCAGCGCCAGCGGAACCCGGCTGCCCAACAGCGCCAGCACGCCCAGCGCAAAGGCGATATCCGTCGCGGCAGGAATAGCCCAGCCCTCGCGAGTGACCGGATCGGAGTAGTTAAAGGCCAGATAGAGCAATGCCGGTACAATCATCCCGCCGATGGCGGCAATCACCGGAAAAGCGGCCTGGCGCAGACTGGCTAACGAGCCTTGCATCAGTTCACGCTTAACTTCCAGACCAATCAACAGGAAAAACACGGCCATCAGCGCATCGTTGATCCACAGCAGCATGTTTTTGTTGATTTCAAGCGCCCCAACCCGTAGCTGAACCGGCGTCTCCAGAAAATCATGATACCATCCACTGGTCGCGCCCATATTGGCCATCAGCATAGCCAGCGCAGCGGCGATGATGAGAATGATGCCCCCAGAGGCATCGCTGCTAAAAAATCGGTGCAGATGTTTCACTTTTTATTCTCTCAATCAGGTGAATTCTTCGAATCTACTATCTTACCTCGCCTGACTCATCGTTAAAATTAGATTATATATGATGAATAGCTCGTTTTTTACGAAATGAAGTCCGACTTACGCCGGACCTTTTTAGTGCAGTCAGTTATTGATGATAGACCGCTACGCGTACAGATCCATTTTATACACCCGGAAACTGGTAATATCGTAGCGATAGCCTTCCCCGTTCGTTTCCGCGTTTTTGTAGTAACCTGACGTCATGGTCGCTTCAAAAAGCACGGTTTTCTCCGTAGGCGCAATCTCCTGTAAAATTAGCAGCCCCATCGCCTCACTGCCCGCCTGCGGATCGATAATATCGCTCTCGCCAGGCTGGCAAGAGATGGCGCGGCCATAAACGGATTAAGAATAATCAACGCATTTTGTACTGTATTACTTTCTGTAATCTGGCTGAGGCTGTGCTCATAAATCGCCGTA
Organism: Salmonella sp. NW38; assembly: GCF_051807745.1. Lineage (NCBI taxonomy): Bacteria > Pseudomonadati > Pseudomonadota > Gammaproteobacteria > Enterobacterales > Enterobacteriaceae > Salmonella > Salmonella sp. NW38. Next base: position 281,769 of record NZ_JAMMTO010000002.1, on the reverse strand, counting down.
TGGTTGAGCACCATCGCATTTTGCTTATCAATCCTCTGATTGACGGCAAGACACGGGCCAAGAAGCGTATTCTTTTGATGTTTGAACGGCCCCATGATCTCTCCAGTATATCGTTGTCGTTCCTTGCTGGAACAACGAAATAGATACGCTGGAGAGGGTTGGGCTGATAATCAAAAGCCATCGATTCAGCTCTATCACACGGCATGCGATGCGTTATCCGACCTTACGGGATTGATTATATTCATACTTCAGATAATCCAGCGTTGCCGTCACATTTGCCGGTGACAGACGATTAAGCTGCGCCAAAAAAGGATGCGCATACAGATAATTAATGAACGCCGTCGCGCCTTGTAACGTAGCATAACGTTGCTGGGTAATTTTTTTATTACCGGTGAGATTACACACCGCCATAGCATAATCGCGGGTAGAAAAAGTACGCCAGACATTGTTACGGATACCGCCGCTTAAAAACAGGCGTGGCGGAATATCTTTTTGCAGCGGCGTCGTACCGCGTTCTTTGACAAATGAAATATGGCAACGGCCCTGATGGACATGCGGCATGTTCGCCATCATGCATCCCCCCAGAATAAAGCATTCATGATCGAGGTAATGCTGAACGTTTAAGGAGCGTTCGTCCGTCAGCATCCGCACCAGTTCAAAATGGCGGTAGGCAGGCAACACCGGCTTTACGATCATTCCGGAGTCATTCTTATATAACGAGGCCGGACCGTAATCGATATCAAATAAAGTTTCGCGGCGCGCTGTAATCGCTTCCTTACGTTGCACCATATGCGCCAGTGTTCCCGGAGGTAGCCGTTCTTCATAATACGACTGATACTGCCAGGCTTTATCCAGCGGCTGTGCTGAATAATTTGACGAAATCGCCACCACCCTTCCGCTTTGTTCTTCTGCCGTCACCAGAACATACAGGCTGCTGTCTCCACCGTTATAGTTCACCCGGAAAGCGCGGGTGCTGAGTGCGATATCGAAGGCCGGAAACTGCTGGCATCGCTCCGCAAGGTTTGCATTACGGGATAGTTTAAACAGCGCCCGGTTAAGGCCTGTGCTGTCTAATTTCAGCTGTGAGCGGATCCCGGCAAGCGATGTCCCTTCCTCAATTAGGGTTGCCAGCTCGTCCTGTCGGCAATCGCTTTTTGCCTTTTCGGGGACGATGAACGTTTTCCGACACTGACTACACGCCATGCGGTGTTCTCCCTGAGTCGAGAAGCCGTATTTCTTTAATGAGGTGCTGCCGCAGGCAGGACACTGTTTGACCAGGCCTTTCCATCCCCGGTTTACCGTGTGGCGAAAAAGATTTAACGCCCCAGCGGAAATAACAGGAAACAGGAAACCACATTCCCGACAAAGAACATCTTTTCCCTGGCGGACATAATCCGGACTGTTCAACACGCCCAGATTTTTACATCCCGGCGTTTTACAGCAGTCCACATTAATATTGGCAAACATGCGTTCCTCCTTGAGCATTACTTAAAAAAAACAGACCGGATCTCCGCCGGTGACAGGTTATTTACGTAAAGGGTTTTCATCGCTTTCATCATCGGTGCGGTATGAGAGAAAAAGCACTGATAGCCGGCACAAAGATAGTTTTGCTTCATCGGTCCGCAAGCCGAAGGCAAAAAGCGGTGTTTAGGGCAACCGCCATAACAGGCGAATTGCCACGGGCAGGTATGGCATTCCTGCGCCATCGTGCGGCTTTTATCGAGACCAAACTGCTGGTTTTGCGCGCTATTATTCATCTGACGCAGCGGCGTGTCGTTAATATTGCCGAGCTTATATTGCGGGTAAACGAAATGATCGCAGTTATACACATCGCCATTCATTTCCATTGCAAAAGCGCTACCGCAAACGGGCGCAAAAACGCAAACCTGAGGGGGGAGTCCACACCATGCCGCCAGCGTTTGTTCAAAGAGTTGAATGCCGATATCACCAATATCTTCGCGGATCCAGATATCAAAAATGGCATTCAGGAACTTTCCAAACTGTAATCCGTCCACTGACCAGGGGGTTACTGCGGTTTTCTCGTCCTGCGGATGCGCCAGCATTCCGTCTTTATTTGCCGCTCTTTCCACTAGCGGAATAAACTGCATATAGCGGCTGCCGATAGATTTCAGATACGCATAAACCCGCTGCGGGTGTAGCATATTGCTCTGACTCACCACCGTGAGAGTATTAAATTCAACGCCATGACTCGCCAGGCATTTTATCGCCTGTTCAACTTTATGATGGGTAGGTTGCCCTGCGCGAGTTACCCGCCATTCGTCGTGCAGCGCCGCATCGCCATCAATCGAAATACCAACCAGAAAGTCATGCGCCCTGAAGAATCTTGCCCATTCATCATCAATCAGAATGCCATTGGTCTGAAAAGTATTAACGATGGCTTTTCCATTAGCATAACGTTGCTGGAGCGCTACCGCCTGGCGGTAAAATGGCAGCCCCATCAGCGTCGGTTCCCCACCCTGCCACGCAAAAATCACTTCATCTACGTCCTGCGCCGCAATATGCTGTTGCACAAACAACGCTAGCGTTTCTTCCGTCATCTTGTAATGGTTTTTTCTATCGGGATAGAGCATTTCCTTTTCCAGATAGAAGCAATATTTACAATCAAGATTACACACCGACCCGGTCGGTTTGATCATTACCTGACAGCTTTTCCGTTGCATATTTTCCGTATCCCTAAAATAAAAGAACCTGACTCAGCACGAGGGCGCTGAATCAGGCGGGCAGAGCCCTAAGTGGCATACTTAATTTTTTATAATTATCCTTTTAGCCCCAGGTCACCGGCGTTGGTTTGTCGCCACGGGCTTTCATTAATGAGTCGTTATCGATGTCCTGTTTCATTTTCAGGAACTTGCCATACAGCTGTTTTTCAATTTCAGGCTGTTTGCCAATTTGGTTCAGCGTTTCGAACCGATCTTTTTTCAGGTTATAGAGGTATTTAGGTTTATTTTCACGATCGATGATCATTTTCCAGTCACCGTCGCGGATCGCCCACTCATCGGTCGGATCATCCTGGAACGGCATATCAATACCGAAGATCAGCGGCTTATTACGTTTTAACGTTTTCTGCTCCAACAGCGGAACCAGCGATTGCCCGTCGTATGTACGATCAGTCGGCAGTTTGAAATCCATCATGTTCGCCAGCGTCGGCATCCAGTCCAGACCATACACCGGCGTATCGGTAACGACGCCCTGTGGAATGTGTTTACCGTATTTGATAATTGCCGGAACGCGAATACCGCCTTCCCACAGGTTATCTTTACGTCCGCGCAGACCGTCAGTCTCGCCTGCGAGGTTCAGCTCGTAGACTTTACGCGCTTCACGCGTCACCGGGCCGTTATCACTGGTGAAGATGACAATGGTATTATCTTCTTCCCCCATCGCTTTAATTTTATCCAGTACTTTACCGACTTGCGCATCCATATAGCTGATATTGGCGTAATATTCACCGGTACCGCGCCACGGTTTATCCGCCCAGTCGCCGTAGAACAGATCGGGATGCTGCTTCTGGTATTCGCTCATGTATTGTGAATACATATCGAGGTATTTTTTCGGCGAGGCCAGCGGGCTGTGAACTTCCGTAAAGGCAACGTATAAGAAGAACGGTTTGTCGTCTTTCTTGTTATCTAGCCAGTTCACCACTTCAGAACTGACAAATTCGCCGCTGATGCTATCGGCACGATCAATATGTTTGCCGTTACGCATCCAGCCGGTTGGGTGAACGACGCCGTAACGCGGGCGCTCTTTGGCATTATCCAGCGTAGCATCGGTCACAAAGCCAGCCGGGTTCACCAGCGAGTAATCAAAACCTAACTCTTTCGGCTGCGGCTGATCGGTACGATCGCCCCCGGCGTTGAGATGCAGTTTACCCATCATCGCGGTATCGTAACCCTGCTGTTTCAGCAGATTGGCTATGGTCAATTCGTTACGTCCAATAGAAACATTAGTACCTTCAGGGATCCAGGAGCGTACACCGGTGCGGAAGGGCATACGGCCTGTTAACATCCCGGCGCGGGAAGGAGAACACAAAGGAGCCGGCGCATAGTATTCAGTGAATTTGACCCCTTCTTTCGCCAGGCGGTCAATATTCGGGGTTTTCACTATCTGGTGACCGTAAGTCGCCAAATCACCATAGCCAAGATCATCTGCCACAATAAAAACCAAGTTCGGGCGTTTTTCGGCAGCCGCGTGCACGACAGATATCGTACTTGTCGCACAAAGCGCCAGTCCAATCATGCTGGCAATGACTGTTTTTTTCATTTCAACTCCTTTGATTTTATTTAAAATGAATATCCGACCATATAAATCATCTGGTCTCCATATCCGTCATAACCTAGTTTGTTCGCGAAATAACGATATGTCACAGTAGCTTTCCAGCGGGGATAAAATTTCCATGCCAGTGTTAATCCACCATTTAATCCATTTCGACCGAATTGCTGCTCCGTATAAGCGTCATTTCTATCTAGTTCGATTTCATTCCAGTCAGATAAAACAAAATCTTCACCAAATAAATTAAAATTATAGGCTGCAGTCCAGCCAATAACATAGCCATTCCAGCCGCTTGTCTGCCCATATTTCTGCGAGACATAATCACCAGATTGATTATGCAGACCAATATAGGGTTTGAAGAACCCCCAACTCCCGCTCCAACCTAAATACCCCGCTCCATAAAACATATCGAGGTCATCGCCCCATGAGTTATCCCATTGACCATATATCTTGCCGAAGAAAGTATAATCTGAATCAAAGAGTCGTACATGAGTCATGGCAGAAACAGTATGATTTCTTCCAGCAACAGCGTGATTTAACACGTTGCTTTCAATAAATGAATAGAATTCTGCCTCTTTGAAGTTGACACCAAAGTCAGCAGTTACTTTCCACACCTCCCCACGATGTACATTGACGAATCCACTATTCCAGTCAGCATAACCGGCATTAATTGATCCAAATGAATTCTTATATTCCAGTGCATGTACAGAATGGCTAAAAACAGTAGATATTGTAAGTAAGAGACTAAATAATACTGTTCGCTTTATCAGAGACATTGAATATATTTCCCATAGTTATATTTTATTCATCAATGAATATGTTTTACTCCGGTGTCAAAGTTTAACCAAATCTAGTTATAGAATAGTGATATAAATCTCACATCACGCAGGATAAAAGTATTTAAAAATAATGTGTCGAGAAATGTTTTTTTATAAAAAATAACTCAATGTTTATTATTAAATCAACACTTCATCTTTTTAGGTCATACCGCAGATTTAGTGTTGTACTAAGCTTTACCTTTTGGATAACTGATAACAAAGATTGATGTGATTTGCCCCGCTGTTCCGTAACTCAGGGAGGGATCCGAAACGGTCATTTCCCCCTCAGGAGTGCAACTCTATCGCTGTAAGCAATACCTGAAAACCTGCCAGCTCAGCCATCACTACAACGGTGCCCTCCATCACACCATTATTGATATGACGATGATTACCTGATCGGTGATGTTCTAAGTATGTATCCTTTTACTAACGACGTAATGAGCGTGGAAATTAGCGGTAACGCTCTGAAGGCGATGATGTCTCATGCAGCCGATCCGAAGAACGGCATGCAGCATGTGTCGAAAACGGCCAAATTCAAACACTACAACACAAAACCGCTGGTACAGCGTATTGTCAAATTTGATATCAAAGGTAAACAGGTCGCAGACAGTACATTCAGTACCGTCGCACTGGATTCCTTTATCGGTAAAGGCCGTGGCGGATTTGACTTCACGAAAGGTAAAAATGTCAAAGGCATTAAAGGGCTGTAAACCTCGCAGGAAATTGCTGATTATATGGAACATATCAATAATATCGTTCCGGATCACACCATGCGTGTTGACGACATCAATAAATAAAACAACTCTCATGCGGTCGTTATCCGATGGCGGCAGATTGATATTATCTTCGCGGGAACGGTAATTACCGTTGTCAAAAACCAGAAACTCCACGATACCCGGTTCGCTGCTTTCAACTCAGACACCAGGATAAAGGCTTAACGGCGCGGTGCCATAAGGATTAAGGGTAATAACGGCATGTTTATATGTATTGTCCTCACGAATTTGGTCGAGGAGCTGTTGGTATATGGCGTTATGGTTTTGCACCATCGCGTTATCGGTATCAATTTTCTGATTCATCAGCGCTCTTGGTACAGGCATGACGAGTGAGGACTGTTAATTTACGTACATAATGATCTCCAGACTATACGTTATGAGACTTCTGCAATGCAGAGGCAATTTCTCTGCCCGTCCAACGTAATATTCTGAAGATGTGCAGCATAGTCACTACGTATAACGCAATAACAAAAAAATCATAAAAATATTTTATACCGCTATTAACTCATAAAATTTCACCCTGAGAAAGCAAGTCATCATCGAATATTTATTTAGTTCTTTTTACCTATATCCTATAGCATCCATAAGACCGACCAATAGGCCGAAATAAACGTTACACCAGGTAACATAAATTATCATTCAAGCACATAAAAAATGCTTAACCTAAAATCATAGCAACACTTAATAAAATTAAACATAAACGGCAGCAAAATATTATTTTTATGTCCTTTTTTGTGACCAACCGCATTTTCAAATTAATGAATCACAACAGACAATTCTCATCAATTGAATAAAAAATAATGACACACATATTATTTGTCGCTCAAAAAAATGGTTTAAGAATCCTTAAACGACGCGTTATATGCATACCTCATTAAATATTGATAAAACAGGATCAACATGCTTATAAAAAGAACACAAAAACAATAACATTTATTTCACTTAAACAATTTAGCCAATTTAATGACAGTTGATTTCTCAGGCCTGTCGCCCCAACCTATCCTTGCTCATAGCATAGCGGACACGTTGCAACGATGCTGACTATACGGAACAAGTGGGATATCATGGCCTGAAAGCACAAATGGAGTAATCATGAGACAGCATAAAATAAATAATGAGTTTATTTACAATAAATGATTAAGAAAAATCACGTCTTTGAGCAGTAATGCAGCGTTCAAAATAGCATTTATGCGGGCCCGGCGCCTGAGCTATTTAATAGAAAACGCACATCATGAATTGATTATCCGTGAAGGTGTTGCGTACGCCGTTTGGGGGGAACGGGGCAAATTTATCAGCGATACTAACCTGACACAGCCAATTTATCTATTACGCCCCAATCTTAAAAATAGGTTTACAGGAATTACTTATGACCTTACCGAGGCATGGTATAAAAATAAATGAAAAGATCGTTATTGATACAAGCGACCTTCCCCAGCCCTATACCTGTAAAAAACCATACCGACATAAAAATATCATCGCAGTAATCATTTCTATATTTCTGGCGATGCTCGCCTTATTTTATCTTCCAATACGCCTCTAGCGCTGTACGAGAAGATAAGGCGATCACTAAGCGGATATTTTCGGTGGTTATCATCTCTGTTTTTAAGCAACGGAGCACTTAACCACCGTTATTATGCCTCCTTCAGATGTGCATACTATGTTCAGTCATAAATAATCCGCAGCAGCGCCAGCTGTTTGTCCTCATCCAGGTAATGAGGTTCCACCATCGCATACGGTGAAGCGATCGACGTAGTCATATTCTCCACGATAATATGGCGCTCAATACCGTCCTGCCGATGGCAACGCACTTCCAGTACCCCCGTCTCATTCCAGCATCCTGCTTCAACAACCGTTCCCTGAAACCGTATCTGGCTTCCCGCCTGCGCCGCACCGATAACCATGAGCGGCAACCACAACGCGGGCACCACATAGTGTCTGACATGCATAATAAGCCTTCCTGCACTTCTGGTGGCGGTTAATAACGAGAAGCTTTCGCTTCCCGACAAGTGAACACTATCCCTTCGCTTTCTGAATCGCCATTTGCAACATATCCTGAGTCGTGCTTCCCGGGATCACGGTCACCCGTTTTACATCACCGTTTTGCGTCTGAGGCATGACGACAAAAGCAGGCGTGCCGCTAAAATCCATATGCTGCGCCAGTGCCTGGTTAGTGAGGAGCGCATCATGTACTGCACCGCTGCTTTGCGCTTCTTTTACGGCGGCCAACTGCGTCGGCGTTAGATAATGTTGCGCCAGGGTGTAGACATCGTGTTCCGTTAACGCGCCTTCCACCTTCCCTGTGGCATAAAGCGCATTATGCCAGTCGAGATATTTCGCCCCACCCTGGGTAAGCCATACCTGTTCGCCGACTCTTGCCGCCAGTCCGGATACCGGCCAGCGGGAGGAAAAAATAGGAAACTCTTTGAAAATAAACCGGGTATCCGGGTTCGCCTTAATCAGGTTTTCGACCACAGGCGCCATTTTGCTACACCACGAGCACTGGTAATCAAAGAACATCACCACCACCGCTTTTGCCTCGTTGGGCCCAACGGAAGGACTGCTGCTACTGAGCAACTCAGCACGATACTGTAATGCCAGTTGAACATATGCCTGTTGTTGCGCAATCTGCTGACGCTGATGCAATGTCTCGCTGGCGGCGACCAAAAATTCCGGATGTTCGGCCAAATACGTTGCCACCACCTCTCCCACTTTATCCGGATGACTGACGATGTAGGCTTCCGCCGTCGGACCAATTTGCGACGTCGGGGCAGAATCGGCGGCGATTGCCGAGGCGGATACGGCAACGCCTGCCAACGTCAACATCGCCAGTCGGGAAAGTTTTAACGCGTGATAATACATAATAAAAGTCTCGTTCGATAAGATCGGAAAGCCTCCCGCTATCGGGAGACGCCTGAAAAATAGGTTAATGAATACGCGTCAGATCCACGGTTTGCGCTGGCATTACCCGCCCATAGTCATTAATACTTTGCCAGCGCACAGTGCAGCGAACCGTGTGCCGGCACCAGTCCGTTTGACGCGTTGCAAAGGGAGCCACGACCCCGGCGTTGTCCTGGGCGCGCTCGTTAGCGCGTAATAAAAAGAGCGTAACGTAATAGGGTGTCGGATTGCGTACCGTCGCGCCATCAGGGGTAAGCAACCAGATCAGATGCCGGTAGGCCTGCTGCGGATTGCCGGCGAGTCCCTCAGGGCGATAGAGCAATTTTAAAGCCGAACGAAACGCCATTTGTACACGGTTCGCCTCCGGTTTACCGGAGGGAATGGCGGCGATACTCAAGGTAAACAGACTTTCCCTGTCGGCGGGTAGCGGTCCGCCGGTATAAACCACCCGCATTGAGTTTTCCTGGCGCGCTGAAAGCATAAATAATGGCGGCGTGACCACGAAGGGCGTGATATTCCCTTCGTTTTTGGTTCCTGGCCAGCGGCCACCAGGTAAAATATGCGTATCAATTAACCAGGACGCTTCTGAATGGTTACTTACCGGTACGCTTAATGCCGGGGCGCCCGCATGATAGATAAAGCGAGTACCGCCAATCACCACGCCAGCCTGCGCCCATGATATGGGAAGCAAGCACCAATATATCGCGCAGCGTAAAAAGAACTTATTCATAGGCAAGAATGAAGGTTGCGGAGGCATTGGCGTCCCCGGGCGTTACCGCGCCGCCATCAGCAAGATAACGCGCATAAAATTGCAGATGCGCCGACGCCTGGCCCGGACTGAGCGTCACCACATCACTCTCCTGCCCCAGTGGGATTAAGGTTTTATTTTGATCATAAAGCGCAATCCCAATGCCTGAAGCGTCGCTTTCCCCTGCGGTAAGCGCCAATAAATCCGTATTACGGCTGTCCGCCGCACCGCTAAAACTGACCGTTACGCCGCTGGCAGTGCTGCCGCAGTTTTGTAAATCGATAGCAAAAGGTTGCCATGCAGAACCGTCGCCTGCGCGATAAAACTGCCGTTGAGAAACCGCTCCCATCGCCACGTTAATATTTTCCGAGCCTGGAGAGAGCGAACACGTATTGTCCGTGATGGTTCCGGAGACATAGACCCGGCCATCGTGCGCCTGGACGCCGGATGCCGCCAGCAGCATCCCGATGCCGTACAGGATATCGTTACGCATAATTACGATGGCTCCTCATTCATACTGCATATCGAAATACATGACCGCCGTCGCGTTCCCGGACGTGACCGTCGGCCGGGTCGATTTATAGCGAATATAAAAAGACAGCGTGTTGCGTCCGGCTTTCAACGGATAGACCACCGAGTCGGCATTATTGATACTGATGGTATCCTGATCATCATTCAGAATTTCCACCCCAACCCCGCTTGCTAACATGTTTCCGCTTCCCATTCCGGTATCGGTTATCGCCAGTAGCGCGGGATTGTCCGGATCGGGTTCGCCGGTAAACCAGATCTTCGCCCCGGCAATTCCTCGGGAACAATTCTTGAGGTTGATATTAAAGGGCTTAAATTTTGTCGTTGTTCCCGTCGAAGGAAAATCGCCGACCGCAAACTGCCCTAAATCAATACTTTGACTGAGACTGGAAATATCTATGTCGCAGGTTTGCGCCACAATAGTGCCGGTAAATTCGAGGTTATAAGCGAGGTCGTCAGCGCTGGCATTGATTTGTGGACACAGCATCAGTCCCATGGCAAAAAGAGCGCAGTGTGATCTGTTCATTTAGTCAAAGTCCACTCGCAGGCTGGCCAGTGCGGTAAACGCCCCTTCCGCTGGCGTTTCGCCTGTTGTACTTACCGGGTAGGCCTGCAATGTGATGTTAGCGCGTCCGGCGCTATCGGTGATAAAAGGCGCGACGCTCTGTGCATCATTGGGGATAAGCGCGTTTCCTTCATCGGTTTCGACCACTACGCCGACATCCGCATTATCCGAAGCGATAGCCTGGGGAACGTGGCTATCCGGCGTAGCGATAAGGCGCATTGTTAAATTGACCTGCGAATCCAGGCCGCTGCACTTTACCGGTACGCTAAATTTTTTCGCTCGTACCCCCTCCGGCTTTTGGCCTGCATGGTTGAAATTGCCACTGTACAATGCGCCGAAATTCACCAGAATCGTTTGTCCGGCGTTGATTTCGCAGCTTTGCGGTACGGTCACCGTTCCACTATAAAGAATGCTGTACACGACATCTGTCAGCGGATCGCCTGCGGCGGTCATGACATAAACATTGAACATAGTCTTAGGACTAATATTCACCGTGCCGACGAACGGTTTAACAATTTTGAGCTGAAACTCCAGATTTGAGTCACGAACGTAAAACGGTTGACCCGCTTTCACATTTTCATCATATCCCATCAGGACATTGTTCATTGGCGGATAGATATCGCCCGCCGAAGAATCCTCAATTCGCATTCCGCCTTCAAGATAGTCCGGGTCCAGCTTTAAATATTTCCAGTTACCGCTCGTTTCTACGATCGGATATGGCGACACATAGGAGCGATAAGTCTGGCTATTGGTCGCCGCGCCGGCGGGACACACCGCCTGTACATTAACTTCCTGGCTTTTTTCCAGTTGAACCGTCTTTCCCACCTGGTTTTGTTCTGCCGTCAGAGTGGTCGTTAAATCGTAATTAATACTGGAAGGTACACCGTTAACGTTTTTACACACGTCTGCGAATGCGTACTGCGATACGACACTTCCCACCAGCAGAGCAAATAAAAGAGGTATTTTCATTTAATGACACTCCGCATGTTGTCGACTCAGAATCTGACGGGAGGAAGAGAGATGATAGGACGCGACACACTGTTGATCCGGCAGGTTCCCCCAGCGAACGTGCAGAATGCCTTGCGCTGACAACCCGGAAAGATAGACTTCCCCGGCCTCGTCAACAATCGCCTCCGCATGACGATCATTCACCGTCACCGTTGCGCCAAAGGGTACAGGCTTACCGTTATGATTCAGCGTTACCAGGGCACGCGCGCCGACTCGCGCTTTAAAGCGGGCCAGAACCAGCGCGCCTTCGGTCGGCACAACGCGAGTCACCGCGTCATCAATATCGACATCATCAGCCATCGAGTTAACGTCCAGCGCCATACGGTTTTGGCGATATGTTGTCGCATACGGCACCACCGCATAGCCACGCGCGTCCGTATGAATACCCGGCTGGTCGACAACGCCGACGTTGGCTGCGCCCGGCGCGGCAATCAAAATATTGGTATTGCCCAGCGGCTGGCTTAGCGTCACTCCATGCGCGTGCGCCACCAGGCCGCCGCTCAGGCCATAATTCACCTGCTGGTAATCGCCGTTATCGCTAACGTTATAGCCAATGTTGGCGTTGCCTTTCGCCCCATCGTATTCCAGGCTGGCGGAGCCGCTTTCGCCAATACCGTGATTCTGATAACCTTGCTGTATGTTGTAACTAAGATTGTTTTCGTCCAGCAGTGTGCCGCTAAGGCCCGCATTCTGCGTAACGTTATGCTGTTTGTCCGTACTGGTGCTAAAGGTAGCGTAAACATTGTGATGGCGCGTAACCTCATCATCGTGTTGCAGCCATTGACTTAGCGGCACCGAGATATTCAGCGCGAAAATTTGATCGCGCTCCGCATCGCCTGCGGATTTGTTATTGTTATAAGAAACACTCCATGCAATACCCGCCAGCGTATCGCTGTATCCCACCTGCAACAAAGAATCCTTTTCATCAGTGTGCCAGTAACTTTGCTGACTGCCGGTAATAAAAAGCGATCCCAACCCGCCTAGCTGTTGATTGATATCGAGTTGTACTTTCCCCCTCCTGGTATAATAAAGATTGTAATAATCCGCCCATTCCGGCCTGCTTTTATCGCTGTCAGTCCGACTGTCATCGTCATAGCCGCTCATCCGTTTCCACGTGGTATCATCCAGCGTGTAAAAGCCCGAGGTTGAATAGCGATAGCCCATAAGCTGTAAATTGGTTCCTGACTGTGCAAGCGATTTGGCATACAGGAAACGCAGCGATTGCCCCTGGTAGGTGTTATTATCCGCCAGCGTACTGGTAGCCTGGGTGACATCCAGCGACACCGCGCCCCAGTCGCCCAGATTTGCGCCGCTGCCGATCGCCAGCGCGTGATAATGACTGGAAAGTTGTGTTCCGCCATACAGCGTAAAACCATGCGGTAACCCCCATATCAAGGTCGCCTGACTGAATTTCACCTTCTCTTTTTGACTACTATCGCTGCGATACTCCGCCACCGTCGCCGCATACTTCAGCCGCCCTTCTCGTTGTAGAATCGGCACGGCGGAATAGGGCACGTTATAGCGATTAATAGAACCGTCGGACTCTTTGACTTCCACAGTCAAATCGCCGCTGGCGGCGGTGGGATAGAGATCATTAATAGTAAATGCCCCGGGCGGCACATAGCGCTGATTGATGATGTAGCCGTTTTGCCGAATGGTCACTTGCGCGTTGCTTCTGGCAATGCCGTGAATGGTCGGCGCGAAGCCTTTCATGCTGTCTGGCAACATATTGTCGTCAGACGCCAGTTGTAGACCGCGAAAAGGAATGCTGTCGAATAATGCGGAGGGGGTATAACTATCGCCTGCCGTCAGTTCTCCCTGCAAAAAGACCACATCACGTTCCAGATAGGTACTGATGTGCTGCCAGTCGCTGTCGCTATTCTGATCGCCGCTATTCGCGTTCCATGTGGAGTAGTCGCGTAACCGCCAGGCCCCCAGATTAAGGCCGCTATTCAATCCAAGAAAATAGCTGTTCTCCGCACTGCCGCCTGCGCTCCGATCCTGACTATTCGCGCCGGTAAAGGTGTAATTCAATAGCAACGCGTTAATACCTTCATCCCAGTATTGCGGTGGGATATAGCCTCTGGCGCTGGCAACCATCGCCGCCTGCGGGATGCTAATGTCGAGACGTTGCTGCGCAAAATCAAAGCGGGGCCGGGCGGCCGGTATCGCACTGGCGAGATCCGGGCAACTTCCCGCCGCCGCCTTCGCCAACAGTGGAAACGCCCCGGTGTTTACCCCCATATTTTTAAGCATTTCAGGCGTCAGGCAGGCGCGTAATCCGCTGTCATCGGTGGGCGCGCTTTTTCCCGTCGTTTTCACCGCCTGGAAGGCTATGTCTCTGGTCGCGAGAAACGTATTGTTCAGGTAAACGTCAACGCGATACATTCCCGCCGCCTGGGCATTACGGGAAAAGGTCGATAAGTCGGCCACCGCAGACGGGTCGTCAGACAGAAATGCCGGGTTGAAATAGTTTTCCGCCCACCCCGGCGCAGGCGCCAGTGCGATAGCCAACGCCAGCGGGGTTAATACGGGTTTAGCTACGCTGGAGTAATATCGCGTCATGAAAAGCTGATTACGCATAACATCATGAAGCTGGACAAACGCGTGCTGGCGTCGTTGCGCCAAAATCGTTTACCGTGCGCAAAGATACCTGGCCGGGCGTCGCCGGGAGAGTGATCGCGCCTTTCGGCGGTACCATAGTATTCGGCAGCTTTTTCCCCGCGCTGTACAGTTCAACCATCGAAACGTAGTACGGCGAAGGGTTAGTAATCGTTAGCTGGCCGCGTTCGTTACGGCAGCGAAGCGTCGACGGGGCATGAGCTGGCGCCTCCGCCAGATTTTTCGGGCGAATAAATAGCTTAATCACGCTTTGCGTCGCAATTTGCAGGGAGTTGCCGGTCAGCTTATTTTTATCGACAGAGGGTATCGCTTTACTGTTTAAATAAAATACGCTTTCGCGATCGGTCGGTAATGACGGCCCGACATACATAATACGTAATATATTTTCTTTTTTAGGCTGGATCACAAAGAGAGGCGGCGTGATGATAAAATCCGTCGAGCGTGAACCATCGGCATTGGCGACCCATGACTGAATTAAAAAAACATTGCTGGCAGAAGAATTAATAATCGGCAAGGAGGTTTGCTTACTTCCCAGCGGATAAATCACTCTGGTCGCGCCCAGCGCAATGCCTCCCGCCTGCGCGGCAAACGACAGGCCGGCCGCCGACAGCAGTAGCAATAATCGAAGGAAAATCGGTACCGCAGTGACGCGCGTAACGCCCCTTTCTCGCCTCCCAACAGACGAGAAAAAAATCCCGATAAGGAATCAGGAATAAACCATGCTAAATGTCGCCGTCGCACTAACATTACCGGCAGTCGCCGTACCGGTAGCGATATAATCCACGCTAAGCGGAATAACGTTTTCGCCATCGTTCAAGGTAACAGTACTGGACGATTCACCGATATTCAGCGCCTGGCCATCTGGTCCATAAAGTTGTAATGCCACATTCGTCGCCGAACCTGCCCCAGCGGTATTCGCCAGTGAACCCGGCTGGTTTGCGTCCTGCTGGCCATTAAAAATCACCGCCGCATTCTGGCTGGTCTGAGTATCGCAGTCTTCCAGTTTAATGGTGAAATCTTCTTTTTGATTCGCCACCATACCGGCCTCGGTTAATTTACTGGCGCGAACCTGGCCTAATGTCACGGTCTGATCGACAGAGTCAGCGGAAACAGAACAGGCGGCGTCAACGACCTGTCCGACAAAATTTACCGTACCGCCAGTGACGGTTGTAGTATCCGCTTGCGCGGTGGACAACATTCCGCCAAAGGCAATCGCAGAGACCATTAATGCTAGTACAGGCTTTTTCATTCAAGCTCCTTTTAAATATAAAAATGAGGGTAATCAGATTTTTTAACGCAACGGCTGCTGATATTTCTTCACAGCAATATCACGACTTTTTCTTATGCGAAAAAAAGCGTCTTCTTGTTCTGATATAAATGTCAGAAGCAATAAAACAGCCACTCAACGTCGTGAGTTAATCTTTACGTTATAATGAGATAACGATGTTATTAATTATTAGCAAGCCAACGGCAAGTTGCAATCATCGACATTTGGTTTTAAAGGACTAGATGTAACACGTTGTTTTATATTGACTTTACACCAGCCGTTCGGCCCATCTCCTTTAGCCATATTGACTTTTTAAAAATAGCCTTCATAACAACCTTCAGTAAAACATTCTATTAACGATAACAGGCAAATTCAGTCGAGATATGTAAATATATCGTTGCATATAGTACATTAATACGCCACTGGCAGTTTTCCGAGCGCCGTCAGCCGCCCATTATCAATATGGATATACCCGCCTTTTTTTAGTTCAGACAGAATCTTCATGGTCCGACTGCGCGATATCCCGGTACGCCGTTGAATAAAATTCAACACGATAATGCTTTCCCGGTAGGCCTGTGGATAAGCCCAGATTTCAGTCAGCAGCGCCCGAACTTTCAGATAAGAATCGACGCCGACTAATTCACGATCGCGCGCGCTCATCACCATCAGACGGTAAGCCAGACAACGGGCCACGTCGTGCCACAAATCGCATTCATCGGCGATTTTTATAAAATCCGGCAGGCGAACAAATCTACCGGTACAAACCGTTTCTGCGAGCAAAAAGTGTTCCGGTCGCGCGGGGACATTATAGGTAGCGCCATAGCTGTCAACCATACCCACGACCGATGGCGCAAACGATGAAGATATATGGAGTCGTTTGTCATTATGACAGAAAGAAACAACGCCAGACTCCAGTAATACAATGTAGTGTTCATCATTTGCCTGTAAATAAAACTCATCGCCGATACCCAGCGTAAACGGTTGACCAAATGGCAACAATGCCGAAAATAAGGCATCAATCGCCGCGTGAGGTTTAGCCTGCTGAGAAAAAAGAAAAGAGTGTAATGAATTCTCATTATTATCTTTAGCAAAAGCGTCGTTCATCATTTTTTTCATTAACGGTTGTCTACTCAATGTAGCGTCACAGTATAACCTCTCAAAAAACGCTTAAATTAATAATAAATAACATCGCTATGCAGTATTTCTGTATTCACAACGCACTAATACGCAATATTTTTAAGATTAAGACAATTCTTAATACAAAATGATTACAGAAAATTAATAACGAATTACGCATAAAGAATGAGAGGTCAGGGGGCGCAGGAAAAGAGATTCGAAAGAACGCGCCTTCGAATCTCAAACTAATAGTCCAGATTAATGCAAATAAGCAGTGATATTATCTGAAATAGCGTGGAGCAGCATAATACTCTACCATTTTATCCGCCAGCCAGCCGCCGTCTTCACCGTTAGAATGGATTGTCGTAATACTGATAGTAGAACCACCGCCCCATAAGATCGAAAAGACGTTAAAGTCCGGTAGGTTCAGCGCCTGCATCTGGCTCCAGTCATACCCTTTATCTTTACGTAAAAAGTCGCCGACGGTCGGGACGCCGTAAGTCGCGCTATTTAAGGCCGTATTGAGTAGCTGCAAAGAGAGCGTGTCAGGATCGCTGCCAATGCGGGCGTCACCCATAAAAAAGGTTCCGCCGGATGCAAAGTGCGCAGCGCTGATTTTACTGACGCCCTCTTCTACTGTAGGCATATGGCCGCCTGGGATTTGCCACAGCATGGCGGGCGTCAGCAGCGCTTTCGTCACCTGTTTGACCATCGCCAGGTAATTAAGCCAGCATGTCGCATTCCAGCCATAGTGGGCAAGCGCATCAGGACTGAAACAGTCACGCTCAAATTTATCAAACGCAATAAAGTCCGGCGCATATTCTCCGCTATAAACGCCCAGTTCATGAATAAATTCGGCGATCGCCAGCCCTTCAGCTACCGGATCAGCTGTATCGCGCAGCACCCAGTCCGCCGTTCCTGTCGCCCAGACATTCGTCTGCCAGCCAAAAGCCACGTCCGGGGCAAACTGACGAACAAGATAGTTCACCGCCTGAATATAGCCGTAGAGATCGTCGCTAAACGTCGGCAACGAAGGCGCGATAAAGCCAGCCATCGCCGGTAATGCTTGTATCGCCGCCGCCAGTTGGGCATTCACCGGCACACTGTTTTTTTGCCGTACTACGGTATAGCCATACGGTCCTTGCTGTAGCGCCCCCAGAAAATCCGGGTTAAGCACAAAGGTAGCCGGGACAGGATGCGTCTCATCTTTGTATGACTGCGCCGCCAGACACTGGGTAATAAAGTTACCAAAATGGTTACGTAGCTTTTGCGCATCCTGTAAATCCGCCAGGGCGCTACCGCCGCTGGCATTCGCGGTATAAATGACCATTACCGGCATGACGCTACGCCCGGCTTCTTTTTCTATCTGGCGCACCAGCGCAACGGTTTTATGGATCGGTAACGTCGCGTAATCCAGAAAACCATCCCCGTTCACGTCAACCTCCGCGGCCGGAACCGGATCGCCGCCGCCGTCAAAACCATCGTATTTAAACAACGCGCTAAACGGTATATCGCGATAAAGAGAAACCGTCTCTGGCGCGTTAACCGTCACGCCGCCATGAGCAAGGTAATCAGGCCAACCTTTTACCTGTAGCGTCACGCCGGGCAGAAACTCCAGCGCCACATGGTTGACCTTTTGCAACAACCGTAGCGACCCGGCCTGTTCACAACGCCACGGCACGCTGTCGATGAAAATATCGTCCGTCTGAACATCATACAGCCCGGGCGCAAAGCGTAATGCCAACGTCTGCCGATCGCTACCGCTCTCCAGCATTAATGAGTATTGATATTTACCGCTACTGAACAGATAACGCTGCGGCGCGACGCCATCAGGCAGGCCCAGTAGAGTGGCATCCACCGTCACGAAACTCGCCGTGTCGATCGCAGCCTGCTGGTAAGCGACAGCAACCTCGGCAACCTGCGCCGCGGCAGGGATAAAACCCGTAAGCTGTATGGGGGCCGATATAAAGCGGTTATTAATCATCGCAGGCTGTAGATTGACCGTATAATGATGCCCCGCCAGTAGCCGGGTGATTAACTGAGGTTGGTTGGCGATAAGCGTGACGGTACGCTCATCCGCTTGCGTAGCATCGGCGATCTCAACGGTCAATTTCGCATTACCAAGCGCAGGTGCGTCAATCATCAGACGCACGCTGGCATAACGGACAATCGGCAGACAGGATACCTGGACCTGCGCGGCGGCATCGCCGGTTTGCAGCGTAACGGTAAAAGAGGACTCGACTGGCGCGATTTGCATCTCATCATTCGCCAGTACCGGTACGGTAAGCCGATACGTTCCTGCGCTAAGATCGCCTATTGTCAGCACCTCTCCCCACTCACCGACAAAGCGCCGGGTTTCGCCGGCAGGAAACAGCAGCTCAATCGCCGGTTTAAGCGCCACGGTCTGAGTCATGGCAGGAAAATGAACGCAAATTTTACCCTGACGGGCAGGGGCATGGGCCAACGTCGCGCTCAAATCGCTGATGGCAACTGGCATCTGCGTGGCGGCCAGATAGCACTGTAATTCGGCGGTATCCCCCGCCGCCAGCATCAGCGCGCCGTCATGATTAATGGTGATGGTATTCTTCTCGATGGGCCATCCCCCATCGCTGGCCAGCGTCACGGCCTGATTCCCCAGCATTGTTCCCTGAAACGGACTGTAGGGGTCGGGGTGCGCGCTGGCCGTAAAATTCAGTTGAAGCTGATTGAGATCTACCGCCTGGGCGTAGAGGTTGGTCAGCGTAAAGGTGACGCGTTGATACCAACTCGCGGTATTCAACTCGCTAACGTTAAGCGTAAGGCCGCGTTCCTGAAGGTTGTTATCCTTTTCCGGCGCATCGGGTTCGGCGGGGTGTTCATCTGCGGCGGGTATCGCTGGCGTCTCCTCATCGGATAAGGTTTCAGACTCTGTGTCTTCGGATGACGATGACGCCAGCATCAAGGTGATGGTGGACATTTTTACCGGCACCTGTGTCGCCGCGAGGCTGAAAGAGAGCGTCCCGCGTTCGCCCGGCTGAAGAAGTAATGCATCGCTGTTATTAATGATGATGTTGTTAGTTTCCAGCGTGCCATACGAACTCTCATTCAGCGTAAGCGGCAGGTTCCCTTTGAGCGTACCGCCGCTATTTCCCCATGGAACGATGTGCCCGGAGGCCGTGAACGATATTGCGGCATGGTTCATATCGACCGCATTACCGCTCTCATTAATAAAGGTTAAGGTGATTTTTTGATACCAGCTGTTGACGTCAAATGCGCTGGCATGGATGGAAATGGTCATGGTCTACTCTTCCTCTGTCCCTGGTGGAGAAAAGCCCCGGAAAACCGGGGCTTAAATCATGAAGCCCAATACAGCGTGCTTAATGCCGTGTATTAGTAAGCGCCAAGATCGGTCCATGCACCGCCGACACCGCAGTTCAGGTCAGGCTGGTTGCCCATAGACCACCATTTCACCTGATAGTTATGGCCTTTCCAGCTAACGATTTCGAAAGAACCCCAGTTTGCGCCATAAACGGTCAAAGCATCCCACTGTGCGTAAGGTGACGTTTTGTCATCTGCTGGCGTATCATCCTCAGCTGGCGTGGTATCTTCTTCCTCGTCCGGTACAGGAACGATAATCTCTTCTTCCTCTTCCGGTTCCGGTTGAACCTGAGATAGCGCAGGCACAGCCGTCAGAACAAAGCGCTGTTGAGAGGACGGTTCGTTGTAGCAGTCGCGTACAAACAGGGTGAACTGAAAGGCTGTTTTTTCGCTAACTTCCGGTACCACAACCTCAATGATTTCTGCCGTTTTGTCTGCCACAGCGATTTGAGAAGGCACGCCCCAGCTAAAGGACAACTCATCACTATCTTCATCAGAAGAACCTGCGCCAGACAGCTGTACCGTAGATCCGCCTACGACCAGCAGTTCAATCGCCGCTTTCGGCGCGTGGTTGACTTTCTGCGCGTCGTCGCTATCGCCCTGTTCTTCACCATTTTCTACATTGATACCTTCGAAGTAGAACGGTTCCATATCGATAACTTCAGATTCGATTTCATAACCCAGACCTTCACGCACGGCGTTAACCAGCACGCCGTTGTCCTGATCGATAGTCCAGGTAAACACGCCGCCCAGGCCCAGTTTCGCTGCATATTCGCCTTTTGCTTTGACAGTACGCGGCGTATCCAGGGATAAAAACAGTTTGGATTCCGGGCTATACAGGTAGTCAGCGTCAGCGACCTGGTCGGTGTAAACGTTGAAACCGTTACGACCTTTCTGGTTTTCCAGATCCAGGTAGCTATAAATGACGTCATACCATTCGCTGGTGCCGGATTCGAAAGAACCTGTAGTGTCACCTGTTCCCGGGTTATAAGAACCTTTCAGCGGCGACAGGGATTCAATTTCTGCCTGACGAGCGTTACGGGTATAGCCAGCATAACCGATGTTGATACGGTCAGCGGAGAAACCTTCCGCCAGCAGGTGATCAACGATGGTTTCGACAGCCCAGCCGCCCTCTTCCAGCGCTTTGCGGTTGGTATGGTGGCCAAGCGTTTCCGCCCACGGCGTACCGAAGAAATCATAGGTCATCAGGTTGATGCCATACAGGCCGGCAGCCAGCAGATCTTTTACGTTAGCGTGATCAAAAATCGTGGTCACTGCGGAAGCAGCGATAGAGATCTTCACATTGCTCAGACCAGCGGAATCCAGCTGTTTACGCAGTTCGGCAATCAGCAGCGCGTAGTTAGCGCCATCTTCCGGACCAAACGGGTTGCCCGCCCCTTCATCGTTCGGGTATTCCCAGTCAATATCCACTTCGCTGAACATCGGGAACTGTTTGAACAGTTTCACCACGCCTTTGGCGAAGATTTTACGAGAAGAGTCAGAAGCGGCGGTTTCGTGGAACCCGTTACTCATGCTCCAGCCGCCGATACTCATGGAGAGCGCCAGCGTGTGACCTGCGGCTTTCGCTTTTGCCTGCATATCACGCAGTGCGCCCAGCATACCTTTGGCGTTAGCCTGGGTCACGGTTTTCGGATCAACATCCCAGCCGCTGGTTTCAAAACCCAGGTTGATATAAGACTGGAAATCGCCCCACGGATCGAGGAAGGTCGGCTCATATTTCACTTTGCCGCACTGTGCTGCCGCTTCTGCTACGACATCGCGGTTTTCTTTATCAATTTTTCTGAAACCGGTGATGCCAACAAAGCCGAAAATCAGTTTGTCATAAGCCGTCGGTGAAACGTTGGTTAAATCATAACCACGGCCCGGTTGGGACATATTGCCTTGCAGACGGCTGTCATACTGTGACCAGTCGGTGTAATAACCGAATACCTTCGGTTTAGTCGTGGAATTTTTATATTTATTGTATACCGGTTTCGCAACACGAGCGGAAGTATAGCTTATTTTATCATCGCTTGTTGCAGGGTCAAAACCATTCGCTGCATGGGTAGTTTCAGTAATTGTATCGCCTTGAATCAGTTTGCTTGTAGCCATTTTCAAATTTCCTTTTACGTTTCAAAATTGTCGCAGCTCGTTCTGCGGGGTCCATAATCGTTACAGGCATAAAAAATAGCTAATCACAAAACATCATCTTTTTAGATGATATAAAAATCATAAAAATGAGGTTAACAACACCGTCTACCGAAGAGAAAACAACACCTCTCAGCGCCCGCTTAGTCCGTTCTGGTGAGAACATAGTAAATATCATTTATCATGTAATTAAATATCATTTAATTACAATGAAATAATGTGATTACACTCGCTATAGACAATGACAATACAATAAAACCAGTGACATTTATTGGATTAAGACATTTCTCATACAATATAGTCACCACAGACAACCAGGATGTACATTTCTAAAGGAAGACGTTATGAAAACTTATATCATTAATAGCAACTGCATTTACAATGAAGGTAAATATGAACTGAGGACGGTCTCAAATTCACAGGTTATTAAAATGACTGCGATGAGAGCCAAATGTCTCAGTTTCATCATCGAGAATGCTCATCTGGAGATTATCGAGCGACAAAAAATAACCACCGCGTTATGGGGAAGTCGAAGCCACTATGTTAATGATGCAAATCTAACGCAGATTCTCTATTTAATCAGACGTGACCTTAAAGCGCTTGGTATTAAGGATCTTTTTATTACCATTCCAAGACAAGGCCTCAAAGTTAATAGTGATATCGCCATTATCGCGACGGATAGCGAAACAAAGGGAAGAAAAAAACAGATTGTACGGCAAACCATCGCTGCCCTGACGACCGTATTTTCAGTAACGTTAGGTTCTCTCATGTATCTGCATATTCACTAAGCGAAGGAAAGGGAAGATGAATCCAATTATAGATGGAATTATTGCGCTTGAAGGCGGTTACGTATTTAACCCTAAAGATAAAGGCGGCGCCACCCATTGGGGCATTACCGAAGCCACGGCGCGAGCGCATGGCTACGCTGGCGATATGCGGGATCTGACCCGCGCTGAAGCCTACGCGATTCTCGAAGAGGATTACTGGATAAAACCAGGCTTTGATGTCATCTCGACGCTATCGTGGCCAGTCTCCTTCGAGCTGTGCGATGCGGCAGTCAACATAGGCGCTTACCACCCCAGCGCGTGGCTGCAACGCTGGTTGAACGTCTTTAATCACGAAGGTAAACGCTACCCGGATATTCATGTGGATGGCAATATTGGCCCGCGGACGCTTGCCGCTCTCGAACATTATTTGGCCTGGCGAGGCCAGGAAGGGGAAGCCGTTTTGGTGAAAGCCCTCAATTGCAGTCAGGGCACGTACTACTTAAACGTTGCTGAAAAAAACCACAATAACGAACAATTTATTTATGGCTGGATCAAGAATAGAGTGACCTAGACCCGGCTGAAAAAAGACGCGTAAAAGGCTCACGGATGAGCCTGATACTGCGAATGATAATTAATCTGAATTATTTCCTTCGATAATTTTTTTAATCCGCCGCCCAAGAATTTTTAAGATCGGACTCGCGAAAACACCGCCTAAGCCTGCCGCCAACAGAACAATGTTGAAACTGCATTCTTTTTCGATTGCAATCGCGCTTAACAAGAAACTGGTGAAGCAGGAAATCACGATCTGCGTTAAGCAATATTTTATACTTTCATGAGAACTATTATATTCTGTCTTATCTTTGCGTAAAAGATAGCTGACAAAGCCTCCCCACGCGCCAATCGAAATAATAGTGAGTAAGATCTCTAGCTCCAATAGCACAACTTCTGTTGTCGACACATGGTTGGGAATAGACATTTTAACACTCCGAAATCATTATAAATGAATAATTAACACAAGGAGTGTAAGCGCCCTGTCAGAAGGGTAAAAATCAAAGCACATCATTTAAAACCATATTAAATCAAAGAGTAAAAATGAGGTGTATTAGCGACGGAAGGAGGAAAGCGTTTGTAACATACTTACCATCTCATTAATCGTCGATATATTTCTACTATTTTTATTCCAGGATGCATAGACCTGAACTGACTTCAAAGCCAGTTCGGGCGGAGGCTGAATAAATTTAATGTCATATTTACGATGATTTTTATAAAAAAGCGCTAATTTCAAAGGCATCAATGCAATCAATGAGGTTCGTTCGATCATGCTCATCAAACCGTTAAGCGAATCACTGCGATAGCCGACAATACGCCTGCCAGTATAGTAAAGCTCATCCTTAAATAACTCGCTATCATGATATATCACTGAAGCCCCCATCCCCGGCTGATATAACGCATGACGCGAAGAATAAAAATGATGTAGCGATAGCTGTGAGAGGGTACTCAGCATGTGTTTACTGCTACAGATACAAACAAATGATTTAAAACTATCAATAATTTGATTCTCTATGCCGGACTCCAGCAAAGGTTCGGCACCAATCAACAGATCGCCTTGCGCAGTAAACAGAAGTTCGCTGATACGCTCCCGATTCATATTTCTGACAGAGAAATGATTTATCAAAATACGGTCAAAAATATCGCTGTTATAGAGCTGAGAAAGATAATAGCTTTCAACAATATCACTGCCTAATAACGTTATCTGGAACGCTTCATCTTTTTTGCTATTACAGAGAAATGTGTCATCCACCAGTTTCATCACCTGACTGAAATTTTGGTGAATGTCGACAGCCTTAGCTGTGGGGATGAGCCCGCCTTTCCCTCTGCTAAACAGTTCTTCCGGGTAATAACTCTGCAGGCGCTTTAACGCCATAGAGACGGCAGCCGGTGTAATGCCTAGCTTTTTTGCCGCCATAGCCGCATTTCCTGACAAAATAACAGCGTCAAGAATTTTGATTAAATTATAATCAAAGCTCTTGTTGGCACCTTTCGATCCCATTCGCTGTCTGCCTCCGGAAACTAAAAAAAGCAATATAGATAATACTCAAGATAAATCAATTCACAGCATCTAAAAAAGCAATCGTTAATGTCATCACATCACGTTTTTTTAAAGAATAAGCGTATACAAAACTGCTGATTAACATCAATTTGTTTATCAGTAAAAACAAAATATCAACAAATGAGAGGATACGATGCGTTTAACAGAGGCCTGGGCGCGTACAGGCAGAAAAAAGCCCGGATAAACACCCGGGCTGAAGAAAAATACAACGGGAAAAAGATTAGCGAGTCAAATCGTCAAAGAATTTTTTCACGCCGTCAAAGAAGCTTTTTGAACGCGGGCTGTTTTTCTCTCCCGTCGGGCCGCCAAAACTTTCCTGAAGATCTTTTAGCAATTGCTTCTGTTTTTCGCTCAGACCGACCGGCGTTTCAACCACCACACGGCACAGCAAATCGCCCTGCGCGCCACCGCGTACGGACTTCACGCCTTTGCCGCGCATACGGAACAACTTGCCCGTTTGTGTTTCGCTCGGTACTTTCAGCATCACGCGACCATCTAACGTCGGCACTTCAATTTCACCGCCCAGCGCCGCCATCGCAAAGTTGATCGGCACTTCGCAATAAAGATTATTGCCTTCACGCTCGAAAATAGGGTGTTGTTTCACCTGGACCTGAACGTACAAGTCGCCTGCCGGTGCGCCATGCTCGCCCGCTTCGCCCTCGCCTGCCAGACGAATACGATCGCCGGTATCCACGCCCGCCGGGATTTTAACGGACAGAGTTTTACTCTTTTCAACACGCCCATGACCGTGGCATTTATGGCACGGATCTTTGATCAGCGTACCGCGTCCCTGACAGTGTGGGCAGGTCTGCTGTACAGCAAAGAATCCCTGGCGCATCTGTACCTGACCAGAACCATGACAGGTCGGACAGGTTTGCGGTTGCGTACCAGCTTTCGCGCCGCTGCCGTGGCAAACGTCGCACTCCTCCAGCGTCGGAATACGGATCTCTTTGGTCACGCCACGCACCGCTTCTTCCAGGGTGAGATCCATGTTATAACGCAAATCAGCCCCACGCGCCGCACGTTGGCGACCACGCCCGCCGCCAAAGATATCGCCAAAAACGTCACCAAAAATATCACTGAAATCAGCGCCGCCATTAAAGCCGCCGCCAAATCCGCCGCCCATACCGCCTTGTTCAAACGCGGCGTGACCATACTGATCGTAGGCTGCGCGTTTTTGCGCATCGGTCAGCACTTCATAGGCTTCTTTAATCTCTTTAAATTTAGCTTCGGCCTCTTTATCACCCTGATTGCGGTCCGGATGATATTTCATGGCCAGGCGCTTATACGCCTTTTTGATTTCACGCTCTTCCGCTGTTTTGGAAACGCCTAAAATCTCGTAGTAATCTCTTTTCGCCATCTCTTTTTATCTGCCCTTAACATGCATACACGGGCGGAGAGGAAACCTCTTCGCCCGTGCCAGTAATTACCCGTTCAAAGGGCGATTATTTTTTATCTTTTACTTCTTCAAACTCAGCGTCGACAACGTCGTCATCTTTCGCGTTGTTTGCAGAAGCGTCAGCGGAGCCAGCCTGCTGCTGCGCATGTTGCTGCTGAGCGATTTCCATCAGTTTCTGGGAAACCTGCGCCAGTTCCTGCATTTTCGCTTCGATAGCGGCTTTATCTTCGCCTTTCAGGGCAGTTTCCAGCGCGCTCAGGGCAGACTCGATAGCGGTTTTGTCATCAGCCGGCAGTTTATCGCCTGCTTCTTCAACCTGCTTACGGGTGCTGTGCAGCAGATGGTCGCCCTGGTTACGGGTCTGAACCAGCTCTTCGAACTTACGGTCGGATTCAGCGTTCGCTTCTGCATCGCGAACCATTTTCTGAATTTCTTCCTCGTTCAGACCAGAAGATGCCTTGATGGTGATCTTCTGCTCTTTACCGCTATTTTTATCTTTCGCGGAGACGTGCAGGATACCGTCAGCATCGATATCGAAGGTAACTTCGATCTGCGGCATACCGCGCGGCGCCGGGTTGATACCATCCAGGTTGAACTGACCCAGAGATTTGTTATCAGACGCACGTTTACGCTCACCCTGCAGCACATGGATGGTTACCGCAGACTGGTTGTCTTCCGCAGTAGAGAACACCTGGCTGTGCTTGGTCGGGATGGTGGTGTTTTTGGTGATAAGCGGAGTCATCACGCCACCCATCGTTTCGATACCCAGAGACAGCGGGGTAACGTCCAGCAGCAGTACGTCTTTCACGTCGCCGGTCAGAACGCCGCCCTGAACCGCTGCGCCGATAGCCACAGCTTCGTCCGGGTTAACGTCTTTACGCGGCTCTTTACCAAAGAACTCAGCCACTTTTTTCTGCACCATTGGCATACGAGTCTGGCCGCCAACGAGGATCACGTCGTTGATATCAGACACGGACAGGCCAGCGTCCTGCAGTGCGACTTTCAGCGGCTCGATAGAACGGTTCACCAGATCTTCAACCAGGCTTTCCAGTTTCGCACGAGTCACTTTGATGTTCATGTGTTTCGGACCGGTGGCATCTGCGGTAATGTACGGCAGGTTCACGTCGGTCTGCTGCGCAGAAGACAGCTCGATTTTGGCTTTTTCTGCGGCTTCTTTCAGGCGCTGCATTGCCAGCGGATCGTTACGCAGGTCAATGCCCTGATCTTTCTTAAACTCGTCAACGAGGTAGTTGATCAGGCGGGTATCGAAGTCTTCACCACCCAGGTGGGTATCACCGTTGGTTGCCAGAACTTCAAAGGTTTTTTCGCCATCAACTTCGTCGATTTCGATAATAGAGATATCGAAAGTACCACCACCGAGGTCGTAAACCGCGATAGTACGGTTGCCGACTTCTTTATCCAGACCGTAAGCCAGCGCTGCGGCAGTCGGTTCGTTGATGATACGTTTAACTTCCAGCCCCGCGATACGACCAGCATCTTTGGTAGCCTGACGCTGCGCATCGTTAAAGTAAGCCGGTACGGTGATAACCGCTTCAGTTACCGGTTCGCCCAGATAATCTTCAGCCGTTTTCTTCATTTTCTTCAGCACTTCGGCAGAAATCTGCGGCGGCGCCATTTTCTGACCTTTCACATCAAGCCATGCGTCGCCGTTGTCAGCGCCGATGATTTTGTACGGCATGATAGAAACGTCACGTTGAACTTCTTCGTCCTGGAAGCGGCGGCCAATCAGGCGTTTAATCGCAAACAGGGTGTTTTGCGGGTTTGTCACTGCCTGACGTTTAGCCGGCTGACCAACCAGAGTTTCACCATCCTGGGTATAAGCAATGATAGAAGGCGTAGTGCGATCGCCCTCGGCGTTCTCCAGCACGCGTGCCTGCGTTCCATCCATAATCGCTACACAAGAGTTGGTAGTACCCAGGTCGATACCAATAATTTTACCCATCTAAACGTCTCCACTAAAAATTCGGTCATCATGTGGTTGTGAATCTGTAATAAGGGCGAAACGTGCGGTTTCAACTACCCTGAATCGTTTTTTTTCAGACTCACCACTGCGGTTGACTACAAGATGGGGTCGTAACCCACGTCATCAAGGGGGAGATGAAAAAATTTTTTAGTGACGAGAGGGCGCGATGGAAAACCAGACAGATAAATATTCATGAAATAAATTAAACAACGAATACCATTCACGGAAAAATTGTAATAAAAAGAAAAGATTACAAAACTGAATCGTTGCCATGAGCAGAGTATGATAGACGGTAATTGCTTATTGAACCCGTCAAAGAGAAATTCCATGCGATCTGTGTTAACGATTTCCGCCGGCCTGCTTTTCGGCCTGGCGTTAAGTAGCGTCGCGCACGCGAACGACCATAAAATACTGGGTGTTATTGCCATGCCCAGAAATGAAACGAACGATCTCGCGCTGAAAATTCCCGTCTGCCGCATCGTGAAGCGCATTCAACTCACGGCGGATCACGGCGACATCGAACTTAGCGGCGCATCCGTCTATTTTAAAACTGCGCGTAGCGCCAGCCAAAACCTGAACGTCCCTTCCTCAATCAAAGAGGGCCAGACGACGGGCTGGATCAATATTAATAGCGATAACGACAACAAACGCTGCGTATCAAAGATTACCTTCTCAGGTCATACGGTAAATTCTTCCGATATGGCGAGACTTAAAGTCATTGGCGACGATTAATCGCTGTTATTTCTATTCCAAAAGCCAGACTGAAAATGAACGTCACCTATTTACACGACGAGGATTTAGACTTTCTTCAGCATTGTAGCGAAGAACAACTCGCCGATTTCGCCCGTTTGCTGACGCATAACGAAAAGGGCAAAGCTCGCTTGTCGAGCGTCCTTAGTCATAACGAGCTGTTCAAAGCGATGGAAGGTCACCCGGAGCAACACCGCCGTAACTGGCAGCTCATTGCCGGCGAGTTTCAGCATTACGGCGGCGACAGTATCGCCAACAAATTGCGCGGACACGGAAAACAGTACCGCGCGATTCTGCTGGATGTCGCAAAACGGCTAAAACTCAAAGCAGATAAAAGCATGTCGACGTTTGAAATAGAACAGCAACTGCTGGAGCATTTTTTACGTCATACCTGGCAGAAGATGGACGCGGCGCATAAGCAGGAATTTCTGCAAGCCGTAGACGCCAAAGTTTCTGAACTGGAAGAACTGCTGCCGCTGCTCATGAAAGATCGCAGTCTGGCAAAAGGGGTCTCCCACCTGCTCTCCACCCAGCTTACCCGCATTTTGCGTACCCATGCCGCAATGAGCATCCTGGGTCACGGATTACTGCGCGGCGCAGGTCTTGGCGGCCCGGTCGGCGCGGCGTTAAACGGCGTCAAAGCGATGAGCGGCAGCGCGTATCGCGTGACTATTCCGGCGGTGTTGCAAATAGCCTGCCTGCGACGAATGATGGCAGCCGTTCAGGCGTGAATGCCCTCACAGGGGGAAATATTTTCTTTTCTCCCTTATTAGATCATAGACAGTCCTCTTCCCCCTGATTATTATGCCGCGCCCCGAATACGGAACTCGTTATTTTGGGAAACTATTTCACCATTCAATTATGATGATTTTGAGGAATTATGGGCAACACTAAGTTGGCTAATCCGGCACCGCTGGGCCTGATGGGCTTCGGCATGACCACCATTCTGCTTAACCTGCACAATGCCGGTTTTTTCGCCCTGGACGGTATTATTCTGGCGATGGGGATTTTCTACGGCGGTATCGCGCAAATTTTTGCCGGTCTGCTGGAGTACAAAAAAGGCAATACCTTTGGTTTAACGGCCTTTACCTCTTACGGTTCGTTCTGGCTGACGCTGGTCGCTATCCTGCTGATGCCGAAAATGGGCCTGACGGATGCGCCTGACGCTCAGCTACTCGGCGCTTATTTAGGTCTGTGGGGCGTGTTCACGCTGTTTATGTTCTTTGGTACGCTGAAAGCCGCCCGCGCGCTGCAATTTGTTTTCCTGAGCCTGACCGTACTGTTCGCTCTGCTGGCGGTCGGCAATATCACCGGTAACGAAGCAATTATCCATATCGCAGGCTGGGTTGGTCTGGTTTGCGGCGCCAGCGCTATTTATCTGGCGATGGGTGAAGTGCTAAACGAGCAATTTGGCCGCACTATTCTGCCAATCGGCGAAGCGCACTAAATCTCTTTTATTCCTCCCGCACCGGGAGGAATAACCCTACTATCAGTATCTTCCGGTCAGGATGACATATTCTCACGTCTGGCGCTCTTCGGACGGAAAGCGGCAACCACTTCCGGCGCGGTTTCGACATACGGCCCGTCAAGCAACTGTATGCAATACGGCACGCTCGCAAAAATGCCCGGCACGCTAACGCTGCCATCGTCCGCTTTTACGCCTTCCAGCGTTTCTTTGATCGATTTTGGCTGTCCAGGCAGATTAAGAATTAACGCCTGTTTACGGATAACGCCCACCTGGCGGGAAAGAATGGCTGTCGGCACAAAGCGCAGGCTGATCTGGCGCATCTGCTCGCCAAAACCTGGCATTTCACGGTCAGCGATGGCAAGGGTCGCGTCCGGCGTGACGTCGCGACGTGCCGGACCGGTACCGCCAGTGGTCAGCACCAGATGACAGCTCATCTCATCGACCAGTTCACACAACGTTTGCTCGATAATTTCCTGTTCATCAGGAATTAAGCGCCGTTGGACCTCGAAAGGCGTGGTCAGTGCAGAAGCGAGCCACTCCTCAAGCGCAGGAATGCCTTTATCCTGGTAAACGCCGCTTGAAGCGCGGTCGGAGATAGAAACTAAGCCAATACGTAAGGTATCCATAATTATTCCGTTAAAACAGTCTCGTTAAACAGAATGATACACTGCGAAGGGAAGGACAGACAGGTTTCAGAAGAGGTAGCGTGACCCATATCAGGGCCACGCGTTAATGATTACAGCAGATCGCCGATCATTTTTTCCAGTTTTTCCTGGTCTACCGCAAACTTACGGATACCATCCGCCAGTTTGTCAACCGCCATCGGATCCTGGTGATGCTGCCACAGGAACTCGGCTTCGGTAATGCGTTCCGGACGCGCTTTGACTTCGCCGGAGAAAGAGAGCTTACGCTCAATCGCCCCTTCGCTTTCCGCCAGTTCTTTCAGCAATGCCGGCGCGATAGTCAGACGGTCGCAGCCCGCCAGCTCCAGAATTTCGCCTACGTTACGGAAGCTTGCGCCCATAACGACGGTTTCGTAACCATGCTGTTTGTAGTACTCGTAGATTTCCGTTACGGAAACCACGCCCGGATCTTCAGCTGGCGCATAGTCTTTCTTGTCGGTATTGGCTTTATACCAGTCAAGAATACGACCTACGAACGGCGAGATCAGGTAGACGCCCGCTTCGGCGCACGCACGCGCCTGCGCGAAGGAGAACAGCAGCGTCAGGTTACAGTTGATGCCTTCTTTTTCCAGCTGTTCGGCTGCGCGAATGCCCTGCCAGGTGGACGCCAGCTTGATCAGGATACGATCGTTGCTGATACCCGCATCATTGTAGAGTTTAATGATACGTTTTGCTTTGGCGATAGACGCTTCAGTGTCATAAGACAGACGCGCGTCAACTTCGGTAGAAATACGCCCCGGCACCAGCTTTAGGATTTCCAGGCCAATATTCACCGCCAGCTTATCGGTCGCGTCAACAACCTGCTGCGCGCGGTTGCTGCTCTGCTGTTTCGCCCAGGCGACAGCATCGTCAATCAGCTTACGATATTCCGGGATTTGCGCTGCGTTAAGAATGAGAGAAGGGTTAGTTGTAGCATCCTGCGGCTGGTACAGCTTCATTGCCGCGATATCTCCGGTATCAGCCACTACGGTGGTGAACTGACGAAGGGAGGTCAATTTGTCCGTCATGATAGAGTTTCTCTTTAAACAGCTTGTTAGGGGATGTAACCGGTCTACCCTGATGATAACACGACGCACTCACAGCGCAACCGCCTACATGCACCTGGCTGCCCTTGTGCACTGTTTGCGTATCTGCCGACGGTTGATGCGCAATTAAAGGATACCGCCGTATTTATGGTAAACTGCCGTTAATATTAGTCTGACAAGGTCATCTACATCATGGGTCACGCTTATACAGGATTATCAAAGCGTGCCGGCATCAACAAGAGGGACGTTAATGCCTGAGTTTTTCAGTTTTATTAACGAAATACTCTGGGGCTCGGTAATGATTTACCTGCTGCTCGGCGCAGGATGTTGGTTTACCTGGCGTACCGGATTCATTCAGTTTCGTTATATTCGCCAATTTGGCCGCAGTCTGAAAGGCAGCCTTAGCCCGCAGCCAGGCGGCCTGACGTCATTTCAGGCGCTGTGTACCAGCCTCGCGGCGCGGATTGGCAGCGGTAATCTGGCCGGCGTGGCGCTGGCTATCGCCGCAGGCGGTCCCGGCGCGGTATTCTGGATGTGGGTCTCGGCCATCATTGGCATGGCGACCTCCTTCGCCGAGTGTTCGCTTGCCCAGCTTTATAAAGAACGTGACCCGACAGGCCAGTTCCGCGGCGGCCCGGCGTGGTATATGGCGCGCGGGCTGGGAATGCGCTGGATGGGCGTGGTTTTCGCCCTCTTTCTGCTCGTCGCCTACGGGTTGATTTTTAATAGCGTGCAGGCGAATGCCGTCTCACGCGCGCTCCATTTCGCCTTCAACATTCCGCCACTTATCTCCGGCATTGCTCTGGCGTTCTGTGCCCTGTTAATTATCATTCGCGGCATAAAAGGCGTCGCCCGCCTGATGCAATGGCTGATTCCCCTCATCGCGTTATTGTGGGTCGCCGGCAGCGTATTCATTTGCTTCTGGCATATTGAGCAAATGCCTGGCGTTATCGCCTCGATAGTCAAAAGCGCATTTGGCTGGCAGGAAGCCGCGGCAGGCGCAGCCGGATATACGCTCACTCAGGCTATTACCAGCGGTTTTCAGCGTGGGATGTTCTCTAATGAAGCGGGTATGGGGTCAACGCCTAATGCGGCCGCAGCGGCAACGTCGTATCCCCCTCACCCTGTCGCGCAGGGGATTGTGCAAATGATTGGCGTATTCAGCGACACCATTATCATCTGTACCGCCAGCGCGATGATTATCCTGCTGGCGGGGAATCACGCGTCCCACTCGTCAACAGAAGGCATTCAGCTTCTCCAACATGCAATGGTTTCGTTGACCGGTGAATGGGGCGCCAGTTTTGTCGCGCTTATCGTCATTCTGTTCGCGTTCAGTTCTATCGTCGCCAACTATATTTACGCTGAAAACAATCTGTTTTTTCTGCGGTTACATAACGCAAAGGCCATCTGGCTATTACGCCTTGCGACGCTTGGCATGGTTATCGCCGGTACGCTTATCAGTTTTCCGCTGATATGGCAGCTCGCTGACATGATCATGGCCTGTATGGCCATTACCAATCTGACGGCGATTTTGTTGCTCTCACCGGTGGTGTATACCCTCGCCAGCGATTATCTGCGACAACGGAAACTGGGCGTAAGACCGCAGTTCGATCCGCGGCGCTTCCCGGATATCGAACCACAACTGGCGCCAGATACCTGGGATGCGGCATCGCGCGATTAAGCCGACAATCGCAACCATCGGTCAACTCTGCGGCGTTTTTTTGCTAAAGTCGCAGAAAATTCCCTGCAAGGACTGGATATGCTGATTCTGATTTCACCTGCAAAAACGCTTGATTATCAAAGCCCGCTGGCCACGACCCGCTATACCCAGCCGGAGCTGTTGGATCACAGCCAGCAGCTTATTCAACAGGCCCGCCAGCTTTCGGCGCCGCAAATTTCCAGGCTGATGGGAATTAGCGACAAACTGGCGGATCTCAACGCCACGCGTTTTCATGACTGGCAGCCTCATTTTACGCCGGATAATGCACGCCAGGCGATTCTGGCGTTCAAAGGCGATGTTTATACCGGCCTACAGGCGGAAACGTTCAACGACGCGGATTTTGATTTTGCTCAACAACATCTGCGTATGCTCTCTGGCTTGTATGGCGTATTGCGCCCGCTGGATTTAATGCAGCCTTATCGTCTGGAGATGGGGATTCGCCTGGAGAATCCGCGCGGCAAAGATCTTTATCAATTCTGGGGCGATATCATTACCGATAAGCTCAACGAAGCGCTTGAGGCGCAGGGCGATCGGGTGGTGGTGAATCTGGCCTCCGAGGAATATTTTAAATCGGTGAAGCCGAAGAAACTGAATGCCGAACTGATTAAGCCCGTGTTCCTTGATGAGAAAAACGGCAAGTTTAAGGTGGTAAGCTTCTACGCCAAAAAAGCGCGCGGACTGATGAGCCGTTTTATTATTGAAAACCGCTTAACGAAGCCGGAACAGCTTACCGCGTTTGACCGTGAAGGGTATTTCTTTGATGAAGAAACCTCCACAAAAGACGAGCTGGTCTTTAAACGCTACGAGCAGTAACGGCATCGCCGGATGGCGGTTACGCCTTATCCGGCCTACAAATCGACACCACCCCATAGGCCCGGTAAGCGACAGCGCCACCGGGCGCAATGGTTACTGGCGGGTCATCATCAGCTTACGCAGGGCGGCAAAATCCGCAGGCAGATGATGTGAAAGCAGCGGCAGATCGGCGCGTTCGGCGAGCGCTTCAGGCAATGCCAGCGTTTCTCCCAGAATGGACTCCACGCTTTCTTTAAACTTCGCCGGATGCGCCGTTCCGAGAAACAAGCCATACTCGCCAGGGTTTAACTGGTCGCGTAATGCCCGATACGCCACCGCCGCATGAGGTTCCGAGATATAACCTTTCGCTTTCAGCTCGCGCATCGTCTGCTGTGTCGTAGTGTCATCCACCGCCGCATAGCCCAGCTCAGTCAGGCGCCAGATTTTACGGCGGAATAGCTCCTCCACACGCGGCCAGTTATTCGGCTGGCTGACATCCATCGCATTCGAGAGGGTCGCCTGCGTCGCTTTCGGCGCCCACTTCCCGTCATGCAGAAAACGCGGCACCGTGTCGTTGACGTTGGTGGCGGCGATAAAACGTTTCACCGGTAGGCCTAACGACTTCGCCAGCAGTCCTGCCGTCAAATCGCCAAAGTTGCCGCTGGGTACGGAGATCACCAGTTGGTTACGCGCCCCCTGCGGCAGTTGCGCCACGGCTTCAAAGTAGTAGCAAATTTGCGCCAACAGGCGGCTGATATTAATCGAATTAGCCGAATTCAGCCCCAGCGCCGTTTTCAGTTCTTCGTCATCAAATGCCTGTTTCACCAGCGCCTGGCAAGCGTCGAAATCGCCGTCGATCGCCACGGTTTCAATGTTGCCGCCCAGCGTACAGAACAGTTTTTCCTGCAACGGACTGATCTTACCGCGCGGGTAGAGAATGACGACCCGCACATTTTCCAGGCCATAGAACGCGTGAGCCACCGCCGCGCCGGTATCGCCTGACGTTGCGGTCAGAATCGTCACCGGTTTGTCGCCGCTGATATGCGTCAGCATTTGCGCCATAAAACGCCCGCCGAAGTCTTTAAAGGCCAGCGTCGGACCATGGAATAGCTCCAGGCAACCGACATCGCTTTCTACCTGCGCTACCGGCGCCGGGAACGCAAACGCCGCGCGGACGCGCTCTTCCAGAATTTGCTGCGGTATTTCATCGCCAATAAATGCCGAGAGGATCTTTGCGCTACGGCTGACAAAGTCCTGGTTGAACATCTCATCAATTTCCGTCAGGCTAAACTCCGGCAGATCGTGCGGAAAAAAAAGTCCCTGCTGTTTGCCCAGTCCTTGCGTGACGGCCTGCGCAAAGCTGACCTGCTCATTATGGTCTTTCAGATTATAGAGTTTCATTGATTATCCCACTACTCGTGCGCCCGCCGTATCCAGCCGGCAAATATGAACGAAGCCTTCCTGATTTTGCAGATAATGTTTGCTCAGCCAGTCCGCGACGCGCTGCGCCGTCTCCGGTTTATCGCATAGCGCAAACAGCGTCGGCCCCGACCCGGAAATCCCGCTCGCCAGCGCGCCGATCTCCGATACCGCCTGCCGCGCCTGGCTAAAGCCCGGCAGTAAACGCGCGCGGTATGGTTCGGCAATAACATCTTTCATCAGCGCGGCGGCAAGCTGCGGCTGCCGCGAGTAACAGGCGTGAATAAAACCGGCCAGATGCCGTCCATGCGCAATGCAATCCTGACGGCGATACTGCGCAGGCAAAATGGCCCGTGCTTCTGCGGTGGAAACTTTAATGCCCGGATAAGCCAGTACCCATAGCCACTCATCAAAGCCCGGCACCTGCTGACTAATAATGCCGTTTTCTTCAATCATCAGCTGCATACCGCCAAGAAAGCACGGCGCGACGTTATCGTAATGGATGCTGCCGGAGATACGGCCTTCCAGCTCGCCCATCAGCGCCAACAGACGCGTGTCGTTTAACGGTTTGCCGCAGTGCTCATTCATCGCGACCAGCGCAGCAACGACGGAACAGGCGCTGGACCCTAACCCGGAACCAATCGGCATATTTTTTTCCAGCGTCATCGCCACCGGGATGGTTTTCCCCAATGCCTGGCAAAAACGTTCCCAGCACTGATAAACAATATTTTCACGCGGCTCCGGCGGCAGTTTATCGGCAAATCGCCCCAGGTTATGCAGACGGAAATGGTCCGCTGCTTCAACGGATACCACATCGCCCAGCAACGTGCCGTCAACGGGTGTGACGGCCGCGCCCAACACGTCGAAACCGACGCTCATGTTCGCGCTGGAAGCCGGGGCATACACTTTCACCATGTTAAACTCCTAACTTCCATGAGAGGGTCCGTAACAGATCGGCAAACACGCCCGCCGCCGTCACATCATTGCCTGCGCCGTAGCCGCGCAGCACCAACGGCAAGGGCTGATAATAGTGGCTGTAGAACGCCAGTGCGTTTTCACCGTTTTTCACTTTGAAGAGCGGATCGTTACCATCAACTTCGGCAATCTTCACGCGGCACACGCCATCCTCTTCGATATTGCCCACATAGCGCAATACCTTACCTTCATCACGAGCTTTTGCCACACGGGCGGCAAACGCATCGTCAAGCTGCGGCAGATGCGCCATAAAGGTGGTCACATCGCCGGAGGCGTCAAACTCGTCCGGCAACACCGGTTCAATCACGATATCGGAAAGCTCCAGCTCGCGACCCGTCTCGCGGGCAAGGATCAACAGTTTACGCGCCACATCCATACCGGAAAGATCGTCGCGCGGATCGGGTTCGGTATAGCCCATCTCGCGCGCCAGCGCGGTCGCCTGTGAGAGACTCATCCCCTCTTCCAGTTTACCGAAAATAAAAGAGAGCGACCCGGAAAGAATGCCGGAAAATTTTTGCAGTTCATCACCCGCATTCAGCAGGTTTTGCAGGTTTTCGATTACCGGCAAACCGGCGCCGACGTTGGTGTCATACAAGAATTTGCGCCGTGATTGCGCGGCGGCGAAACGTAGCTGATGGTAGTAGTCCATCGACGAGGTGTTCGCTTTCTTGTTCGGCGTCACCACATGGAACCCTTCACGCAGGAAGTCGGCATACTGGTCGGCCACCGCCTGACTGGAGGTACAATCAACAATCACCGGATTGAGTAGATGATATTCTTTCACCAGGCGAATTAAGCGTCCCAGATTGAACGGCGCGTTCGCTTGCGCCAGTTCCGCCTGCCAGTTGTCCAGATTCAGGCCATGCACATTGGTTAGCAACGCCTTTGAGTTCGCCACGCCGCACACGCGTAAATCGATGTGCTTGTTCTTCAGCCAGGTTTGCTGACGTTTAAGCTGTTCCAGTAGCGCGCCGCCGACGCCGCCGACGCCAATGACAAACACTTCAATCACCTGATCGGTATTGAACAGCATCTGGTGCGTTACCCGCACGCCGGTGGTGGCATCGTCGTTATTCACCACCACAGAAATGGAACGCTCAGAAGATCCCTGAGCGATCGCCACGATATTGATATTAGCCCGCGCCAGCGCGGCGAAGAATTTCGCTGAAATGCCGCGTAGCGTGCGCATACCGTCGCCGACAACAGAGATAATCGCCAACCGCTCAGTAACCGCCAGCGGCTCCAGCAGCCCCTCTTTCAGCTCCAGATAGAACTCATCCTGCATCGCACGTCGGGCACGCGCGCAGTCACTCTGCGGCACACAGAAGCTGATGCTGTACTCAGAGGAGGACTGGGTAATGAGCACCACCGAGATCCCGGCGCGAGACATGGCGGCGAAAACACGCGCCGCCATCCCAATCATCCCTTTCATTCCCGGGCCGGAGACGCTAAACATCGCCATGTTGTTAAGGTTAGAGATCCCTTTAACCGGCAGATTATCATCGTCGCTGGATGCGCCGATCAGCGTTCCTGGCGCCTGCGGATTGCCGGTATTTTTAATCAGACAGGGGATCTGGAACTGGGCGATAGGCGTAATGGTGCGAGGGTGAAGGACTTTGGCGCCGAAGTAAGAGAGTTCCATCGCTTCCTGGTAGGACATCGATTTCAGCAGCCTGGCGTCCGGCACCTGACGTGGGTCACAGGTATACACGCCATCGACGTCAGTCCAGATTTCACAGCAGTCAGCGCGTAAACAGGCGGCCAGCACGGCGGCGGAATAGTCGGAACCATTACGGCCCAGCACCACCAGTTCACCCTTTTCATTACCGGCGGTAAAGCCCGCCATCAGGATCATGTGATCGGCTGGGATCTGGCTGGCGGCGATACGGCGAGTCGATTCCGCGATATCGACGGTAGATTCAAGGTAATGGCCCACCGCCAGCAATTTTTCTACCGGATCAATCACCGTGACGCGATGTCCACGCGCCTCCAGGAGTCCCGCCATAATCGCGATCGACATTTTTTCGCCACGGCAAATCAGCGCGGCGTTGATGCTATCCGGGCACTGACCCAGCAGGCTGATACCATGCAGAACATGTTTGATCTGAGCGAATTCTTGTTCGACAACCATTTTCAACCGTGCAAGCGGGAATCCCGGCTGCGCGCTGGCAAGTCCTGCGAGCAGGTCAGAAAAAATACGTTCGGCATCGCTGATATTCGGCAAAGCATCCTGGCCGCCGATAGTTTTTTCAATCATCGCCACCAGATGGTTGGTAATTTTCGCGGGGGCGGAAAGTACGGTCGCTACCTGCCCTTGCCTGGCATTGCTTTCCAGAATATCGGCAACACGCAGAAAACGTTCTGCATTTGCCACTGATGTACCGCCGAACTTCAACACTCGCATGGTTGTTACCTCGTGATCTCTGGTCGAAAAAAAAGCCCGCACTGTTCAGGTGCGGGCTTTTTTCTGTGTTTCCTGTACGCGTCAGCCCGCACCGTTACCTGTGGTAATGGTGATGGTGGTAATGGTGGTGGTGCTGATGCGGTTCATGGATGTTGTGTACTCTGTCATTTTTATTTGTCTGTCTTGTATTCCTATATTGGTTAAAGTATCTGCCCGCCTAAGTCAATAAATTTTTAAATTGATCACATTCCGAAACTTGTTCATGTGCTGCTGGCGATATATTTATTTTCAACCAATTCCACCTGTTATGATCTCTTGCAACCAGACGTAATCTCTTATTATTTTAAAAATTACAGCACGTTATTTTGTTAGTTTTTTTTCAATATCATGAACCAAACGGTGCAACATTACCGTATCTCGCTGTCCCAGCAGGCCGATTCGCTGTTGTAGCCAGTCGGTTAATTTGTGGTCATCGGCCGCCTCCAGAGTCGTTAACAGACGTAAAAGGCGCGCGCGTAACGCCTGTAACTGCGATTCATCAGCAATATCAACGGATTCAGTGGTCTGTTGCATTAAACCTGCTAATTGATAGCAATACACCATGACTGCCTGACCCAGATTGAGCGAAGGGTAATCCGCCGCCATCGGCACGCCTGTCAATACATCCGCCAGCGCCAGCTCGTCATTGGTCAAACCGGAATCCTCACGGCCAAAAACCAGCGCGGCATGACGCATCCAGCGTGATTTTTCCTGTAATAAGGGAACCAGTTCAGCGGGCGAAGCGTAGTAATGAAATTTTGCCCGGCTGCGGGCTGTCGTCGCGACGGTAAAATCCACATCGTGGAGCGCGTCGGCAAGGGTGTGGAAAATCTCAATATTATCAATAATATCTCCAGATCCATGTGCGACCCAACGGGTAGCGGGCTCCAGGTGCGCCTGGCTGTCGACAATACGCAGGTCAGTAAATCCCATGGTCTTCATAGCCCGGGCGGCTGCGCCGATATTTTCCGCTCTGGCGGGAGCGACAAGAACGATTGTTACACGCATTTCATTACTCTTTTTGACTAATTTACAGGAAATTAGCTGGCGTTTGTAAGCATATTACGCTTCGCAAATTTACAAAATTTTAACGGATATCACTGAAAAAGCATTTTTGATTTCGTAAAAGACGCTACACTATTGCGTATCTGTACTATTGCTGTTTATGTTAACAGAACATCGTTATCCTGCTGTTTATTTAGGATAATTTAATTTAAAATAGATCCTGCTCTTTGGATTCATCGCATTTATTAGTTGGCTTACGTAACTAGTTGGAATATTGCAAATTTGTGATGAAAGCTAGCATTTAGCTACGATGATTTCATCAAACTGTTAACGTGCTACAATTGAACTTGATATATGTCAACGAAGCGTAGTTTTATTAGGTGTCCGGTACGTCTTAGCCTGTTATGTTGCTGTTAAAATGGTTAGGATGACAGCCGTTTTTGACACTGTCGGGTCCAGAGGGAAAGTACCCACGACCAAGCTAATGATGTTGTTGACGTTGATGGAAAGTGCATCAAGAACGCAATTACGTACTTTAGTCATGTTACGCCGATCATGTTAATTTGCGACATGCATCAGGCAGGTCAGGGACTTTTGTACTTCCTGTTTCGATTTAGTTGGCAATTTAGGTAGCAAACATGCAGACCCCGCACATTCTTATCGTTGAAGACGAGTTGGTAACACGCAACACGTTGAAAAGTATTTTCGAAGCGGAAGGCTATGATGTATTCGAAGCGACAGATGGCGCGGAAATGCATCAGATCCTCTCTGAATATGACATCAACCTGGTGATCATGGATATCAATCTGCCAGGGAAAAACGGTCTCCTGTTAGCGCGTGAACTGCGTGAACAGGCTAACGTTGCGCTGATGTTCCTGACGGGCCGCGATAATGAAGTCGACAAAATTCTCGGCCTCGAAATCGGCGCGGATGATTACATCACCAAACCGTTTAACCCACGCGAATTGACCATCCGTGCCCGCAACCTGCTGTCCCGTACCATGAACCTGGGTACCGTCAGCGAAGAGCGTCGTAGCGTTGAAAGCTACAAGTTCAACGGTTGGGAACTGGATATCAACAGTCGTTCACTGATCGGCCCGGACGGCGAGCAGTATAAACTACCGCGCAGCGAGTTCCGCGCGATGCTTCACTTCTGCGAAAACCCTGGCAAAATTCAGTCGCGCGCAGAGCTGTTGAAGAAAATGACCGGGCGCGAGCTGAAGCCGCATGACCGTACTGTTGACGTTACCATTCGTCGTATTCGTAAGCATTTCGAATCCACGCCGGATACGCCGGAAATCATCGCCACCATTCACGGCGAAGGTTATCGCTTCTGCGGCGACCTGCAGGATTAATTCGGCCCAGGCGCCAAACTGTAAAAACAGCCGGTAAGTTATTCTTACTGGCTGTTTCTTATGCTCCCCTTCCCCTAAGCGGCCCCGCTTTCCCTCCTGACCTGCCGTTATGACGTACTCTTTTACATAAAAATTGTCATATAGCGCTGTTTATCTCAGCTTGCGAAAGTTAAGGTAGTTTGTGTATTAACATTAAAGAGTAATACACGGGATTTGTTGGTCCCCAAAAAATAAGGGGATGCTCACAGGACGTGAGGTTTCAAAGGATGAAAAAATCACCATTATGCTGCTACCTGTTTTGTGCAGCGATGTCAGCTTCATCAGCCGCGCTGGCTGCTACCGCGCCGGTCTCCGCAGGCGTTATTCATTTCAAAGGTCAGATTGTCGAATATGGTTGTAATCTTGCGCCTCACGATCGCAATATCGAGGTATCATGTTTGCGGAATAATATCCCCCATTTGCAGACAGTCGCCACACCGTCTGGAAACGCTATTTCGTTGATGAATGGAATCGCCACGGTACGGCACGTGTCGTTAAAAGATCATCCGGAGATTCAAAGCCTGATCGTCCAGTATCGCTAACCGCTTATGGCTCCCGCCGGGAGGAGTTCCGGCAGGCGGCGATTTCGCTCAGTAAAACGCCGCCCGCCTGCATTTTGTACTTTTCTCTCATTCGTATCCTCCAACAGCGATGTTCATCGCTTCGCTATCCTGTACGCTCTACGCGCTCGTTAAGCACTGTACCTATGATAGCTGTCATAAAATGATTGCAAATAAAATCATCACATTTACTATGGTTAACCTTACAAACAGCGTTGTCGCTCATGCATTGATAAGGTGAATACATTGACTTAAATATTCTTGTTGGCTATTTTAATTTACTTAATTATAATTTTAAGTGAATATTAAATTTATCTTTACCTTTTAATAGTCAACCACTTTATCAGCCATAATAATGGGGAAGATATGAAGCAGTTAAACGGCGGGAATGTGTATCGTCCCACAGGGAAAGAAAAAAACCTGCAAGCCATTTTAAATATTCATCGGCACGTTATTCAAAACATCTCTCCTGTCACTATTACGGCCGGTAAAACACTGGATATCAAGATTGATAATCAATCCCACATCCTGTTAATCACTAAAGGCGCTATTAAAGTATGTCGGCGTATCGACAGCATTGTAATGGGCTGCGGTGTCTCACCAATGATTTTAGGCCTTGTAGATGCCTATGCTGACTTATACCAGTTAGAAGAGAATTCAGACGTCTTTTTTATCGCCGAAACCACCTGTGAATATTATCCTGTCCCAGTAAAAGATTTTGTGGAAATAGCCGATGAAAAGCATCTCTGGCGTGACATTTCGAACATCCTGATGTACCGCATTGCTTTCATGACTAACCGTGACAGAAACCTTATCGGGCAGGACGCCTATAGCCAGATAAAAGCGCTGTTACTTGAACTGTGGTCGTATCCTGAAAGCTCACGATTTGAGATCAACGCACAGAACTTCATACAGCAGAGAACCGGGCTTTCACGCAGCCGTATCATGCAGGTACTTTCAGAACTAAAAGCAGGGGACTATATAAAAATACTGCATGGAAGACTGTTAGAGCTTCGAAACCTGCCGGTTTCATTTTAAACGGACAAGCGTCGTATATTCTTAAAAATAAAGCAATATAGAGTTAAATAAACCCTCCAGGAAATAATAACTATTATCAAAAAAGAGATCTTGCTCTATAAATCCAGTCATCAACCATACTTCTTTAGTGGTATTTTATTAAACTTTGTTACCGGGTCCGAAACTGGACTGCCGTTCAATATTGCATCAGAATTTTTATTGAGTTCATAGTTGATATACGTAGAATAGCCGCCTGCTTATCTACAGAACAGAAAGAAGCGCATACAGAGTAAAATATAATATTTTATTTTATATAGCTATCTTTATTTTTCAGCGAATAGAATCAGGCAACAATTAATATGTTTAATAAGAAAATTATCATCCTGGCAATGTTAACTGCCGTAGCATCCACACCGGTATTTGCCCAGAACACGATTACGTTCAATGGCAAAATTTACGATCAGGCGTGTACGGTTCAGGTTAATGGCTCCACGGATACCACCATTGATTTAGGTAATTACAGCAAAGAACGCATCGCGGAAAAAGGCGCCACAACCGATTACGTGCCGTTTACCGTAAGCCTGGTTAGCTGCCCGGAAGCAGGGACTGGCGTACCAACCCAGGCCATGTTCCGCTTCCACGGCGCAACAGATGATTCTAACCCAACGTACTTCAAAAA
Organism: Salmonella sp. NW38; assembly: GCF_051807745.1. NCBI lineage: Bacteria > Pseudomonadati > Pseudomonadota > Gammaproteobacteria > Enterobacterales > Enterobacteriaceae > Salmonella > Salmonella sp. NW38. The sequence continues at coordinate 237,444 of NZ_JAMMTO010000002.1, read as the reverse complement.
CGCGGACGAAGGATCGGAAACGGGCGCCGCGGGTGTCGGTATTTCTATTCAGAACGCTTCACATAGCGATGTGACAGATAACACGGATGATGCCGCAGTAAACCTGCCAACCGACGGCTCGACAGCAGACTTTACCTATTACGCCGCCATGGCAAACGATGGTTCCGCAACCGTAACCGGTGGAGATGTTAGCACTCAGGTTACGTATACCGTTTCGTATCAGTAAGGCATTCTCATCCTGATATGGACAGGCAGGATGCCAGTCCATAGCGTAAAACATCTTTACAGAGTAAAAAATGAAACACATAAAGAAATCCGTGTTGGTCGTATTACTGACAAGCCATGTTGCCCATGCCAGCATTGTTGTTGGCGGAACCCGACTGGTTTTCGACGGCAATAATGATGAGTCGTCAATCAATGTAGAGAATAAAGACAGCAAAGCGAATCTTGTTCAGTCATGGTTATCGGTTGCCGATCCCCAGGTCACAAATAAGCAGGCGTTTATTATCACCCCGCCTCTTTTTCGCCTTGATGCCGGGCAAAAGAACAGTATTCGGGTTATTCGCTCTGGCGCCCCCCTACCTGCAGATCGGGAGTCTATGTACTGGCTCAATATTAAGGGTATTCCTTCTATTGATGATAATGCCTCCGCGAACCGCGTGGAAATCTCCATTAATACCCAAATAAAGCTTATATATCGACCGCCAGCATTAACAAAATCAACGCCTGATAGCCAGAGCCAACAATTAAAATGGCAGACGGCAGGTGATGTTATTACCGTAAATAACCCCACTCCCTATTATATGAACTTTGCCAGTGTGACGCTTAACAGCCATGAAGTGAAATCAGCGACCTTCGTTCCGCCAAAATCATCGGCGTCATTTAAATTGAGTTCTACTGCCGCCCCTCATGGCACGGTAACGTGGCGATTAATCAGCGATTATGGGATGAGTTTAGAGCCGCATTCCGGTTCATTCTAGCCATTAACGACTTCACTTTACTTTTACCCTTTCAGGACTTTTACTGTGCAATTCTCCAGAGTAGAGCCCCGTTCTCAATTAGCGTTATCGTTTCTCTTTATATGCTGTTCCATAAAACCAGCGTTAGCGCATGATCATTTTAATCCATTATCGTTGGAAAATGATGAACCGGGCGTGGAGAATGTCGATCTATCGGTTTTCGAAAAGGGGGGGCAGGCAGAAGGCACCTATAATGTTGATATTTATATTAATAACGCCAGTGTTGAAACAAAAAATATTGCCTTTAAAAATAAAAAATCAGCAGATAATAAGCTCTCCCTACAGCCGTGTCTTAGCGTTGCACAACTCAAGCAGTGGGGCGTAAAAACAGAAAACTTCCCCGAGCTTCAAAATGACCCAAACGGGTGTACCGATCTTAGTCTGCTGGCTGGTGCTGTAGCAAAGTTTAATGTCATCGGTAACCGGCTGGATTTAGCGATCCCTCAAATCGCGTTGATCGCCGACCCGCGAGAATTCGTCCCTACCAGCGAATGGGATGAAGGCATTAATGCTTTTTTGCTGAATTACAGTTTTACCGGATCGCAGGATCACGATATTGATGAAAACCGGACGGAAAATAGCGAATACGCTAACCTGCGCCCAGGTATTAACATTGGCGCATGGCGTTTTCGTAACTACTCAACCTGGAATCATGATAGCGATGGGCAAAATAGCTGGGATTCTGCCTACACCTATGTTTCTCGCGATATCGAATTTTTAAAAGGACAGCTGATCGCCGGGGAAAATAACACGCCCGCGGACGTCTTTGACAGTATTTCATTTAAGGGCGTACAGATCTCTTCTGATGACGATATGTTGCCGGACAGTATGAAAGGGTTCGCCCCGGTCATTCGCGGGGTGGCCAAAAGCAGCGCGCAGGTAACCGTTGAACAAAACGGTTATACCATCTACAAAACTAACGTTCCGGCGGGTCCATTCGCCATCAACGATCTTTATCCAACCGGCGGTTCGGGCGACCTGTACGTCACCATCAAAGAATCCGATGGTTCTGAACAGCATTTCATTGTGCCCTACGCCAGCGTTCCGGTATTACAGCGTGAAGGCCACCTGAAATACGACCTGACGGTAGGCCGCACGCGTTCATCAGATTCGCATTCCGCGCAACAGAATTTCGCAGAACTGACGGCCTTATACGGATTAGCAGGCGGCATAACCGCCTATGGCGGAATAGAGAGTACGCTGAGCAATGATATTTATCATGCGGCGCTCATCGGGACAGGCTTAAACCTTGGCGATCTGGGCGCATTGTCTCTAGACGTCACCAACTCATGGTCAAAAATTAAAGCAGGCGATGTGGTTAGCGATACGCTTACCGGACAATCCTGGCGTATTCGTTACAGCAAAGATATTCAGTCAACAGGCACCAATTTCACTGTCGCCGGTTACCGTTATTCGACCAAAGATTACTACGCTCTTGAGGATGTGCTGGATACCTATAGCGATAATAGTCACTATGATCATGTACGTAATCGCACCGACCTGTCGTTGTCGCAAGACATTATCTACGGTTCCATTTCACTCACTTTATATAATGAAGATTACTGGAATGACACTCATACCACATCATTAGGTATTGGCTATAACAACACATGGCATAACGTAAGCTATGGCATTAACTATTCTTATACGCTGAACGCCGATAATTCTCAGGATGAAGACGACGATACGGAAGACAGTAATGACCAGCAAATTTCAATCAATATTAGTATTCCGTTAGATGCTTTTATGCCGTCAACGTATGCCACCTACAATATGAACTCCGCGAAAGACGGCGATACCACGCATACTGTCGGTTTAAACGGAACAGCGCTGGCACAGAAAAATCTCTCATGGAGCGTTCAGGAAGGTTATTCCTCTCAAGAGAAAGCCACCAGCGGTAATGTGAGCGCAACCTATAACGGGACGTATGCGGATATTAACGGCGGATATAGCTACGATAATCATATGCGTCGCCTGAATTATGGCGTTCAGGGCGGCGTACTGTTACATCGAAATGGCCTGACACTATCCCAGCCAATGGACGACACCATCATATTGGTTAAAGCCCCTGGCGCAGCGGGTGTCCCCGTGAATAACGAAACGGGCGTGGACACCGATTTTCGGGGCTATGCCGTCGTACCTTATGCTTCGCCTTACCATCGTAATGAAGTGTCTTTAGATACGACGGGCATTAGAAAAAATATTGAGCTCATTGATACCAGTAAAACGCTGGTGCCTACCCGTGGCGCGGTGGTCAGGGCTGAATATAAAACCAATATTGGTTACAAGGCATTGATGGTATTAACCCGCATAAACAATCTGCCTGTTCCTTTTGGCGCGACCGTCTCGTCTTTAACAAAACCAGACAATCACAGCAGTTTTGTTGGTGATGCGGGGCAGGCCTGGTTAACCGGACTGGAAAAACAAGGGCGGTTATTAGTGAAGTGGGGGCCAACAGCAGCAGACCAGTGTCAGGTCTCTTATCGTATACCGAGCTCCCCCTCCGCTTCTGGCGTAGAAATCTTACACGAGCAATGCCAGTGATTCTGGTGGGATAAAAGATGAATATGAACAGATTTGCTGCATTAACCGCCCTGTTAACGTTCACGGGTCTGGCATTATGGTCGCCCTCGATCAGCGCGGCATACAATACCGCAGATGCCGTAGACATTAACGTTACGGGATTAATTTATGCCGATCCGTGTACCGTGACGGTACCTGACACGATCTCTCTTGGGCAATATGCCCGGGCGGATATCGCTGTGGCCGGTGGCAATACCGCCACCATTCCTTTCACCATAAAAATGACGAATTGCCCGGCAACGACCACAAAAGCCGCGATTTCATTTAACGGCGTACCTTATCCCGATCCAAATTATGCTTCTGCAATTTATGCAAACAGCGCGGCCAATCCGGCGCAGGATTTAGGATTACAGCTTTTTAACCTGGACGGCAAAAGTCTGGTCAATCTGGCCAACAACGTCACTTACACGGTGGATATCAACAGTAATACCCATGAAGCCAATTTGCCTGTCGCCGCAAGGATGTATACCCCGTATGGAAAAGTCACGGCAGGGGATTTCACGTCCGTTGTGACGATCACTATCGCATGGCAATAACATCTTTCTATTTCACCTGGTATAAAAGCAGGAATTTTTCATGAGAAGGTTATATCTGGCGCTTATTCTGCTGTTCGCGTATTCCAGTCATGGTTACGCCTCCTGTAAACGTTCCGGTAATGAAGGCGCGATCACTATCACCCCGCCGTCGCAGCTTGTGGTGGATAGCCACGCCTATACCGCAGGCGAAGTGTTGTGGCAATCGGGCTGGGTTTCCACCTCCGAAGTCACAATGGATGGCTGTAGTCGCGATTATAAGGTCGGTTTTTTATATGAACCCGGTAGCGCGCAGTCAAATACATCGGCGACAATCAATGCGAATGACGGGAACAACACGCCGGTATTTAGCACCGGGATTTCCGGCGTGGGCATTGCGATTAAAACCCAAACGAATGCTGGCCCTTACGATAATGTCATGCCAATCGATAATACCTACCATAATGGCGATGGCAATAAAACACACCATGCGATGGCTCCCGCCTACAATGTTGAACTGGTCGCCTTAGGCGGTCCGATCACCTCCGGTACCGCGACATTCCAAAGTCCACTGGCGCGCGTATCTTTTCGCGATAGCGCAACAGAAGACTCCGGCGGCGATATCCTGACCCATCTGTATTTGGGGAATACGCAATTGATTATGAAAGCGATGGGATGTCGGGTAGAAACACCTGCCATCACCGTGGATTTAGGCAGCGTCAATTTAGGCAGTTTCGCTAACAGTCAAACCGCGGGCACAGGCGAGCAGGATATCTTATTGACCTGCGAACAAGGCACCGCCATTTCCGCATCGTTAAGCGCCCAACCGGCCAGCGGAAACAATCCTGATAATTCAGTCATCCAGTTGAGCAATGCAAGCGCGCCAACCAGCGCAACCGGCGTTGGCGTACAGTTGGGTATTCAGGCGCCGGACGCCGGTTTCTTTACCGACAGTTTGCCAATCAATCAAAAAATTGATCTCTTTACTCACACGATTACTACCAATGCCGATGGCAGCCAGACGGTTAACGGCGGAACCATGAATATGTCCACCACCCTGAAAATTAGCGCGCACTACTATAAAACCGCCGCCACGGTAACGGCCGGGCAAGCGAATGCCACGGCAACATTAAACCTGACCTATAACTAACGGCATCACAGTTTCTGGCGCTGCGCGGGAAAACGTTAACGCGCGCGCCCGTTAGATTTATTTCCACAAACGTAATTCGTCATCTTTTACTGGCGGTAATGACTTACGTTGCTGACAAGAGAGCGAATACCAGTCCAGATGGCGCGTCAGGAACATCACGCCGCCAAGCGCCAGTAGCAGAACGCCGGTACCCAGAAGCAACGAGCTATCTTCCGAACGCAGCAATCCCCACATCACGCCATCCAGCGCCAATAACGCTAACGTAAACAGCACGCTATTGCGCCATCCTTTCAGCACCGCCTGCAAATAAACGCTATTCATCAACGCGCCCACCAGGCTTGCGGCGATCCAGGCTGGCGTGAAACCGATATGTTCCGACAGTGCCAGCAACAGCAGGTAGAACATCACCAGCGATAACCCCACCAGCAGATACTGCATCGGGTGTAACCGCTGTCCCGTCAGGGTTTCGAAGACAAAGAAAGCCATAAACGTTAGCGTAATCAACAAAATGGCATATTTCGTCGCTCTGTCCGTCAGTTGATACTGATCGGCTGGCGTCGATACAGCGACGCTAAACGCCGGTAAGTTGTCCCAATCTACCTTTTGCGCATCAGCAAACCGTTCGCCGAGATTCGTGGCAAACCGGCTGGTTTGCCACTGGGCCTGAAATCCTGAACCGCTGATTTCGCGTTTACCGGGAAGAAAATCCCCCACAAAATTTGGGTGCGACCAGTTGCTGGTCAGGGTCATTTCACTGCTACGCCCGACGGGAACCAGTGAAAAGCTGCCGGTTCCGCTTAAATTTAGCGACATCGCCAACGTCAGGTTGCGCGTCGCCCACTGACTGTCCGGCAGCGGGATATGAATGCCCTCTCTACTTTCCGGTAAGCCGGTCCCCGGTTCTACAGTGAGCGTTTCACCATTCACCTGCGGCGCTTTTACTGCGCTGATACCGCGCGCATCGCCGACGCCTACGACGATAAAGGGCTTTCCAAGGGTAATGTTCGGTCTGTTCAGCTCATGCAGACGGGCCACATCAAACTCTGCCTTTATCGCCATATCGGTATGCCACACCTGCCCCTGATAAATACCTATTTTTCGCGCTTCAACGTTTTGATTGCCTTCAACCAATAGCGACTCTGGCAGCCAAAAATAGAGATAGCTGCGCTTATACTGGACCTCTTTCTCCTCTTCCAGCACGGTATAGAGCTCTGTCACCGGAACCGCCACCAGCGGGCCGACAACCTTTTGCGGGCCGCTGGTACTCTGACGAATAGCGGCTTCTACATGGCTTCGATAATCAGCACGTTCCACGATGGTGTGCCGTACCATCATCAGGGGAATTAACAGCAGGATCATGGCGCCGCCTAACGTAATCATTTTCCACAACAGGGGGGATTTCAACATAGCGTTCTCCTTTGCAATGCCAGCAGTGTAAGAACGCGATGTGGAGAGAATTTGAAGTTATGTGAAGTGACGGTGAAGTGTCAACGAGGCCAGCACGCCGCCTTCGGGACGATTGCACAACGTCACCTCACCGTTGAGGAGTCGCGCCGCCTCGCTGACAAACGCCAGCCCAAGCCCGCTGCTTTTACGTCCATTTTCACGGGGCAACGAATAGAACCGGTCGAAAATGCGCGGCAGCGCAAAATCAGGAATACCACAGCCGGAATCCGTCACCTGCAGGATCGCTTTCTCCCCCATCGGCTGAGCGCTTAATGTGATAACGCCATTTTCAGGCGTAAAGTCGATGGCATTGTCCAACACATTGCCCAGCGCCTGCGCCAGAAGCTCCGAGTCGGCGACGACAACCAGCGAGGAAGGCCGTAGAGTAAGGGTGATATTTTTTGCCGCCAACTGAATACTGCGCGCCTCGCTAAGCTGCGTAAATAGCTCATCAACAGCAACCGGCGCGAGAGGGATATCCTGTCGGTTTTCCAGCCGCGCCTGGCGCAGCAGGGTTTCTACCAGCGCCTGCATTCGCGTATTTTGCGCCAGTATATTCTCTGTAAAGCGGGTAACCACATCCGCGGGCGGTCCTTCACGCAGAATCTCCGCCGCGCCGCGTATCGCCGCCAGCGGACTTTTCAGCTCATGAGTCAACGCATACACGTACTGCTCAATCTCATTCTTGCCTTCCAGCTTAATGCGCATACTCTCCAGCGCCTGCGCCAGTTTACGCAGCTCGCTGCTGCCTAATGCAGGTAACGCAAGCGGGCGGTTTTCGGTGACAGAATCCGCATAGCGCGTCAACCGGGCGATGGAGCGGTTAATCCACCAGACCATCCCCGCGCCAATTGCCAGCGCAATTCCCAGTAAAACGGCGCTGGCCCACAGAATGCGCCGTTCGCTGCGCTTAATCACCGGCGCCATTGCCGCATTCGGTTTACCGACAGACAGGACGCCGATAATCCGTCCATCGCTGATTATCGGCGCGGCTACGTACATCACGGTGCTATTGGGATCGGCAGCATCTTTTGCCGTGCTGCGGGCGCCATACTGTCCGCGCAGCGTAAGCCAGACGTCATTCCAGCGAGAATAATCCTGCCCCACCGCTTTGTTTTCCGAATCAAACAACACCTTCCCCTGCGCATCCGTCATGTAGACATGGTATTCATTACGCACTTTGACGATCCCGCTGATATTGGCGCGAAACGGGCGATGTTGCAGTTGGGCGAATGCTTTCGCCAACTGGCCGTCAGTCGGGTTGCCGGAAAGGAGATCGTCGCGGGCCAGCGCCGCCAGCAGCGTCGCGGTGTCAATCAGCGCCCCTTCCGTCGCGCGGCGGACGCCCGGCTTTATCTCCTGAACGAAGATAGACAGCACAAACACGGCGGCGACGGCAACAATAAGAAAGTAGCCCAGTAGCAAACGCATTCCGATGCGCATCAGACGCTCCTCAGGCTGTATCCCATTCCACGATGCGTGTTAATTGGCGAGAGATCCGGGTTGATCGCGCGTAGTTTAGCGCGCAGGGTTTTGATGTGTGTATCGACCGTCCGATCGAAGGTCTCCTGGGCATCAGACCAGACAATATCCATCAATTGCTGGCGCGAGTACACGCGCTCCGGCGACAGCAGCAGGGTTTTAAGGAGCAGAAACTCATAACGCGTCAGCGAGAGAGGCGTACCAAACCAGGCGATCTGCGCCGCCGGTTCATTGAGTTCAAAATGTCCGGTACGCACCACCGGCGACGGCGCAGCAAACTTTTTCACCCGGCGCAGCAGCGTGCGCACGCGGGCGCTCACTTCGCGCGGCGAGAACGGCTTGGCGACATAATCATCTGCACCGATCTCCAGACCAAGCAATCGATCCACTTCATCGCTACGGGCAGTCAGGAAAAGAATCGGCAGCGCAGGATGGCGTTCCAGCAACTGCCGACACAGCTCAAAGCCGCTGATATCCGGTAGTCCCACATCGAGAATCACCGCATCCGGCCGTTGCTGACGCGCTTTTTCCAGCGCGGGCAGCCCGCGAGCGAATAGCTCAACGGTAAACCCTTCCAGTTGCAGGGTGTAGATGAGCGTATCGGCGATTCCCTGTTCATCCTCGACTAACCAGACCTGCGGTTGCTGCATACTCTTTCCCTGTTATTGTCGCCACGGCATGACCGGCACCGCGCTGATGGCGTTCTTCGGCGACCCGTCGACCACTTTGTCGGAATAGGCCAGATACGCCAGCGTGTTGCGTTTCTCATCATAGAAACGCACGACCTGCAATGACTTAAATATCAATGAGGTGCGTTTTTTGAAAACCACCTCTCCCTGCGCCTTGCCGCTCTTAATTTTGTCGCTCAGTTCAATAGGCCCGACCTGCTGGCAAGAGATGGCGGCGTCAGACGTATCTTCCGCCAGCCCCAATCCGCCTTTTATGCCACCCGTTTTCGCCCGGCTAACATAGCACGTCACGTTTTTGACATCAGGATCGTCAAAAGCTTCTACCACGATTTTATGGTCAGGACCGAACATTTTAAATACCGTATCGACTGAACCAATTTGTTCCGCGCGGGCGCTCTGCCCCAGCAGCAACAAAATTGAGAAAAGTACTAAGCTCTTGTATTTCATATTGTTACCATTCATAAAAGTTACATTGCGTAATTATTAGACATTCTAAAATAAAATGGTTATAGATCACAGGATTAGAATAATTACTTGTCACGTTGCCTAAAAAAAGCATTTAAGCTCAAAAAAAACACTGAATGCTAAAAGAACAAAAAATGCTATTATCCTCTTACCTGATATCGGGTGCTCGTTGTTGAAAGGATGGGGATATTTTATGGATCAGGCTGGCATAATTCGCGACCTGTTAATCTGGCTGGAAGGTCATCTGGATCAGCCGCTGTCACTTGACAATGTGGCGGCAAAAGCAGGCTATTCCAAGTGGCACCTGCAGAGAATGTTTAAGGACGTGACGGGCCACGCCATTGGCGCTTACATCCGCGCCCGTCGTTTATCGAAATCAGCAGTGGCGCTGCGTTTGACCGCGCGTCCAATTCTGGATATTGCTCTTCAGTACCGCTTCGATTCTCAGCAAACCTTTACGCGCGCCTTTAAGAAACAGTTTTCCCAGACGCCAGCTCTGTATCGTCGCTCCTCGGAATGGAGCGCCTTTGGCATTCGCCCGCCATTACGGCTGGGCGAGTTTACCGTGCCGGAACATCAGTTCGTTACGCTGGAAGATACGCCGCTCCTTGGCGTCACGCAGAGCTATTCCTGCTCGCTGGAACAGATTTCCGACTTCCGCCACGAAATGCGCGTACAATTCTGGCATGATTTCCTCGGTCATTCGCCAACTATTCCGCCAGTGCTTTATGGGCTTAATGAAACGCGCCCCAGCATGGAGAAAGACGATGAGCAGGAAGTATTCTATACCACCGCACTGCCGCAAGAGCAGGCCGATGGCTATGTTCAGTCGGCGCATCCTGTGCTGTTGCAGGGCGGTGAATACGTCATGTTCACCTATGAAGGGTTAGGAACCGGCGTGCAGGATTTTATCCTGACCGTTTACGGCACCTGTATGCCAATGCTGAATCTGACCCGTCGTAAAGGGCAGGATATAGAGCGATACTACCCGTCAGAAGATACCAAAACCGGCGATCGCCCTATCAACCTGCGCTGCGAATTTCTGATCCCGATTCGCCGTTAACGCTGTAGCTCATCCAATGCAGGGGCGTCCAGATGCGAAACGTCCCCTGCGGTTTCTACCACCCACCCAGACGCCAGCCACTGACTTTCCTGGTAATCGATGCGGGAAATAGAGCAGTTGCGCAAACGTAACCGGCGTTCCGCCCAGGCGGGTAGTCCCAGTATAGTACTGACCAGACAGCCCAACGCGATACCGTGACTGACCAATAAAGGTCGGCTGCCCTGCGGTAGCTCCAGACAGGACGCCAGCGCGGCATGAACGCGATCGCTCAACTCCTGCATCGATTCCCCGCCGGGAATGCGGCCATCCTGCGTGCCGTTGACTAACTGACGACGCCAGCCCTCTTCTTCTTCCGTCAGCGAATCGATCTGGCGCTTTTCCAGCACGCCCATATCCAGCTCGCGCAGGCGGGAGTCAAAGGTGATATCACACCCGCACGCCTGGGCGATAATCTCCGCCGTGCGTTTTGTGCGGCCTAAATCGCTGCTGATGATATGGGTGATGCCGAGGCTGCGGGCGCGTTCTCCTACCTGCATGGCCTGCTGCTCGCCTTTTGCTGTCAGGGGACTGTCCGATTGGCCCTGAATACGTCGCTCGGCGTTCCACTGCGTTTCACCGTGGCGAACAAGGTATACCTGTAACATGTTTTTTTTCCGTTATACTGCGATAAATTTTTAAAACTGAGCTTAATTATGCACCAGGTTATCTCTGCGACCACCAATCCTGCCAAAATTCAGGCAATTCTACAGGCATTTGAAGAGATTTTCGGCGAAGGATCGTGCCATATTACGCCCGTCGCCGTCGAGAGCGGCGTACCGGAGCAGCCCTTCGGAAGCGAGGAAACGCGTGCTGGCGCACGAAATCGCGTGGATAATGCGCGACGCCTGCATCCACAAGCTGATTTCTGGGTAGCCATTGAAGCCGGAATTGACGATGACGCCACCTTCAGTTGGGTGGTGATTGATAACGGCGTTCAGCGCGGTGAAGCGCGATCGGCCACGCTGCCGTTGCCCGCCGTCATTCTCGACAGAGTCCGCCAGGGGGAAGCGCTTGGCCCAGTGATGTCGCAGTACACAGGTATTGACGAGATTGGTCGCAAAGAGGGCGCCATTGGCGTATTTACCGCCGGAAAATTAACGCGCTCCAGCGTTTACTACCAGGCGGTGATCCTGGCGTTAAGCCCGTTTCATAACGCGGTGTATCGATAATTATTTGCGCTATGTTGTAGGCCTGATAAGCACAGCGCCATCAGGCATTTCGCGGCGATGTTGCCGGATGGCCGCTTCGCCTTATCCGGCCTACGAGCAAATCAGGCGTTTTTCAGCAGTACATTCTCAAGCCAATGACGCAGTTCAACCGGCGCGGATTTCAGGCTGTTTGACCCGCGCGTGATGGTGGCGATGCCCGCCCCCAGCTCGGTTTTCAACTCGCGCTGGCTCATTTCGCCACGCAGCAACTCCTCAATAATGCGCACGCGCGTTCCCAGCGCTTCACGCTCGTCCGGCGTAAGCATCAGTTGTAATAAAGGCAGATGCAGATCCTCTGCATATGCCTGACGGAGTAACTCCACAAAACGAAGCCACTCCTGATTACGTTGTTCGGCGATAGCCGATGAATAAGGGGAATGCTGGGTCATGTTATACCGCCGTTTGTACTGTTACACGAGTACAAATGATAACATAACCCGTCTGCATTAATACCGCCGCTGCCACTCAGAGTCGCTCATTAAGGCCTCTTTCTGCCCCATAAAGTGGCGATAGTAAGCGTCATAGGCCAGAACGTTTTTCACGTAGCCGCGCGTTTCCGAAAAGGGAATGCTTTCGACAAACGCTACGGCATCGATACGCCCGGCGCTATTGCCCAGCCAGGTGCGCACGCGCCCCGGCCCGGCGTTATACGCCGCCGAGGCGAAAATACGGTTATTACCAAACTGCTGATAGACATACTGCAAATAGCTGGTGCCAATGTTGATGTTGGTCTCCGGCTCCAGCAGTTGGCCGGGGCCGCGGTAGTCCGGAATCGAAAACATTTTCACCGTATGGGTGGCCGTTCCCGGCATAATCTGCATTAAGCCGCTGGCCCCTACCGGCGATTTTACTTTCGGGTTCCAGGCGCTCTCCTGGCGGGCAATCGCCATGGCATAGCTTTGTGAGATATCTTTTCCGCGGGTATAGCGGGTAAAAAGATCGTTATACGCCAGCGGGAAACGCTCCTCCAGATGATCCCACAGTTTTCCGGCGATCGTCGCCTGTACGCTCAGATCCCACCAGTGCTGGTTAAACGCATAGCGCGCCAGCTGCGCCTGTTCAGATTTACTACGGCTTTTTACCAGATTCGCCCATTCGCTGCGCGCCGTGTTATCCAGGTTCCAGTACATCAGCTCCCGTACACGCGCCATCTCCGGCCCCTGCGTCAACGCGCTGTTTACGTTGGCGGGCGCTTTATCGATTTTAAGCGTGTACTCTTCGCCTAAACGCTGCGCCGCGACCATCGGATAAAAACCGCGCTTCTGCATTAAAGCATGAAGGATCTCTTTCGCTTCGGCGTCACGACCGCGCTCCAGCAATAAATCCGCCTGCCAGTAACGCCACTCGTCTTTCTCTTTCGCCTCCATCGGCAGGCGGGCAAGCCAGGTATTGAGACCGCGACGATCGCCCATCCCCAGCGCCATACGCACGCGCCGCTCGATAAGCGACGTCGATTGCGAGCGCATAATCGCGTCATCGCGCCATTTCGCCTGCGCATCGGTCACATCGTTGCCCATCAGTCGCCAGGCAACGATATCGCGCAGCGCCTGCGTTTGTTCCTCATTAAGTTTCTGCGCCTGTACCAGCGAGGGGATCATCAGACGCGCATTTTCCGCGTCCTGGCGGGCGACGCTGGCAAACGCGACTTCCGCCATCTGGCGGGTAAAATCGGTGGCGCCAGTGGTGCGTGCGAAGGTCAACACGTTATTAGGGTCATTAGCCAGGGTAATGATCGCTGAGGCGATCGTTTGATATTCCGCCGGCATCTGTCCGGCCAGTACCGTAACCAGCCCCGTATTCCCGGCTTTCATCGCCAGCCGAATACGTTCCAGGTACGCCAACGGGTCTTGCTTGCCGGAGGCCCGCCAGACGCTGAACAGTTTATCGCAGGCATTCGGCTGGCTTTTGCCGGTCAGCCAAAGGTCTTTCGCGCCCTGCCAGGCCGCTTCCGTTTGCCCGGTACTCCATTTCGCGTAGTAATAGTTACATTGCGCTTCCGTGGTGCCGGGTTTCTCCGGGCTAAACGCCAGCAAGCCGCGCCAGTCTTCACGACGCGCCAGCTCATTGACGAAGCGCGATTGCAGCGTACGCGCAGGCGGAAGCGTTGGATTGGCGCGCACAAACTGCGTGACGGCAATCGCCGGTTGGTTCATCAAATCGTCGGTGATCTTACGGTATTCCAGATACGGGTAGAGCGGATAATCTTTCAAACCCGGCATCATCTGCTCTACCACATCCATCTGGCGGTTGTCCCAGGCCTGCTTAATCTGCGCATAGCGGTTACGCTGCTCTTCCAGTGAGTCGGCCCGCGCGAGGTGACAAAAGGTCAGCAGGCATACGCTGGCGGCGACGAGACGCCAGACAAATGGTTTGGCTCTATCCACAAGCACTTCCTCAATTGTTATCCAATGCAGCATCATGCCGCGTAATGAATTTATGCTAACCAGTCATAGCCATTTGCGCCACGTTACGGACACTTTTTTACTTTTATTGCGAGTGCGATCTGCTGGCTGGGCTTAGGCAGGGAAAAAGGCTACACTTCGCCTTTGAAATCTATTCACCATCACGATAAACATAGAGGCGAAGTCCAACGTGGCTCAATTCGTTTATACCATGCATCGTGTCGGCAAAGTGGTTCCGCCGAAACGTCATATTCTGAAAAACATCTCGCTGAGCTTCTTCCCTGGCGCCAAAATCGGCGTGCTGGGCCTTAACGGCGCCGGTAAGTCTACCCTGCTGCGCATCATGGCGGGTCTCGATAAAGATATCGAGGGCGAAGCGCGCCCGCAGCCCGGCATTAAGATTGGCTACCTGCCGCAGGAACCTCAGCTAAACCCGGAACACACGGTACGCGAGTCGATTGAAGAGGCCGTTTCGGAAGTGGTTAACGCCCTCAAACGTCTGGATGAAGTGTACGCGCTGTATGCCGATCCGGATGCCGACTTCGACAAGCTGGCCGCAGAGCAGGGCCGGCTTGAAGAGATTATCCAGGCGCACGACGGTCATAACCTGAACGTGCAGCTTGAGCGCGCAGCTGACGCTCTGCGTCTGCCGGACTGGGATGCCAAAGTCGAAAAACTGTCCGGCGGCGAGCGCCGTCGCGTGGCGCTGTGCCGTCTGTTGCTGGAAAAGCCGGATATGCTGCTGCTCGACGAACCCACCAACCACCTGGATGCCGAATCTGTTGCGTGGCTGGAACGTTTCCTGCACGACTTCGAAGGCACCGTCGTGGCGATTACCCACGACCGTTACTTCCTCGATAACGTCGCCGGTTGGATTCTGGAACTTGACCGCGGCGAAGGTATTCCGTGGGAAGGCAACTACTCCTCCTGGCTGGAGCAGAAAGATCAGCGTCTGGCGCAGGAAGCGTCTGCCGAAGCGGCGCGCCGTAAATCCATTGAGAAAGAGCTGGAGTGGGTGCGTCAGGGCGCGAAAGGCCGTCAGTCGAAAGGTAAGGCGCGTCTGGCTCGCTTTGAAGAACTGAACAGCGTTGAGTATCAGAAACGTAACGAAACCAACGAACTGTTTATTCCACCAGGACCGCGTCTGGGCGACAAAGTCATTGAAGTCAGCAACCTGCGTAAATCCTACGGCGACCGCGTACTGATCGATGACCTGAGCTTCTCGGTGCCGAAAGGCGCTATCGTCGGGATCATCGGGCCAAACGGCGCGGGTAAATCGACCCTGTTCCGCATGATGTCCGGTCAGGAGCAGCCTGATAGCGGCACCATTACGCTGGGTGAAACCGTCAAGCTGGCCTCGGTCGATCAGTTCCGCGACGCGATGGACAACAGCAAAACCGTCTGGGAAGAAGTGTCCGGCGGGCTGGATATCATGAAGATCGGCAACACTGAAATGCCAAGCCGCGCCTATGTAGGCCGCTTCAACTTCAAAGGCGTCGATCAGGGCAAACGCGTTGGCGAACTGTCCGGCGGTGAGCGCGGTCGTTTGCACCTGGCGAAGCTGCTGCAGGTGGGCGGCAACGTCCTGCTGCTCGACGAACCGACGAACGACCTGGATATCGAAACCCTGCGCGCGCTGGAAAACGCCCTGCTGGAGTTCCCTGGCTGCGCGATGGTTATCTCGCACGACCGTTGGTTCCTTGACCGTATCGCCACCCACATTCTGGATTATCAGGATGAAGGTAAGGTGGAATTCTTCGAAGGTAACTTTACCGAATACGAAGAGTACAAGAAACGCACGCTGGGCGCCGAGGCGCTGGAGCCGAAGCGTATCAAGTACAAGCGTATTGCCAAATAAATGTCTGAATGCCGGGTGGCGCTTGCGCTTACCCGGCCTACAAACCCAGCGATTCCAGTACGTTGTGAAACTGTAGGCCTGATAAGACGCGGTAAGCGTCGCATCAGGCATTGGTTCTTATCCCTGCTCGCCCATCATCTCTTTCACCAGTTCCACACAGCGCAAAAAGCGGCCATCGTAATCAGCCTCTTTAACGTGAACGAACTCAATGTTGTTCTCTTTCAGCATCTCGACCAGCAGGTTCTGGAACGCTTTGCGATCCACTGAACTGCCCAGACTTCGCAGTCCGTCAGCTACCCACGGCGTATTATTCTCCAGCAAAATCACCAGGTCGAAGCGATACTCGTCGATCAGCGCCTGGACAAAGGGATGCTCGCGCCCTTCGTATTTTTTGCAAAATGCCTGGGTGGTGACGAAATCGGTATCGATAAACGCCACTTTATTCGCATATTTCACTGCAAAATCAATATATTGTGCATGACCCAGCGCGATTTTATCGTAATCGGAATACTGTAACGCCATCTCATCGCCGCCCAGATGCGAAAAGACATAGTCGCGGCCATATTCCCAGGCGCTGGTGGTATTAAAAATATTGGCGAGCTTATTGACCAGCGTAGACTTGCCGCTTGATTCCCCGCCCAGTATAGCGACGGTACGCACGAAAAACGGCTTCACTTCGGTAGGAATATATTCCCAGTAACGAAACGGATTTTCGCGGATTTGCGCCCCGCTGATATTCATAAACGTGCGTTCAGGATCGACCAGCACCGTCTCAATCCCTAAATGCTCAAGATACTGCGGCGCATCAGCCTCTTCGGAAGTGTAGATCCAGCTCGGCTGTATTCCCTTCTCTGCCATAAACGCTTTAATGCCGTTGCTCCAGACGTCCCAGCCATGCGGATAAGGCTCCATCCCCTCTTCATTAAAGGCGTGGATGCGAATATTTTTTTGGTATTTGAAGGTTTGCAATAACCAGCGCAGGCGATCCGACACGGTGGGCTGCTGCGACATGGCGCTATCCTCAAACAGCCCGCGGTCGCGCGTATCGTCATATCCCATAATGATGTGCAGCTCATCCACCTGGCTACAGGCGCGCTGGATCAAGTAGATGTGTCCGGTATGCAATGGATAAAATTTACCGAACACCACGCCAATGTTTTTCTGTCGGCGGGGAAACTCCAGCCCGAGAAAACGGTGTAGCGCCTCCAGTTTTTGCGCGCTGGGGCTTTTGATTTTGGCGTTAAGTAACTGACTCAGATACCCCTTGGTCATACCGCTGGCGTCAGCCACCTGTTGCAGAGTGCAACCTTGCTGCTTAATCGCGGTTTTGAGATAGTCGAACGATGACACAAGAGCCTCCTGCTGGAAAAATCGCATAACACTGCCTGATGGCGCTTCGCTTATCAGGCCTACAACATCAATCCGTATCAATCCGTAGGCCGGATAAGACGCATTGCATCGCCATCCGGCAAATTATACAACATCGCTGCATACAGCGAATTATAAGTCGTCAAACACGCTTAACGCATCTGCGAGCTTTTTAACACCGAACACCTGCATTCCTTCCGGCGGCTTTTTCGGTACGTTGGCGGCAGGCACAATCGCCCGACGAAAACCGTGTTTCGCCGCCTCGGAAATACGCTCCTGCCCGCTCGGCACCGGACGAATCTCGCCTGCCAGCCCCACTTCGCCAAACACCACCAGATCCTGCGGCAACGGCCTGTCACGCAGGCTGGAGACCATCGCCAGCAGTAAAGCCAGATCCGCGCTGGTTTCGGTGACTTTCACGCCGCCGACCACGTTGACGAAGACGTCCTGATCCGACATTTGCAGACCGCCGTGTCGGTGCAGCACCGCCAGCAGGATTGCCAGACGGTTTTGTTCCAGACCGACCGCCACGCGTCTGGGGTTCGCCATCATCGAGTGATCGACCAGCGCCTGAATCTCCACCAGCAACGGTCGCGTGCCTTCCCAGACGACCATCACTGAACTGCCGGAAGTGACCTCATCGCCGCGGCTTAAAAAGATGGCGGACGGATTGCTCACTTCGCGCAACCCCTGTTCGGTCATGGCGAAGACGCCCAGCTCATTGACTGCGCCAAAGCGGTTTTTGTGGCTGCGCAGCGTGCGAAAACGAGAATCGGCGTCGCCGTCGAGCAATACTGAGCAATCGATACAGTGTTCCAGCACTTTCGGCCCCGCCAGCGACCCGTCTTTGGTGACGTGGCCGACCATCACGATCGCCACGCCGCGCGTTTTGGCGAAGCGCGTCAGGTAGGCTGCCGTTTCGCGCACCTGGGCGACGCTGCCCGGCGACGACTGGATGTCCGCCATATGCATCACCTGTATAGAGTCGATCACCATTAGCTTCGGCTGTTCTTCTTCGGCAATCAGGCAGATCTGCTCGATGCTGGTTTCGGAGAGCATATTCAGATTAGCGGTCGGCAGGCCGAGACGGTGCGCGCGCATCGCCACCTGCTGTAGCGACTCTTCGCCGGTGACGTACAGTGTTTTCATCTGCTCGGCGAGCTTGCACAGCGTTTGCAGCAGCAACGTTGATTTGCCCGCGCCGGGATTACCGCCAATCAAAATGGCGCTGCCGGGTACCACCCCGCCGCCCAGCACGCGGTCAAACTCTTTAAAACCGGTAGAAAAGCGCGGCAGTTCCTCAAGACTGATGTCAGACAGTTTCTGCACTTTTGATACGCCCGCACTGCCGGCGTATCCGCTCAGACGTTCGTTACGCGCCACCGTCGGCGACGCGGCAAGGCGCACCTCGGTAATGGTGTTCCAGGCATGGCAGGCGCTGCATTGCCCCTGCCAGCGCGGGTAATCGGCCCCGCATTCATTACAAACAAAGGCGCGTTTTGGAGCTTTTGCCACGTTTTACCTCTTTCGTTAACGCTGTTGCCGGATGGCGCTGGCGCTTATCCGGCCTACGGTCGCCTTGCCATTGGGCAGGTTAATCATTTCTGGTTCATGCTGCCGGAGAGAATGCAAAACACGCCCATCAGGTCAGCGTGGCGGATCGTAATCTCCGTCTTTTCGTTTACTTTTGGCTTGGCATGGAAGGCAATACCTAACCCTGCCGCTTTGATCATTGGCAGATCGTTAGCACCATCGCCAATCGCCACCGTCTGCGCCAGCGGGATATCATGCTCTTGCGCCAGACGAAGCAAGGTATTGGCTTTATACTCAGCATCCACAATATCGCCGATAACGTGACCGGTAAATTTACCGTCCATGATCTCCAGCTCATTGGCGACCGCCGCCGTCAGACGTAGCTGGTCACGCAGATAGTCGGCGAAGAAAGTGAAGCCGCCGGAGGCGATAGCGATTTTCCAGCCAAGCGCTTCCAGTTTTAGCACCAACTGCGTTAATCCTGGCATTAGCGGCAGATTCCCGCGCACCTGGCGCAAAATATCGGCATCCGCGCCTTTCAGCGTCGCCACGCGGCTACGCAGGCTGGCGGTAAAATCAAGCTCGCCGCGCATCGCGCGCTCCGTCACTTCAGCCACCTTCTCACCGGTACCGGCCAGCTTCGCGATTTCATCGATACACTCAATCTGGATCGCCGTGGAATCCATATCCATCACCAGCAGCCCCGGCGTGCGCAGATGCGGAATTTTACCCAGCGGCGCGACATCCAGCTGCGCCTCATGCGCCAGCCGCGTCGCACGCGGCGTCAGCGACCCCGCCAGACGAATGACCTGATAATCCTCCACGCACCAGGCGGCGACAATCACCATTGCGGCGCCCAGTTTGGTCTGATATAGAGTTAAACGCTGCTTATCCAGCCCGCGCCCATACAGCAGCCAACCGCTGCGGCCTGCATGGTAATCCAGAGGCATCACCTCGTCGCCGCTTAAAGAAAGAGGCAAACCAGGCCATAAAGAGACATCTTCAGGCAGATCGCACCAGGTAATGTTAGGCATTAAAGCTCCTGTAAATCGTTCAGGCCGGTAACCGCCCCGCGGAAAATAACGCATGAGGCTACCTTGTAACCATCGCTTCTGGCAACATTAAGCCTCAAATTTTCAGCAGGTGGAATATGGCTCGCGCAAAACTGAAATTTCGGCTGCATCGTGCAGTCATTGTATTGTTCTGTCTCACACTGCTCGTCGCGCTCATGCAGGGCGCGTCCTGGTTTAGTCAAAACCACCAGCGACAGCGCAATCCGCAGCTGGAAGAGCTGGCCCGCACGCTGGCGCGCCAGGTGACGCTCAACATCGCCCCGCTGATGCGCAGCGAAACACCGGATGAAAATCGCATCAACGCCGTGCTGCGTCAGCTCACGCAAGAGAGCCGTATTCTGGATGCCGGCGTCTATGATGAACAGGGCGATCTTATTACTCGCGCTGGCGAAAGCGTCAATGTGCGCGACAGGCTGGCGCTGGATGGCAAAAAAGCGGGCAGCTATTTTAACCAACAAATTGTCGAGCCTATCCAGGGGAAAAACGGCCCCTTGGGTTACCTGCGTCTGACGCTGGATACCCACACGCTGGCCACCGAAGCAAAGCAGGTCGATAACACCACCAACATTCTACGCCTGATGCTGCTACTCTCGCTGGCGATAGGCGTGGTGCTGACGCGCACCTTGCTACAAGGTAAACGCACCCGCTGGCAGCAGTCGCCCTTCCTGCTAACGGCCAGCAAGCCTGTTCCGGAAGAGGAAGAGCGTGAGGAAAAAGAGTAAAATGACGGCTTAATAAAGGTAAGGAAAACCACCATGACTACATTACGCCTGCTTATTTCTGACTCTTACGATCCCTGGTTTAACCTGGCGGTCGAGGAGTGCATTTTCCGCCAGATGCCCGCCACCCAGCGCGTGCTGTTCCTGTGGCGCAACGCGGATACGGTGGTGATTGGACGCGCGCAAAACCCGTGGAAAGAGTGTAATACGCGGCGTATGGAAGAAGATAACGTCCGTCTGGCCCGCCGTAGCAGCGGCGGCGGCGCGGTATTCCATGACCTCGGTAATACCTGCTTTACCTTTATGGCCGGTAAACCGGAATACGATAAAACCATCTCCACCCATATTGTGCTCGCGGCGCTGAATTCGCTGGGGGTCATGGCCGATGCTTCGGGACGCAACGATCTGGTCGTAAAAACGCCGGACGGCGATCGCAAAGTCTCCGGTTCAGCCTATCGCGAAACCAAAGATCGCGGTTTCCATCACGGTACGCTGCTGTTGAACGCCGACCTCAGCCGTCTGGCGAACTATCTGAATCCCGATAAAAAGAAACTTGCGGCGAAAGGGATTACCTCCGTTCGCTCCCGCGTGACCAATCTTACCGAGCTAATACCGAGTATCACCCATGAACAGGTCTGCCAGGCGGTCACTGAAGCCTTTTTCGCCCATTACGGCGAACGCGTCGACGCGGAAGTGATCTCACCGGATAAAACGCCGGATCTGCCGAATTTTGCCGAAACCTTTGCGCGCCAGAGCAGTTGGGAGTGGAATTTCGGCCAGGCACCGGCGTTCAGCCATCTGCTGGACGAACGCTTCACCTGGGGCGGCGTCGAGCTGCATTTTGACGTCGAGAAAGGTCATATCACCCGTGCGCAGGTGTTTACCGATAGCCTGAACCCGGCACCGCTGGAAGCGCTGGCGGGGCGACTGCAAGGGTGTTTGTACCGCGCGGATATGCTGCAACAGGCGTGCGAAGCGTTACTGGTTGATTTCCCGGAGCAGGAAAAAGAACTGCGGGAATTATCGGCGTGGATTGCCGGAGCAGTGCGCTAAATGAATAATATCAGAGAGATGAATGTGTCTCTGATATTATTTAAACATAACAACATATTCTGAAAAATGAGCGAATAGCACAAATAGTTAAAACACACTCGCCAACTACTATAATCTTTAAAATTAATATTATTCCCCCGCACTTCATAAACCCAGCGAATTATAAACCTTTTATCATCACCAATGATGATTAAAGTTTTTCTTAAGCAAGATTTAATTTTATTAAATTTACAACCTATCATTCTCTTCATAGAATCCCGGCGCGCATTACATGTTCTTTGGAAATATACTTAATCGTTAGGGATTACTGATGAAAAAATTATTAATAGCGACCTCTGTCGTAATAGGATTATCAACTTCAGCGCAAGCGGTTGAATCCACTGCTGTATTAAAACTGACTGGCGTTTTAACCAACGGCGCATGTATACCAGAGTTAAGTGATGGTGGGGTTGTAGATTTCGGTACTAAGGCCGTTAGCGATCTGCTGCCAACTGAGACGAATCAACTGGGATACAAAGATATAACACTCACGATTCAGTGTCTTGCACCGGCAAAAGTTGGCTGGACCGCTACCGATAATCATGCCGATTCGGTAACATCATTGACTATCGATGACGCAACATTTAGACATCAGAACAATAGAATACCAAACTATCAGCTAGGTCTGGGTAAAACAGCAGGTGGTATCAACATTGGTTCATTCGGCCTCTCTATGGACTTGAATAATGCGACCGCCGATGGAATTCAGACGAAAATGGTAGCGTCAAGTAGTAATAATCCAGATTTGTGGGCTATCACAGGAAACGAATTCGTTGCGCTTACAAATACATTTCCAAATATCACTACATATAGTGTCGGCGATGAAAATGGCCCCGCCGCTTTTACCATTGCAACATTTCCTATACGCGTAGCTGCCGCTATACAGGGAACGGACACACTGGCTATTACCGATAACACCACGCTTGATGGTCAGGCGACCTTTACACTCGTATATCTGTAACTCCAGCATTCACATGGAATATTCAACACCTCTTTAATGGAACTATAATGAAAAAAATTTTGCTTATTACTGCAATTGCAGCAGCCTTTGCTACAACCAGCGTGAATGCTGACACCACCGCCGTATTAAAAGTCACCGGTCAACTGATTGTTGGCGGTTGTACCCCAGAACTCAGCGACGGCGGCGTGGTTGATTACGGTACTATCCGCCTCGCCACACTTTCCGCAACCGATGTAAACCAACTGGGCACTAAAGATGTCTCTCTGAGTATCTCTTGTCCATCTGCAACCAAAGCAGCCTGGACTATTACCGATGACCGTGCGGACACCCACCCAGGCGCATCCGTTATCTCCATAGCCAATGGCAATATGACTAATGGTATAGTATCTGATACCACAATGTCCTACGGCGTTGGCAAAACAACCGAAGGTGTAAAAATCGGCGCGTTCTCTATTTATACCGATACCGCGAACGTTACCGCTGATGGTGTAAAATCTGACGCTATCTCAGGAACCGTTGATAGCCCAGTCTGGCAGAAGTCCACCACCGGGATTATCAAAAACGGCAATATGGAAATGTTTACCGTTGCTACAAAAGGCACCACCGAACCGGTTCCGTATACTCTTGCCATTTTCCCGCTGAAAACCTCACTGGCCATTCAGGATACTGCAACGCTGGCCATTACTGATGATACTGTTCTGGATGGTCAGGCAACCATCACGCTTAAATATCTCTGATCCAGACCGTATAAAAAGGTTATTGATCTGTCTCCCTTATTATGGGGAGACAGATTAAAATTAAAGGACTAATTCTGATGCCAGCAGTGACTAAACTTCCATTATTATTACTCAGCGTCCCCTTTGTTTTTTCAGCACTCTTTTCACAGGCTAACGCTGCCGGCATGGTACCGGAAACTACGCTACTGGTGATTGAAGAATCCACACACAGCGGCGTAATGAATGTTAAAAACACCGACAGCAATCCGGCTTTGTTATATACCACCGTCGTTGATTTACCTGACGACAATGGTGTGAAGCTGGATGTCACTCAACCGGTTGTTCGCGTTGAAGCAGGCCAGCAGCAGCAACTACGCTTTATTATGGAAAGCACGGAACCGCTCACCGTCGAGCACTATAAGCGCGTCACGTTTGAAGGTATTCCTCCGAAATCTACCAATAAGGGAATGAAAATAGGTTTTAATCTACGCCAGGATTTGCCGGTATTAATTCGTCCTAAAAATCTACCGGTCGTTACTGATGCCTGGAAATTATTAACCTGGTCCAGAAACGGACAAACAATCAACGTCAAAAATCCGTCTCCCTACGTTGTACGTTTAGCCCAAAATATTACCTTCTTACCTTCCGGTGGCGAAGGCACGATTAAAAAAACCTATATTCTGCCCGGCGAAACATTGAACGTCAGTATAAAAACGCCCCTTGCTGCTGATACATCCGTACGTTTTTACCCTGCCAGCCGTTACGGCATTGAAGTCCCCAGCTTTACCTCACCGCTGGTGCCGTGATGAGAGCTAGCACGTGAAGTATTCAAAACTGCCGCTATACATCAAAACTGCGCTTTATTGCTCACTGGCGACCACGACGTTTTCGGCTCTGGCGGAGGAGCTGAATTTTGACATGGGTATTCTCACCTCCAGAGGCATTAGCCCCAACGTGGCACAATATTTTTCCCGTGCGCCGCGTTTTCTACCAGGCAGCCACACCGTCATGGTAAAGATCAATGGCGTAAATAGAGGGTCGTTGGTCGCGCGTTTCGACACAGAAGGCCAGCTTTGCGTGGATGACGATTTCCTCAGCGCCAGCGGGCTCGTACCGCTTAATATCAGCGCCAAAGAAACATGCCATAGCCTACAAGAAGATTATCCCTCAGCGATTATTACCCCACTGCCAAACAGTGAATCGCTGGAGCTTTTTGTTCCGGCGCAGGCTCTGGATAATAACTTACTCTCGCTAAACAACGTGATTAAAGGCGGCACCGCCGGGTTATTTAACTATAACCTGTACGCCAGTCGCAGCGAGTCATCCGGTAGCGATAGCCGAAACTATGCTCAGGCAAACCTTGAAGCTGGCTTAAACTTCGCGGAATGGACGCTGCGCAGCCGCTACATGCTGACGAATAATGATGGAGAATACCGTACCGATAGTCTATATACCTATGCGGAGCACGTATTTCAGGCACAAAAAATGCGTGCGCAAGTTGGGCAGATCAACGTCAACTCCAGTCTATTCAGTGGCGCGCCGATCAACGGCGTACAGCTTATCCCTGAACAAGGGCTGGCACAGGATACACAAGGCGTAACCATTAACGGTATTGCCCGAACCCACCAGGCTCGCGTTGAAGTTCGTCAGTCCGGACAGATTATTTATACCGCACCAGTGAACGCTGGGGCATTTACCCTTGAAAATGTCCCCATCATACGCAGCAATACCGACCTTAACGTCAGCGTCGTTGAAACCGATGGCTCAACGACAACCTTCACGGTGCCGGCAGTATCCTTTAATTTACGCGAACTCACGCCCGCAGGCTTGACAATGTCCATAGGGCGCGTACGTGATACCACCAGCGACTATTCTCTCCCCTGGATCTATAACATCAGCGATGGTTGGAAACTGAGTGAAAACTGGCTGGCGCAGGCGTCTGGCGTACTGGCACAAGACTATCAAGCGGCAGGAGGTATGCTGCAATGGCTTCCAACCAACAAATGGACGTTTTCCGGCTCAATGCTGGGCAGTAAAGCGTCCTTTGGCGAATCTCTGCAGGGTGCGAAAAGTGAACTACGCGCCAGCATGGCGCTGCCCGGGGAAATTAGCCTTGACGTCAGTACCGCCCGCTACAGCGACGGATATCGAGAGTTAACGGATGCGCTCAATAAAGATGCTTACGAATACCAAAGCAGCTCCAGTGCTAATATCGCCTGGAACCATAATCTGTTAGGTACCTTCTCTCTGGGTTATTACACTTATCAGGCTACGGATAATGACAACGACTCTAGCAGTATAATGGCTTCCTGGGGCAAAACATTTAAATATGCCTCAATTACCGCTAACTGGCAGCACGCTGTTAATCAGGATGATGAGAATCATAACGGCAGTAATGATGATGATATGTTTTACATCAACATCAGCATTCCACTAGGTGAGCAGCGCGTCGGCGCTTATATGCGTAATCAAGGTGATAAAACAACCTACGGGCTACAAAATAATGGTTCGCTGAGTAAAGATACCCATTACTATATTTCTGCGGATCGTGATGCAAAAAACCAGCAAAATAGCTTCAACGGTAATCTCAATAGCAATCTCCATTACACTCAACTCAGCGTGGGCGGCGGCACTGATGGCGATAATTACCGCAACTATAACGCAACCTTCAGCGGGGGCATCGCTGCACACGAACATGGCATAACGTTCTCGCCTTACACCATCAAAAATACCTTTGCTATCGCACGCCTGAGTGAACCAGAAAGCGGCATTGAAATCGCCACGCCACAGGGGCGAATCTGGACTGACCGCTGGGGGCAGGCCGTCATTCCGGGGCTAACTGAATGGCGGAAATCCCGCGTAGAGGTTAATGCGAATACGCTACCAAAGAGTATGGAACTGGCAAACGGTATTAAGAATATTACCGTCGCGCACAGCGCTTTTCGGGTACTGGATTTCAACGTGCTGAATACACGCCGTGTGATGCTGGCAGTAAAGCGTCCGGACGGCTCATGGCTACCTAAAGGCACCAGCATTGTAGATGAAAAAAATAACTATTTGGTCAGCGCTGTCGACAGCGGACGCGTATTTATCACCGATGTTGCGGATAATCCTGCGTTATATGCCGCTGATGATAATATGAATCGTCTGTGTCGCATCAACTACACGCTGCAGAAAATCCAGGATAAAGAGGCATTTTATGAAACGGCAAAGGGAGTCTGTCAATGAAATCCAACAGCAAATGGTTGAGGATTGCTATATGTTGTATCTTCACCGCACTACTCCCTCCATCAGCCCGTGCCGACGATGACTGCCAAATAACGTTCTCTTCGCCAAACGTCAGCTTTGGCTGGCTTAAGCAAGATGATATCGTCAATTCTCAGCAAGGCTGGAATCAAATGTCTTCACAGGAGATTCACGTTAGTGTGAGTTGCCCAAAAAGCCAGAATATTGCTCTTTTTGTGCAGGCCTCTGCGGGGGAAAAGGGACGATTTTATTTTGGAAATAACGGTGGTCTCGTCGTACGTGTTAGTCAGATGATAGTAGATGGTAAAAGTTATCCTATTGCCAGCACCCTTGATAGAGTGAGCTTTGCTCCCAATGACAGTGCCCTGGATAGTCTGTTGCTACATAATAACAACGGTATTATCGCGATGGATAATAACCAGCAGGTCAGTGGGAAAATGATGAACGTCACGCTGACATTAACACCTGTCTTGAACGATAATCAATTTACACATTCTACCGATACGGTCATGCTAGAAAGCAATTTACAGTGGGAAGTGCTGACGAAATAAACGATGAAGGGGGCCTGCTCTGGCCCCCTTCACAATCTTACTCTTTATCGCCCAGCAGTACGGATTCCAGTGCGATTTTGATCATGTCGTTGAAGGTCGTCTGACGTTCAGCGGCCGTGGTCTGCTCGTGGGTACGGATGTGGTCGGACACGGTGCAGATGGTCAGTGCTTTCGCGCCAAACTCAGCCGCAACGCCGTAGATGCCCGCCGCTTCCATCTCTACGCCCAGTACGCCGTATTTTTCCATCACGTCGAACATTTCGCCGTCCGGAGAGTAGAACAGGTCAGCGGAGAACAGGTTGCCTACGCGCGCGTCTACGCCCAGCGCTTTTGCCGCGTCAACCGCGTTACGTACCATGTCGAAGTCAGCGATAGCCGCGAAGTCATGATCTTTAAAACGGATACGGTTCACTTTGGAGTCGGTGCAGGCACCCATACCGATCACCACGTCGCGCAGTTTGACGTCCATGCGCACAGCGCCGCAGGAGCCGACGCGAATGATTTTCTTCACGCCGAAATCGGTGATCAGCTCTTTGGTGTAGATGGAGCAGGACGGGATACCCATACCGTGGCCCATCACGGAGATCTTACGGCCTTTGTAAGTCCCGGTGAAACCTAACATGCCGCGAACGTTGTTCACTTCGCGAACATCTTCGAGGAAAGTCTCAGCAATGTGCTTCGCGCGCAGCGGGTCGCCCGGCATCAATACGACGTCAGCGAAATCACCCATTTCTGCATTAATATGTGGAGTTGCCATCTTCAGTTCCCTTTAAATTTGTTGTTATTGCCTGATGGCGGCTACGCCTTATCAGGCCTACAAAACGTCTGTAAAAACAGTGAAATACCCTAAGGATTTCGCGTTGTAGGAAGGCGACGAATTCGTGAATCCCCGGGAGCATAGATAAACTATGTGACCGGGGTGAGCGAATGAAGTCAACGCATCTACAGCGCGAAAGACAACGGGTATCACAGCATGTTTTTACCGTAGTCCATCGGCGATGTACCAAAGTAGGTCGCCAGCGTCTGGCCGATATCCGCGAAGGTTTCACGGTGACCTAAAGAGCCCGGTTTGACTTTTGGACCGTAGATCAGCACCGGAATGTGCTCACGGGTATGGTCAGTACCGGTCCAGCTCGGGTCACAGCCGTGGTCAGCGGTCAGGATCAGAATGTCATCTTCCCCCACCAGCTCCATCAACTCCGGCAGACGGCGGTCAAACAGTTCCAGACCTGCGGCGTAGCCCGCGATGTCGCGACGGTGGCCCCAGGAAGAGTCGAAGTCAACAAAGTTGGTGAAGACGATGGTTTTATCGCCCGCTTCTTTCATCTCTTTGAGGGTCGCGTCGAACAGCGCGTCCAGACCGGTCGCTTTCACTTTCTTAGTGATGCCGCAGTTGGCGTAGATGTCGGCAATCTTACCGACGGACACCACGTGGCCCTGTTTTTCATCGACCAGTTTCTGCAGCACGGTCGGCGCTGGCGGTTCTACGGCCAGGTCGTGACGGTTGCCGGTACGCTGGAAGTTACCGGCCTTGTCGCCGATAAACGGACGCGCGATCACGCGGCCAATGTTGTAGCCGCCTTCGGTCAGCTCTTCACGGGCGATTTCGCACAGCTCGTTGAGTTTATCCAGGCCAAAGGTCTCTTCGTGGCAGGCAATCTGGAACACGGAGTCAGCGGAGGTGTAGAAAATCGGCTTGCCGGTTTTCATGTGCTCTTCGCCGAGCTGGTCCAGAATAACGGTACCGGAAGAGTGGCAGTTACCGAGATAGCCCGGCAGGTTGGCGCGTTTTACCAGCTTATCCAGCAGTTCCTGCGGGAAGCTGTTTTCGTGGTCGCTGAAGTAACCCCAGTCGAATAGCACCGGCACGCCAGCGATTTCCCAGTGGCCGGACGGCGTATCTTTGCCGGAGGACAGTTCGTGCGCCCATGCGTATGCGCCAATAACGTCCGCGTTGCCGTCCATGCCAGCGGCAATTTTACCGGTAG
The DNA here is from genome assembly GCF_051807745.1 of Salmonella sp. NW38. NCBI lineage: Bacteria > Pseudomonadati > Pseudomonadota > Gammaproteobacteria > Enterobacterales > Enterobacteriaceae > Salmonella > Salmonella sp. NW38. Next base: position 208,281 of record NZ_JAMMTO010000002.1, on the reverse strand, counting down.
AGCCTTCATGCGCTTTCACCAGCCCCAGACGAGTCAGGTTAGGCAGATTCAACGGGCCCTTACGGCCATTGTCAGCTTCGCCTTTGGCGCAAGCTTCTGCGATGTGGCCCAGAGTGTCGGAACCTACGTCGCCAAAACGATCCGCGTCTTCAGTAGCGCCGATGCCGAATGAGTCCAGCACCATAATAAATGCACGTTTCATATCTTCTCCGTACTTAGTGCTTCAAAAATAATTGATCAGATCAGTATACAACTATTCAGTAATTCGACGATAGACCGAAGGTGTGCTTGCTGGCGCTTTATCGTCAAGGATAATTGCCGCTTTGACGGCCTTCGCCGCTTCCTGCCAACTGGTTTCGTCTTTGGCATGAATCACCGCCAGCGGGCGCTGCCCGTCGATGCTGTCGCCCAGACGGGCCATGTCGGTAAAGCCAACGCTGTAATCAATGGTGTCAGACGCCTGACGACGGCCGCCGCCCATCGAGACGACCGCCATCCCCAGCGCACGCGTATCCATTGCGCTGATAAACCCTTCGGTATCAGCATATACCGCTTTGCTCAACATGGCGGTCGGCAGGTATTTATCGTAGTTCTCAACGAAATCGCTCGGCCCTTTCTGCGCGGCCACCATACGACCAAAGACTTCTGCCGCTTTACCGTTATCCAGCACCGCCTGCAGTTTGGCACGCGCTTCGGCGTCGTCTTTCGCCAGCTGGCCGGAGATCAGCATCTCCACACATAGCGCCATAGTGACGTCAAACAAGCGCGGATTGCGGTATTCACCGGTCAGGAACTGCACGGCTTCACGCACTTCCACCGCGTTACCGGCGCTTGAAGCCAGCACCTGATTCATATCGGTTAACAACGCCGTAGTGCGAACTCCCGCGCCGTTTGCCACGCCGACAATCGCTTCAGCAAGGGCTTCAGAAAGTTCATAGGTTGGCATAAACGCGCCGCTGCCGACTTTGACGTCCATTACCAGCGCATCCAGCCCTTCGGCCAGTTTCTTGGCGAGGATGGAACCAGTGATCAGCGGAATAGAGTCCACCGTCGCGGTAATATCGCGGGTGGCGTAAAAACGTTTGTCCGCCGGTGCAAGCGAGCTGGTTTGCCCAATAATCGCCACACCCACGTCTTGAATAATTTCGCGGAAACGGTTGTCGTCCGGGAAGATGTCGAAGCCCGGGATCGCTTCCAGTTTATCGAGCGTACCGCCGGTATGTCCGAGGCCGCGACCGGAGATCATCGGTACATAACCGCCGCAGGCCGCTACCATTGGCCCCAGCATCAGAGACGTCACGTCCCCTACGCCGCCGGTCGAATGCTTATCGACAATCGGGCCATTGAGATTCAGGCTTTTCCAGTCAAGGACAGTACCGGAATCCCGCATCGCCATGGTCAGCGAAACACGCTCCGGCATGGTCATATCGTGGAAGAAGATGGTCATCGCCAGGGCGGCAATCTGCCCTTCAGAGATAGTATTGTCACGAATACCATTGATAAAGAAACGAATTTCTTCGTCACTCAACGCATGACCATCACGCTTTTTACGAATAATTTCTTGTGCGAGAAACACGGTACCCTCCTGAGGGAAAAGAGTAGAAGGCTTACATCGCCGGATGGCGGTTAACGCCTTATCCGGCCTACAGGCCTGGATTTGTAGGCCGGATAAGCGCAGCGCCATCCGGCAAATCAGAGCTTAGTAGCTGCTGGCGCTCTTACCGTCGCCGTGACCCAGCGCTTTCAGCAGGCTTGCCAGCAGGCTGGATGCGCCAAAGCGGTAGTGACGAGAATCTGCCCAGTCAGCGCCAAACAGTTCGTCTGCAATCGCGAGGAATTTCTGCGCGTCTTCCGCCGTACGTACGCCGCCCGCCGGTTTGAAGCCAACGGTTTTGGAAACGCCCATGTCGCGGATCACTTCCATCATGATGCGCGCGCTTTCCGGCGTAGCGTTTACCGGCACTTTACCGGTAGAGGTTTTGATGAAATCCGCACCGGCTTTAATGGAGATTTCAGAGGCTTTACGAATCAGCGCCTCTTCTTTCAGCTCGCCGGTTTCGATGATCACTTTCAGCAATACGTTCGCTGCGGCACAAGCGTCTTTACAGGCTTTTACCAGGTCAAAACCCACCTGCTCGTTACCGGCGATCAACGCACGGTACGGGAATACCACGTCCACTTCGTCAGCGCCGTAGGCGATCGCCGCACGGGTTTCCGCCAGCGCAATATCGATGTCATCATTGCCATGCGGGAAGTTAGTCACCGTTGCAATGCGGATGTCCGGCGTACCTTGTTCTTTCAGAGTCTTACGCGCAATCGGGATAAAACGCGGGTAAATACAAATCGCCGCCGTATTCCCGACCGGGGTTTTTGCCTGATGACACAACGCGATCACTTTTTCATTGGTGTCGTCATCGTTCAGAGTGGTCAGATCCATCAGTTTGAGCGCACGCAGGCTGCTTGCTTTTAAATCAGTCATGACATTCTCCAACGGCATTGCCGTATAAAATTTCACCTTGCGAGTCTGTTAATATTCTAACATTCACTCGCGATTACACTTCGATATACATCACAGTTAATGAAAACTACGTACAAATTTGCATTACTGTAATGAGATCTGAATCAAATTATCCCGCCGTCACCGTCTGTTCTTCGAGCGATAAGCGCATCAGGATCAAAGTCGGTTTGCCGCCATTTTCTACAATAGCGCATCGTCCCGGCATAAAGAGGAAACGAAGATGCCTGCCTCATGCGAAACTGCGCTCCAGCAGCGTTGCCAGCAAATTGTGACCAGCCCGGTGCTCACGCCTGAACAAAAACGCCATTTTCTGGCGCTGGAAGCTGAAAACGCCCTGCCTTATCCCACCCTGCCGGAAGATGCCCGCCAGGCGCTGGATGAAGGCGTCATTTGCGATATGTTTGAGGGGCACGCCCCCTTCAAACCGCGCTACGTGTTGCCCGATTACGCCCGATTTCTGGCTAACGGTTCACAGTGGCTGGAACTGGAAGGCGCGAAAGATCTGGATGATGCGTTATCCCTACTCACCATTCTGTATCATCACGTACCTTCCGTGACGTCCATGCCGGTTTATCTCGGCCAGCTTGATGCGTTGCTGCAACCGTATGTTAGAATTCTAACACAAGATGCGATCGATATTCGAATAAAACGTTTCTGGCGTTATCTCGACAGAACGCTGCCAGACGCCTTTATGCATGCCAATATTGGCCCTGCCGATACGCCTGTCACACGAGCGATTTTGCGCGCTGATGCCGAGCTAAATCAGGTGGCGCCTAACCTGACGTTTATCTACGATGCGGAAATTACGCCGGACGATCTGCTGCTGGAGGTCGCCAAAAACATTTGCGAATGCAGTAAGCCACACATTTCCAACGGCCCTGTAAATGATAAAATTTTCACAAAAGGCCATTATGGCATCGTCAGTTGTTATAACTCGCTACCGCTTGGCGGCGGCGGCAGTACGCTGGTACGTCTCAACCTGAAAGCCGTGGCAGAACGCAGTACGTCTGTCGATGACTTCTTTTCACGCACGCTACCGCACTACTGCCGACAGCAGATCGCCATCATTAATTCACGATGTGAATTCCTCTATGAAAAGTCACATTTCTTTGAGAATAGCTTTCTTGTACAGGAAGGTTTGATCGATCCCGAACGTTTTGCGCCGATGTTCGGTATGTACGGGCTGGCGGAAGCCGTGAACCTGCTGTGCGAAAACGCGGGCCTGACCGCCCGTTACGGCAAGAATGAAACGGCGAACGAGCTGGGCTACCGTATCAGCGCCCAACTGGCGGATTTCGTCGAAAATACGCCAGTGAAGTATGGCTGGAAGCAACGGGCGCTGCTCCATGCCCAGTCTGGCATAAGTTCCGATATCGGCACTACGCCGGGCGCGCGTCTGCCGTATGGCGATGAACCGGACCCTATCACCCATTTGCAAACCGTCGCACCGCACCATGCCTTTTATCATGCCGGGATCAGCGACATTCTGACGCTGGACGAAACCATCAAGCGTAATCCGCAGGCGCTGGTTCAGCTTTGTCTTGGCGCGTTCAAAGCCGGGATGCGGGAATTTACCGCCAATGTCAGCGGCAACGATCTGGTGCGCGTCACCGGTTATATGGTGCGCCTGTCGGATCTGGCGAAATTTCGCGCCGAAGGCTCGCGCACGAATACCACCTGGCTGGGAGAAGAAGCCGCACGTAATACCCGCATCCTGGAACGACAGCCACGCGTAGTCAGCCATGAACAACAGATGCGCTTTAGTCAGTAAGATCATTGCGTTTTCCTGCGTCGATGGGCCAGGCAGCCGCCTGGCATTATTCTTACAGGGCTGCAATTTGCGCTGTAAGAATTGCCATAACCCGTGGACGATGGGACGCTGTAACGACTGCGGGGAATGCGTATCGCAGTGTCCGCATCACGCCCTCAGCGTTGATGGCGGGAAAGTGGTATGGCGGTCGGACGTCTGCGAGCAGTGCGATACCTGCCTGAAAATGTGCCCACAGCGGGCAACGCCAATGGCGCAAACCATGAGCGTTGACGATGTGCTGCGTCATATTCGTAAAGCATCGCTGTTTATTGAAGGTATTACCGTCAGCGGCGGAGAGGCGACCACGCAATTACCGTTTATTGTGGCGCTATTTACGGCGATCAAAGCCGATCCGCAGTTACAACGGCTGACCTGTCTGGTGGACAGTAATGGTCAGTTAAGCGAGACCGGCTGGCAAAAACTACTGCCGGTTTGCGACGGCGTAATGCTCGATCTGAAAGCCTGGAAGAGCGAGTGTCATCACCGTCTGACCGGACGTGATAACACGCATATTAAGCGCAGTATCCGCTTTCTTGCTGCGCGGGGAAAACTGGCGGAGCTGCGGTTGCTGGTTATCCCGGGTCAGGTGGACTATGCGGCGCATATCGATTCACTGGCGGCGTTTATTACTTCGCTGGGCGAGGTTCCGGTGCGTTTGAATGCCTTTCATGCGCATGGCGTCTATGGCGAAGCGAAAGCCTGGCCAGGCGCGACGCCGCAAGAGGTGGAACAGCTGGCTGACGGATTGCGCGCGCGTGGGGTGGCGAAACTGATTTTGCCGGCGCTATATTTGTAAGCGTCACCTGCCGGACAGCGGCTGCGATGCCCTCAGAGCCGAAACAAGGTAATGGTATTGCGATACAGCGTATCGGCTATCACCTCTGCGGGCTCCGGACGTAATTCGCAGAGCGCATCAAATACTCGCGCCGCCTGCTCCGGGCGATTCGGCTGCCCCTGAAACCCCTTTAGCGGCATATCCGGCGCATCGGTCTCCAGCAACAGCGCGTCCAGCGGCAACCGCGCCATAACATCACGGGTTTTACTGGCGCGCGGGTAGGTGATGGTGCCGCCGACGCCGATTTTATAGCCCAGTCGCACAAAGCGTTCGGCCTGTTGCAGACTGCCGGCAAAACCATGCACCACACCGGTTCGCGGCAGATCCTGGCGCTTTAAGTGCATCGCCAGTTTGTCATGCGTGCGCCGCGAGTGCAGGATCACCGGCAGATCGTAGCGTTTTGCCAGTTGCAGCTGCGCGTCTAAAAATCGCTCTTGCCTGGTGAACTGCGGATCGTCGCGATAAAGATCGAGACCGATCTCGCCTACCGCCACGACGTTCTGTTGTTGCGCCAGCGCTTGTTGCAGCTTATCAGGATCGTCATCGGCATGACGCTCAATCACAATGGGGTGCAATCCCAGCGCAGCATAAAGCGACGGGAAACGCGCCGCCAGCGCCAGCACGCGGGGAAAGTGCGCCGCCTCGGTCGCCGGCACGATGATTTTTTCAACTCCCGCCTCACAGGCACGCTGAATACTGGCGCGCTCATCGCCCGTAAAGGGCGGGAAATCAAAATGGCAGTGTGTATCAATAAAGCGCCAGCTCACGCCAGATCCTCGTCGGTAAATGTGGTGTCGTTTGCCTGCGGCGCGCTAATGACCTCCGCCACATGCGTATCATTGGCCACCGGCGCCGGAGGCACGACCACCGTTTCCGGCACGGCAATCCGCGACGTATGGCGCAAGAGAGGCGGCGTTGCGGCGAGCAATTTACCAACGGTGGCAAGGAAATAACGCCCGCATAATTGCCCGGTTTTGTAATCCTCACGCAGCGCCGGGATACGGCTGCCCAGCGCCATGCTGTGCAGCGGTTTCGGCGGATAAATTTCAATGATCCGCAGCTTACCCGGCGGCTTTTCAATAAATTGTTGGATCGCGCTGTAGGACGTTTCATGATGCTGCACCAGGTTGACCAACGGCTGTAGACTGCTCTCCCCCAGCCAGCGCTCCATACGCTTAAACCACTGCGGCGTGTAATACATTTGCGAGGGTACGGTGCGGATCACCACAATGGTTTTCGCCCCCCGCTTTGCCGCCTCCTGAACCGGAATGGCGTCGCTAATGCCACCGTCCAGATAGTTGATGCCCTCTAACGTAACGCCGGTACGGTAGAAACCCGGTATGGCGCTGGAGGCGCGAATGATATCAAGCCAGTTTTGTTTTGTCGGCGAAAAATAGCCCGGCGTGTAATCATCCCCCCGGCAGGCGCACATATAAAAGGATTTTCCGCTGTCGAACAGGCGCGCTGCGGTATCCATCTGCAGCGGCATTCGGGCGGCGGTGGATTCCACCAGCCAGTCGAGGTCAATAAGGTTTCCTCCGCGTACAAATCGCAGCGGATCAAAAAATTCGCGCCTGGTGGTATAGCGCATAATGACTTTACGCCCGTAGCCGGGCTGGTTGCAGAGATACGCCGAGAGATTTTGCGCACCGGCTGATGTGCCGAAGTAGAGATGGAAAGGATTAAACTGCGCGCGCATAAACTCATCCAGCACGCCTGCGGTAAAGATGCCCCGCTGCCCGCCACCCTCGCAGACCAGCGCCATACGGCCTGGCCGGAACGGTGTTAATGATAACGGCGCAATATTGCCGAGCGTAACTGGTATTCGCTGGCCCACCTCTGCCTTCCTGTTTTTCATTTTTTTCCAGGCTGACAAGGTAACGCAAAACGTTAACGGCTAAAACCGTAAAAGCCAGTCCGCTGGACTGGCTTGATAGCAATATATCTTTACAGCTGCCTGCTAGGGTCGTTTACGGCCCATGAACAGGCTGACCAGGAAGAGCACGATCCCGACGACGAAGACGATTTTCGCCGCGCCGGCAGCCGTACCAGCCAGTCCACCAAAACCCAATGCGGCGGCAATTAACGCGATAACCAGAAATATAATGCCCCAACGAAACATAAGCCTCTCCTTTACCATAGTTAATGTCGACCGCTAAATATGAGCGCTCAGGCTACTCATTCGCGATATTTTTAGTGTGGTGCACATTACGCCTCCCGACAAACGTCGGGAGGACGAATTACGACGAATTACTGAACTTTCAGATCGTTTTTAACACTTTTTACGCCATCAACGGCTTTCGCGATGCTTTCAGCGCGGTCGCTTTGTTCCTGAGTTTCAACAGTACCGGAGAGCTGTACAACGCCATCGGTCGTTTCCACTTTTACTTTACGGGAAGGGACGAGATCGTCCGCCAGCAACTTGGCTTTGACTTCACTGGTCGTGGCCGTATCACCGGCATAACCTTTCACGGAACCTTCTTTATTGTCGCGAACGTGAAGTTTGTCGCTAACGGAGGTCACGCCTTCTACGCCTTTCGCCACTTTCACGGCGGCTTCAGCCTGCGCCTGACTTTCTACAAAGCCGCTCAGGGTGACGACTTTCTGATTGGTTTCGACAGAAATATCGGTGCTTTTAATATTGTCATGGTCTACCAGCGCAGCTTTTACTTTCGCAGTGATGGCGCTGTCATCCATGAAGTTACCGACTTTATTCATAGAGCTATCGACTTTTTGCCCTGCGGTTTCGGTTCCGCTTTGCGCCTTGTCCGTTGTTGCGTTTTCTGCAAAGGCAGAACCTGTCGCAACGGCAGAGGTCAACATTACGGCCAGCAGAGTTTTAGAAATCTTCAGTCTTGTCATAGTCATCGATTTTGTCCTGTATAGTTTGCTCGTAATTTGAGCTCAGGCAACACGAGGTTGCATTGCTGAATGCGGTGAAACTCACCGGTTTCTGAAGTCAATGACTGGCATCACATTCGTGAATTTGTAACGACGCGTCGCCTGCCACCCTTCCGTTTCAGTTATTAATATCGTGACTGAAACAAATCTCAGCTTTAAGCTCTCATATTCACGCATTGAACAGGCATTAAAGCCGACATTTATGTCATCACTTTGTTAAATATAGATCACAATTTTAAAATCGCTTGTCGGTGCGTATAAAAAACAGGCAGATCGGAGAAAAAACGCGGGATTTAAGAACATTCCGTAAGCGGTTAAAAAGGCAGGGAAAGTACGAAGGCGCGGCGGATGCCGCGCCCGGAAAGGGATCAGTGTTCGCGCGTTTTACGGAACTGAACGTCAGGGTAACGTTCCTGGGTCAGGTTCAGGTTAACCATCGTGGGGGCGATATAGGTGAGGTTGTCGCCGCCATCCAGCGCCAGCTGCGTTTCATTCTTACGCTTAAACTCTTCGAATTTCTTCGCATCGGCGCTTTCCACCCAGCGCGCCGTCGCCACGTTGACGGATTCATAAATCGCCTCAACGTTGTATTCGCTTTTCAGACGCGCGACAACAACGTCAAACTGCAAAACGCCCACGGCGCCGACAATCAGATCGTTGTTGGAGATGGGACGGAATACCTGAACCGCCCCCTCTTCAGAAAGCTGCACCAGCCCTTTCAGTAGCTGCTTCTGCTTGAGCGGATCTTTCAGGCGAATACGACGGAACAGTTCCGGCGCAAAGTTCGGGATACCGGTAAACTTCATCATCTCGCCCTGAGTGAAGGTATCGCCGATCTGAATGGTGCCGTGGTTATGCAGACCCAAAATATCGCCCGGGTACGCTTCTTCAACGTGCGAACGATCGCCCGCCATAAATGTTAACGCGTCGGAAATCACCACATCTTTGCCGGTACGGACCTGGCGTAGCTTCATGCCCTTCTCATACTTACCGGAAACCACGCGCATAAACGCCACGCGGTCGCGGTGTTTCGGATCCATATTGGCCTGAATTTTAAAGACAAAACCGGTGAATTTCTCTTCCGAGGCTTCCACTGTGCGGGTATCGGTTTGACGCGGCATCGGCGCGGGTGCCCACGCCACTAAACCATCCAGCATATGGTCAACGCCAAAGTTACCCAGCGCGGTACCGAAAAATACCGGGGTAATTTCCCCTGCCAGGAACAACTCTTCATCAAACTCGTTAGACGCGCCCTGCACCAGTTCCAGCTCGTCGCGCAGTTGCTGCGCCAGGTCTTCACCGACGGCGGCGTCCAGATCCGGGTTATTCAGCCCTTTAACGATGCGCACTTCCTGAATGGTGTGGCCCTTACCGGTCTGATACAGATAAGTTTCATCTTTATAAAGGTGATAAACGCCCTTAAACAGCTTGCCGCAGCCAATCGGCCAGGTGATCGGCGCGCAGCCGATTTTCAGCTCATTCTCGACTTCATCCAGCAGCTCCATCGGGTCGCGGATATCACGGTCGAGTTTGTTCATAAAGGTCAGGATTGGCGTATCACGCAGACGGGTAACTTCCATCAGCTTACGAGTCCTGTCCTCAACGCCTTTTGCGGCGTCGATCACCATCAGACAGCAGTCCACCGCCGTCAGGGTACGGTAGGTATCTTCGGAGAAGTCTTCGTGCCCCGGGGTGTCCAGCAGGTTCACCAGACAGTCGTGATACGGGAACTGCATCACCGAGGTGGTGATAGAGATACCACGCTGTTTTTCCATCTCCATCCAGTCAGATTTTGCATGTTGGCTGGAGCCACGGCCTTTTACCGTACCGGCGGTCTGAATCGCCTGTCCGAACAGCAACACTTTTTCGGTAATGGTGGTTTTACCGGCGTCCGGGTGAGAAATAATGGCAAAAGTGCGGCGTTTGGCCACCTCTTGCAAATAAGGAGACAACGTCATAGTCAAATCTTCTTGAGTAAGCGCGGCGTTTGACCACGCATGTTGAATACGAAAAATGCGGCTATTTTACCCATCAACCAGGGGGAGGCAATCAGTGTTTACACAGGAGCTGCTCCAGTTCGCTTAATGACGCCACAGTCCAGGTTGGATGAATACCCGCGGGCTGCTCGCGATGATGCGCGTTAAGCCAGCAGGTCGACAGCCCGGCGTTAATGCCGCCAAGAATATCGGACTCCGCGGTATCGCCAACCATTAATACGCGCGAGCGGTCAGGATTCCCCGCCTGCTCCAGGGCGTAGTTAAAGATTTTCGGATCGGGCTTCGCGACGCCAACCTGCTCGGAAATCACCAGCAGATCGAAATACTCGCGCAGCCCGGTGCGCTCCAGACGAGTTTGTTGTAGCGCGGTAAAACCGTTAGTAATAATACCGATTTTAGCCTGCCCGCGAATCACATTAAGTAGCGAAACGGCGCCCGGCAAAGGAGAACAGATCTCCGCCATCGCACTAATAAAAGCGTCATTCAGCAGCCCCGGCGCAACGTTTAGCCGTTCAGCCCAACTTTGAAAGCGCGCGTGCTGCAATTGTAATGAAGTAATCGCGCCGTTCTGATAATCCACCCATAGCGGCTTATTCACGGCCTGGTAATCCTGGAAATCCTCAGCGGTAAAGGTGACGCTATAGTCAAGGAACATCCGCTGTAAGCCGGTGAAAGAATCAAACGTAAACAGCGTTTCATCGGCATCAAAGAAAATCCAGTCCCACTTCATCATTACACCTTGCCTCTTTTATTACATGCTTATCGGTAACGCCATGATGATGGCGTCCTCATGCCCTTGTGCCGTGGGATAGTAATTGCGGCGAATCGTCGCCTCGTTAAACCCCAGACTTTCATACAGCGCGATGGCGGCAGCGTTAGAGGCGCGTACCTCCAGCCATAGCGTTACAACCCCACGTTTTTCCAGTTCATCAATCAGATGCTCAAGCAGCATACGCCCCAGCCCCCGACGCTGAAAATCCGGATCGACGGCAATATTGAACAGCGTCGCTTCGTCCAGCACCACCTGTGTAATAGCAAACGCGGCCATTCTGTCATCAGCGGTCAGCTTAAGGTTGAGATACCGTTCGCCCTGGTTGCCGAAAAACGTTTTTTCGCTCCACGGAAACGCATGAGCGCGTTGCTCAATCTGCCAGGCTGCGGGGAGATCGGTCGTGCTGAGGATAGAAATCGTGTTCATGTTCGCAGATTTGTTGCCATAGTGCGGCGCGTGCCGCCGGGTTTGCCCGGAGTTCATTAAACGCCGGCGTCGTGACCTGAGCGCCTTCGAGTTGGAGCGGCGCGTCAGTTCCTAACCGCCAGCTATTACAACGGCTGCCCTGCGGCAGCATGGCGACGCGCTCAGGCGCCAGGGATAAAACCTGATCGGGACTCACGGTCAACGCGCGTAAAATATCGCGCATTAGCGGCTCGTTCAGCGCGGGTAATTCCTCTGCAACCACGATCAGACGAACGTGCGCGGGAAGGGAAATCGCAATCTCGCCTTGTAGCGCGCCAGGACGTCGCAGCGCCCACTGCGTAATACCCAGTTGCTGTAACTGCCAGTCTCGTCGGGATGTCATAGCGAAACGCTCCTGTAATCAGGGGCGCAAATATAGCAAATCTGTCGAATCTCCGCCATCAAACTACTATAATCGCCGCCAGTCTGAATTAAGGAGCATTCCATGTCTGCTTTTACCCCGGCAAGTGAAGTCTTGCTGCGCCACAGTGATGATTTCGAACAAAGCCGTATTCTTTTTGCCGGAGATTTGCAGGATGACCTGCCCGCGCGCTTTGAATGCGCCGCCAGCCGCGCGTATACGCAACAGTTTCACCACTGGCAGGCGTTCAGCCGCCAGATGGGCGATAACGTCCGTTTTAGCCTGGTCGCGCAAGCCAGCGATGTCGCTGACTGCGATACGCTGATCTACTACTGGCCGAAAAATAAACCCGAAGCGCAGTTCCAGTTGATGAATATTTTGTCGCTGATGCCGTCGGGCGTCGATGTTTTCGTCGTGGGGGAAAACCGCAGCGGCGTGCGTAGCGCCGAACCGATGCTGGCGGACTATGCTCCGCTGAACAAAGTAGATAGCGCGCGACGTTGCGGCCTTTACCATGGTCGTCTGGAAAAGCAGCCGCAGTTTAGTCTTGAATCCTGGTGGGCCGAGTACAACATCGACGGGCTGACCATCAAAACGTTGCCGGGCGTATTCAGCCGCGACGAACTGGATGTTGGTAGCCAACTGCTGCTATCTACGCTGACGCCGCACACCAAAGGTAAAGTGCTGGATGTCGGCTGCGGCGCTGGCGTGCTTTCCGCCGCGCTGGCCAGCCATTCTCCGAAAGTGCGCCTGACGCTGTGTGACGTCAGCGCTCCGGCGGTGGAAGCCAGCCGCGCCACGCTTGCCGCTAATGGCCTTGAAGGCGAGGTATTCGCCAGCAACGTCTTTTCGGAAGTCAAAGGACGTTTTGACATGATCATCTCCAACCCGCCGTTCCACGACGGAATGCAAACCAGCCTCGATGCGGCGCAAACGCTCATTCGCGGCGCAGTGCGCCATCTGAACAGCGGCGGAGAGTTACGCATCGTGGCGAACGCCTTTCTGCCCTATCCTAAGATTCTGGATGAGACTTTTGGCTTCCATGAAGTCATCGCGCAAACCGGGCGCTTTAAGGTTTATCGTACCGTGATGACCCGTCAGGCGAAGAAATAGTTGGCCTGATAAGCGCAGCGCCATCTGGTTGCATGTGCCGGATGGCGGCGCCAGGCGTCTTATCCAACCTACGTCTCGCGCCCATTTTTGCAGCAATCAATCTGTCCCATGCAATTAACTATTGACGAATAGCTGAAAACCACTAGAATGCGCCTCCGTGGTAGTGATTCTTTTCAAGAATCGATGGTATGCGAAGGTGGCGGAATTGGTAGACGCGCTAGCTTCAGGTGTTAGTGTCCTTACGGACGTGGGGGTTCAAGTCCCCCCCCTCGCACCAAAACCACGTTGATATTGCTCGCACTGGGCGAAGGTGGCGGAATTGGTAGACGCGCTAGCTTCAGGTGTTAGTGTTCTTACGGACGTGGGGGTTCAAGTCCCCCCCCTCGCACCAACGAGGCGATATCAAAAAGTAAGATAACTGTGCGAAGGTGGCGGAATTGGTAGACGCGCTAGCTTCAGGTGTTAGTGTCCTTACGGACGTGGGGGTTCAAGTCCCCCCCCTCGCACCAATTATCTTATCCTTCCTTTGTCTCTTCATTTTCATCCCTGATTCCAGTTCATCATTGCCAACATCATGCCGCCAATAAGCGCCATACACGATGGCAGCAGTACAAAATGCCGTAATTGTTTGTGATACAACATCAGCGCAGACAGTAGCAATCCTGATACAATCAACAGCTTCAGCGCATAAGCTGACAGGCCGATAAACGCCAGTCCAACGATAATCACTCCAGGCAATAATACGCCCCATCCGCTGCCTAACGTTCGCTGCAACATGGTTTCACCTCTGGAATTGATAATGATAACCAATATCATATGATATATTTTCTCATTTGTCAGCCAGGGAGGAAGCTAAAGAGATGAGTTTTACTTAACGGTTGATGACACGTATTCAGTAAGGTGATAAATTGTCCGACTGTTAACGTAAAAACAACAACACCTCGCTTTAGGCGACCTTTTCTCATACGTTATTTTCATGTTGGCGCCCGATTCCGTGTATATCACCGATAAATAACGACAATTACCCATGACAACACCATCCTGGCGGTCGCTTCGTATTAAGAAGTATCAGTTTTCTTTACGTCTTTTCTTGTTTCTCAACGCCGTGTCGGCGCTATTTACTCTCGTTTTCCCCCTTTATCAAATCAATGTATTTTGCACGCCAATGATTGGGATAATGGTCCTGAGCGTATTACTGTTGATATGGCATGGGAAATATGGACAAAAAAGAATTAATCTCCCCTTTATCTCCCTACTCTTTGGGGGAATATGGGCGGCGCATATTGCGCTAAAGTATCCGGCATTAGGCCATTATGATTTCTCTTTTTTACTGATTTCCCTGCTTAGCGTTCTGTTTATCGGCTCGATAGCCTTTGCCGCGAATATCGTCGCGTTTACGCTCTATTCGCTACCGCCAGTCGCGGTCTGCCTGTGGCTGAATGGTAATGAACAAGGTTTGCGAATTCTCTATTTGCTGGCCCTGCCAATGGTGGGAATCGCTATTCAACATGTTATCCAGAAACGCTACGATAACTTTGCCCAGCAGCTCATGTTTAAGCTGCTGGCCGAGCGGGAAACCCTCAATGGCCTGAGTATGCTTGATCCATTAACCGGCTTATATAACCGCCGTGGCCTGCAAAATCGGCTGGATACGTTACAGGCGCCGGGCAGCCATGAACACTACGTCCTGCTATTGGATATCGATCATTTCAAAGCGTACAACGATCACTACGGTCATATGATGGGCGATCAGGCGTTAATCCGCGTCTCAGCGGCAATTCGGGACGCCGTGCGATCGCGCGATGTCGTCTGCCGTTTTGGCGGGGAAGAATTTCTGGTGTTGCTGACCACCGCCGAACCACAGCAAGCCCGCGCTACCGCAGAACGTATCCGACAGGAAGTATACGATCTTAAAATCCCGCATATGTTTAACGAAAGCGTCGCCACCAATGTCACTGTCAGTATCGGCATTGCGCCCCTGACGGATCGCAATATCGGAGACGCTATCGAAAAAGCGGATAAAGCGCTCTACGAAGCCAAGCATCTTGGACGTAACCACATTCTGGTCAGCGACGACATGCGCGCCCTATGAATCCTGCTGGCGTAATCGTGCTACGCCAACAGCGTTAACCATAAACCGCTTGCCATCGTTTATCGCTATCGATAGGATTAGCAATCATTATCATTTAGATTAACATCATTAAACTGCGCTATGGCCTACCGTTCCGCACCGATTGCTGACGATATTATCTGGCGAGCTGCTCCCCAGCCGGAAGACGCCTCGCTGGCGGACGCAGTACGCGAGACGATCGCCTCTACCCGTGAGTACCTGTTGGACTTCATTCGGCTGGATGAAACGCCGCCGCCAACGGCGATGACTCTTGCCCAGTGGACGCGCCCCGCGACGTTTCGTTCATTGCTGGCCGCCTATTCCGATCACATCTATCGCCACACGCCAGGCCTGCCACGTGAAAATAAGCCGTTACTCTCCCTGTGGGCGCAATGGTATATCGGGCTGATGACGCCGCCGCTGATGCTGGCATTACTGACGCAAGCGCGCGCTATCAATGTCTCGGCAGAACATATTCACGTTGAATTTCATGAAACCGGGCGCGCCGCATGTTTCTGGCTTGATGTGCATCAGGATAACCTGACAACGGGGCGTTCCCCGGAAGAACGAATGGAAACGCTGGTAGTCTCCGCACTACAGCCGGTCATTCAGGCGCTGGAGGCGACTGGCGACATCAACGCGAAACTTATCTGGAGCAATACCGGTTATTTAATCAACTGGTATCTGACTGAGATGAAACCGCTGCTTGGCGAAGCCCTGCTGGCAACGCTACGCCAGCGCTGTTTTTTTGAAAAGCAGCTATCCGACGGTCAGGATAACCCGCTGTGGCGGACCGTCGTAATGCGCGACGGTCTTCTGGTACGCAGAACCTGCTGCCAACGTTACCGCTTACCTGACGTACAGCAGTGCGGCGACTGCACGCTAAAGTAAACTGCGTTACGTTGCCTTCAGTTATCGTCACGGCTTACTGCTGCTGGCCTGTCACATTATTATATTTACAGCGGCGCTCTCCGTATGCCAAATTACGTTTTGCCATTTTTGGGTCTACCGTGGCTATTGGTAAGGTCTCAGGAGAGAAGAATGAGTCTGCAATCTGTACGGCAATTTCTGGCCGATCATGCTCCCGATATTGAAATTATCGAATTAAATCAAAGTACAGCGACTGTCGAACTGGCAGCCAAAGCGCACAACGTAGAGCCTGGGCAGATAGCTAAAACGCTCTCGCTTAAAGTAAAAGACACTATTATCCTGGTGGTCGCTAAAGGCGATGCCCGCCTGGATAATAAGAAGCTTAAAAGCACTTTCGGCGCAAAAGCCCGTATGTTGAGCAGCGATGAAGTGGTCAATGCAACCGGACATCCTGTCGGCGGCGTATGTCCCTTTGGGCTGGAGCACCCGCTGCCCGTTTATTGCGACATCTCTCTGAAGGGGTATAACGAAGTATTGCCTGCCGCAGGCGCCACGCACAGCGCGGTACGCATCACGCCGGAAAGAATGGCTGAACTGACATCGGCGACCTGGGTTGACGTGTGCCAATAACGTGCCTGACACCCGGACTCCCCGAACAAGCACGGCGCATCCGGCACGGGCTATACCCGATGCTGGAGCGCGGTAGCATCTCCGGCGCGCAGATATAACAGAATATCCGCTGCATCGAGTAACCCGGCATCAGAACTCACGCCCAGCTTGGACATCACATTAAACTTATGCGCCCGGATAGTCTTAATGTTACGTTCTAACTGGACGGCAATTTGCGGCATTGAGTAGCCGTTCGACATAAAACGCAGAATCTCCCGCTCGGTTGGACTAAGCATACAATTCTGGTGAAGCTCCCAAAGATTATCTGTACGCTCCGTTGTCCGCCGGGCGCTATTAAGCGATGTAAATAAGGCATCCTGTAAAACATCCAACGGCGACGCTTTGCTGATGACCCCATCCAGCGGCAGCGGGGATAGCGCGCTGATTAAGCGGGCTTCAGCATCATCATCTGCAATCACCAGACGCCGCATATGGGGATAATTTATCGCCAGTTCCGTCAGGCTGGATAATCCTGTCCGGCGTTCAGTTCTTAACGCAGAAAGAGAAAAAATAACGGCAGAAAACGGCGTCTTTAGCGCAGCCTTATAAAACGCGGATGGTTTTGAAAAAATATGAAGCGTATGTCGGCAATCCGGCATTGCATCAAATAGCCCTTTAATACCAATGGTGCTCATCACGCATTTTTCTACGAGCGCAACATTTCTCTTGCTGATTCTGTTTTCCATTCCATGGTTTCTCCATATACCGAAGGTAGGTTCAATTCTCTGGCTCCCTGAGAACTGTTTATCCATGCATACATCTCTGCATTACTGTGTATTGATAAGCGTCGCATGGCGCTATTTTTTTGGGCGCTAATTGTTTTATTACTTTTTTTAAGTAATGCCGCAATTTGGTTAATGCCCCA
The DNA here is from genome assembly GCF_051807745.1 of Salmonella sp. NW38. Classification (NCBI taxonomy): domain Bacteria; kingdom Pseudomonadati; phylum Pseudomonadota; class Gammaproteobacteria; order Enterobacterales; family Enterobacteriaceae; genus Salmonella; species Salmonella sp. NW38. The sequence continues at coordinate 190,995 of NZ_JAMMTO010000002.1, read as the reverse complement.
CCCTTTTCCTAAAAGGCGTAATACTTTTCGTTCAGACAGCGTAAGGACAATCGGCCTGTCGTGGGACTGCTGAATTTCAGACGGTACCTGAGGCGATAATAACGTTTTGCTTATTCTTTCTGAACGAGCGTTTCCCGCATGGATAACGCTAATAAGATTCTCGATTGGCTCTTCGTCTGAAAGCAAGGTGCTGACGGGGCCCATCAGGAGATCAACCGCATGTGGATAGCTGGATTTAGGAACCAGAAATACCCAATGTATGTCGCGATATTGCGAGAGTAAGCTATAAAAATATTCGCAGATAGCACGGGGAGAGGCATTGTTAACTGCTAAATCAGCAATAACTAAATTACTTCGACGTAGTTGTAGCAGCGTTAGCTCTTCTATCGTACGGCAATACGCCAGTTTATAATCGGGGAAATTACCTGTTATAGCCCCTTTAAGGCCTTCCTGTATAAGGGGGGTTTTACTGATAATAAGTCCATTTTTGCAGCATCCTGGCAGCATAATTCCTCCGCACCCACGCCGCCCCTTTTCATTGTCCCATTAATAAAAATACTATTAACAATGAGCGCAAAGAAATATAAGCCGAGTGGATTAATTATCCTTGTTTTATTTTTAAAAATATAACATTGATTGCGCTACAATCCACATAGCACAAAAACATGAAATCACTATCGCATAGTTACTCATAAAACCAGAAGCAAGACAATTAAATTAACTAAATTTGCACATTAGTAATTCTAACGAAACTCATCATATTAATAAATTTAAAATATGAGTTCGTCCTTCATTCATATTGCTGAATCCTGAAATAAAAGCCCAACAATACTGACTGTCACCCATAAAATCCATGTAATATCTGCAAATTACACTAAGTCACGCCTATTTTTACACCTGCTGCTCACGCCATTGTTGTAAAACGATTAATGCATGTCGTTGATAAAATTCACCACATCATTGATTCAAAAATGAACGGCCAGGCTGGCATAATGTCTCTATTCTGGAAACGGACATACGAGAACCGTCGCCCATAAGGATATCCTGCCTGTGACGAAGCGCACGTCTCAGGAAACTTATGCGTTGCGCCTGGCGGTTGACGTTTTTATCAACAAGAAATTGATCTTAACCAACGCCATCATGCCTGCGCTTCGTGTTAAAAAGGAAGCCTCTGTCATAGTGGCGGCGCATAAAATGTCTTTTCGGACAGGACGAGTCATGCAAGAAGAGCAATCAATTCAACGAGCAGTAACACGGTTATGTATTCAATGCGGGCTGTTTTTATTGCAGCACGGGGCGGAAAGCGCACTGGTTGATGAGCTTTCCACCCGCCTCGGTTTGGCGCTCGGTATGGATAGCGTCGAAAGCGCGATCTCCTCTAACGCCATTGTACTGACGACCATTAAAGACGGACAATGTCTGACATCGACACGTAAAAACCAGGATCGCGGCATTAATATGCACGTCGTCACGGAGGTTCAGCATATCGTTATCCTCGCGGAACATCGTCTGCTGGATTGCAAAGGCGTGGAAAAACGTTTTAGCCAGCTCCGCCCGCTGCGTTATCCGCGCTGGCTGGTGGCGTTTATGGTCGGTCTTTCCTGCTCCTGCTTTTGTAAGTTGAATAATGGCGGCTGGGATGGCGCGGTTATCACCTTTTTCGCCAGTATGATAGCCATGTATATTCGCCAGATGCTGGCGCAGCGGCATTTACATCCGCAGATCAATTTTTGCATTACCGCCTTTGTCGCTACCACGATTTCCGGGCTGATGCTCACCCTCCCCGCCTTTAGCCAAACGCCCACTATCGCCATGGCGGCGAGCGTACTGCTACTGGTGCCGGGCTTTCCGCTGATTAATTCCGTCGCAGATATGTTTAAAGGACATATTAATACCGGGCTGGCGCGCTGGGCTATCGCCAGCCTGTTGACACTGGCCACCTGTGTGGGCGTAGTGATGTCAATGACAGTATGGGGGCTACGAGGATGGGTATAATCGACTTTTTACTGGCGCTAATGCAGGACATGATCTTGTCTGCGATCCCCGCCGTCGGGTTTGCGATGGTCTTTAATGTTCCCCACCGGGCACTTCCGTGGTGCGCGCTACTGGGGGCGCTGGGTCATGGCTCGCGTATGCTGATGATGAGCGCTGGCTTTAATATCGAATGGTCGACGTTTATGGCTTCGCTGCTGGTCGGCAGTATTGGTATTCAGTGGTCACGCTGGTATCTCGCTCACCCTAAAGTGTTTACCGTCGCGGCCGTGATCCCGATGTTTCCGGGGATTTCCGCCTATACCGCGATGATTTCCGCAGTAAAAATTAGCCATCTGGGCTATAGCGAACCAATGATGATTACGCTGCTAACCAATTTTCTGAAAGCCTCTTCCATTGTTGGCGCGCTCTCAATTGGCCTCTCTGTACCGGGATTATGGCTGTACCGCAAACGCCCCCGCGTGTGATCGGTGGAACGCCTCCTGCTGTTCTTACGGGTCTGTGTGGTACTATAAAAACAGTCGCCCTTCTCGGTTGTTGTTCCATATTGAGAAACATTATGTCTTCCAGAATTTTAACGTCGGACGTCATCGGTATTGACGTCCTTTTACACGATCATCATGCTGTGCTGGCGAAGTCAACGGGCGGCGCAGTGGCGGTATTCGCTAATAATGCGCCTGCCTTTTATGCCGTGACGCCTGCACGCATGGCTGAACTGCTGGCGCTTGAAGAAAAGTTATCACGTCCGGGAAGCGATGTGGCGTTAGACGCGCAATTTTACGAAGAACCCGAAGCCGCCCCCGTTGCGATTCCCTGCGGAAAATTCGCCATGTATCCCGCCTGGCAACCGGATGCGGATTTTCAGCGTCAGGCTGCCCTTTGGGGCGTGGCGCTTCGGGAGCCGGTTACCGCAGAAGAGCTGGCGGCGTTTATCGCCTACTGGCAGGCGGAAGGTAAGGTTTTTCACCATATCCAGTGGCAGCAAAAGCTGGCGCGCAGCGTGCAAATCAGCCGTTCCAGCAATGGCGGAATGCCGCAGCGCGACATCAATAGCGTCAGCGAACCTGACAATCATATTCCACCAGGTTTTAGGGGGTAACGATGAAAAATGTTGGCGACCTGATGCAGCGTCTACAAAAAATGATGCCTGCGCATATTACGCCGGCGTTTAAAACGGGCGAAGAACTGCTGGCGTGGCAGAAAGAGCAAGGCGAGATCCGGGCGGCGGCGCTGGCGCGGGAAAACCGGGCAATGAAAATGCAGCGCACCTTTAACCGTTCCGGCATTCGACCGCTGCATCAGAACTGCTCGTTTGATAACTATCGGGTTGAGTGCGACGGACAAATGAACGCGTTAAGTAAAGCCCGACAGTACGTTGATGAATTTGACGGCAATATCGCCAGCTTTGTCTTTTCCGGCAAGCCGGGAACCGGTAAAAATCATCTCGCCGCGGCTATTTGTAATGAGCTGCTGCTGCGCGGAAAGTCGGTACTGATTATCACCGTAGCGGATATTATGTCAGCGATGAAAGACACGTTCAGCAATCGGGAAACCAGCGAAGAGCAGTTGCTTAACGATCTGAGTAACGTTGATCTGCTGGTGATCGACGAGATCGGCGTGCAGACCGAATCCCGTTATGAAAAAGTGATCATCAATCAAATTGTCGATCGTCGTTCCTCGTCAAAACGTCCCACCGGCATGTTGACGAACAGCAATATGGAAGAGATGACGAAAATGCTTGGCGAACGCGTCATGGACCGTATGCGTCTCGGCAACAGTTTATGGGTTAATTTTACCTGGGACAGTTACCGCAGCCGGGTGACGGGTAAAGAGTATTAAATTGCAACGTGCGCCAGGGCGATACAACGCCTGGCTGGCATAACACAGGTGATTACCATGAATACAGCGAAACATGTTCTGTGCTGCGCGGCGGTCGCCTGCGTACTGATTTCCACCAGCGGTATCGCCGCCTCCTGGCAGGATTCGCTTTCCAGCGCCGCCAGTCAGTTAAGCGCTCAGGGCGCGAACGCACAGCAGGGCGGGATGTCGCTTTCGGCGCTAACCGGTCTGCTCAGCAACGGCGCCCAGTCGCTCAGCGCTGATAATATGAATAATGCCGCCGGAATTTTGCAGTACTGCGCCAAACAGAAGCTGGCGTCCGCTACCAACGTGGAAAACGTTAAAAATCAGATTCTGAACAAGTTGGGGTTGGATACTACACAGCAGGAGCAGGACACTAACTACCTGAACGGCCTGCAAGGGTTGCTCAAGACGAAGGACGGCCAGCAGTTGAACCTCAATAATATCGGCAGTACGCCGCTGGCGGAAAAGGTGAAAACCAAAGCTTGCGATCTGGTGTTGCAGCAAGGGCTGAATTTCCTTTCCTGACTGCGTTTTTCTGACCGTGCGCCACGCTGGGACGTCCTGATAAAAGCCGTGTTTTGGCCCTTTACCCGCCAGCACGGCATTAACCCGACTTTTCCTTTCGTCTTTTCCTGTTATTAACCGCTATGTCAGGAAGTGATGACGATCAAAAAAACAACTTTCTAAACTCATTCTAAATAATAGCGCCGTGTAAAGTCATTAGAATTGCAGCAATGTGACATCGCTATTACATTGTTAGAAATTTTTTCCTGCCAGCGATAAGCCTGGTTTATTGAGGATCGTCAGTTGTCCGAGTTGCTCTCTGTCGCTCTGTTTCTCGCCTCTGTGCTGATATATGCCTGGAAGGCGGGCCGTAACACCTGGTGGTTTGCCGCCACTCTCACGGTGCTGGGACTTTTTGTCATTCTGAATATTACCCTGTATGCCAGCGACTATTTTACCGGCGACGGGATCAACGACGCAGTGCTTTATACGCTCACGAATAGTCTGACGGGAGCGGGAGTCGGCAAATATATTCTGCCGGGAATCGGCATTGCCCTGGCGTTAGTGGCGGTATTCGGCGCGCTGGGATGGGTACTACGCCGCCGCCGTCACCATCCTCATCATGTCGGTTACAGCCTGCTGGCGTTACTGCTGGCGTTGGGTTCGGTCGACGCCAGCCCGGCGTTTCGCCAGATTACCGAACTGGTAAAATCACAAATGCGCGATGGCGATCCGGATTTTGCCGTTTATTATAAAGAACCAGCAAAAACCATTCCTAATCCGAAGCTCAATCTGGTCTATATCTACGGCGAGAGCCTGGAACGGACCTATTTTGATAATGACGCGTTCCCCAATCTCACGCCAGAGTTGGGCGCGCTGAAAAATGAGGGGCTGGATTTCAGCCATACCATGCAACTGCCGGGAACGGATTACACCATCGCCGGGATGGTGGCTTCCCAGTGTGGTATTCCGCTGTTTGCGCCGTTTGAGGGCAATGCCTCAGCGTCGGTGTCCAGCTTCTTTCCGCAGAATATCTGCCTCGGCGATATTCTGAAAAACTCCGGCTACCAGAACTATTTCGTGCAGGGCGCTAACCTGCGTTTTGCCGGGAAAGACGTATTCCTGAAATCACACGGATTTGATCATCTGTATGGCGCTGAAGAGCTAAAAACGGTGGTGGCGGACCCGTCTTATCGTAACGACTGGGGCTTCTACGACGATACGGTGCTTGATGAGGCATGGAAGAAATTTGAAGCGCTTTCCCGCTCAGGCCAGCGGTTTTCGCTGTTTACGCTGACCGTAGATACTCACCACCCGGACGGGTTTATCTCACGCACCTGCAACCGTAAACGCTACGATTACGACGGCAAACCCAACCAGTCCTTTAGCGCCGTAAGTTGCAGCCAGGAAAACATCGCCGAGTTTATCAACAAAATCAAAGCGTCACCGTGGTTTAAAGATACCGTTATCGTCGTCTCTTCCGACCATCTGGCGATGAATAATACGGCCTGGAAGTACCTGAATAAGCAAGATCGCAACAATCTGTTTTTCATTCTGCGCGGCGATAAACCGCAGCAGGAGACGCTGGCGGTCAAACGCAACACAATGGACAACGGCGCAACGGTGCTGGATATTCTCGGCGGCGATAATTTTATCGGTCTGGGACGTAGCAGCCTTTCCGGGCAGTCGCTGTCGGAAGTGTTCCTGAATGTAAAAGAGAAAGTGCTGGCGATGAAGCCGGATATTATTCGCCTGTGGAATTTTCCAAAAGAGATAAAAGCGTTCACTATCGATCGGGACAAAAACATGATCGCGTTTTCCGGGAGCCACTTCCGCCTGCCGTTACTACTGCGCGTATCGGATAAGCGCGTCGAGCCGTTACCGGAAAGTGAATACTCCGCTCCGCTACGGTTCCAGTTGGCCGACTTCGCCCCGCGCGATAATTTCGTTTGGATCGATCGCTGCTACAAAATGGCGCAGCTATGGGCGCCGGCGCTGGCGCTCTCCACCGACTGGTGCGTCTCGCAGGGGCAGCTTGGCGGGCAGCAAACCGTACAGCATGTCGATAAAGCGCAGTGGCAGGGTAAGACGGCGTTTAAAGACACGATGATCGATATGGAACGCTACAAAGGCAACGTCGATACCTTAAAGATTGTCGATAACGATATTCGTTATAAAGCCGATAGCTTTATCTTTAATGTCGCGGGCGCGCCGGAGGAGGTGAAGCAGTTTAGCGGCATTTCCCGGCCGGAGTCCTGGGGCCGCTGGTCAAATGCGCAGTTGGGCGATGAGGTGAAGATTGAATATAAAAAACCGCTGCCGAAGAAATTCGATCTGATTATTACCGCCAAAGCCTTCGGCGATAACGCAGAGCGCCCGATCCCGGTACGCGTCGGCAACGAAGAACAGACGCTGGTGCTGGGTCACGATGTGTCCACTATCACGCTGCATTTCAACAACCCGACGGACGCGAATACCTTAGTCATTGCGCCGCCCGCTCCCGTCTCCACCAACGAAGGTAATATTTTGGGCCATTCGCCGCGCAAATTGGGGATTGGCATGGTGGAGATCAAAGTGGTGAATGTTGAGGGTTAAAAGAGAATGTCATATATGCCGGGTGGCGGCTGCGCCTTACCCGGCCTACACATCATCTTTATCAATAAACTGGCGCACAGGCCTGATAAGCGAAGCGCCATCAGGCACTGTATATGCTACACGCCCCTTTCTGTTAATAATCGAACTGACGGTAGTAACGACGAATATCCAGACTGTGGCCGGTATATTTCTCAAAGTGCGCCGCCAGTCGGTCAACTAACAATGTCGAAACAACACACGGCGCCATGATCCAGCGGAACTCATCATCAATACCGTCCAGCGCATACGCTTTCGGATCAATCACCACCAGGTTATCGGTAATCTGACTGGCGAAGCGCTCAACGCGTTCATCCAGCGCGCGGCATTTCCCTTCCCCTTTCACCAGAATGAGCGGCACCTCTTTTTCCAGCAGCTCCAGAGCGCCGTGGAAAAATTCCGCAGAGCTGACGGGGCGCGTGCGCTTCCACTGCATCTCTTCCAGGATACACATGGAGAACAGATAGACCTCGCCCCACATCTCCGCGCCGCCGACCCACATCATATAATCGCTGTTATGATAACGGCTGGCGATAGCATCAGCCTGCGGATCAAATTTTTGTTTCGCTTTCAGCAGATTCGCCGGCAGAATTTCCAGTTGGCTGGCGAAGCGATCGTAACTGGCGAATTCGTTATTGCGCGACAGCACGCGGAAAAACAGCCAGTACAGCAGCATATATTCATATTCCACGCCATTTTTGTGACGCATCGGAATATGCCATGTCGCCGCCTGCGCCAGCGGAGAGTCCGCATTTTTGGTAATGGCGACTACGCGTATTCCCTGCACTTTACACCACTCGGCGATCGCCACCGATTCTTTGGTATCACCGGATTTAGACAGCGTAACAACCACAGAGTCTTTATTCAGCCGCTTATTTCCTTTATGAATTAATTCTGCCGCCTGCTCAACATAAACCGGCAACGTTGTTAATTCTTTGGCAAATTCATTAATTGCCATCATTGGCGCCAGTGAACCGCCAACAGAGGCGAAAAATAAAGAACTGAACCTGTCCTGATAAATCTCGTCAGCAACCTGTTCTGCCTTCTGGCGCGCAGCGATGATCTCACGAGCACTCGTCAGGTACTCGTCCTGATTAAAACCCAACATATTTTTCTCCTGATTGTTCAGATTTTACTTTTTAAAACGCGATCGAAATCGTCAAAAATGCGTACCGAAAGGTCGATGCCTTTCAGTGAGGCGATATGAAACGCCATGAGTTGTACCGGCACAATCAACAGCAATGGCGAGAAATGGTGATCAACCGCTACATCCAGCGCAAGCGTCTGGTCATCCTGCGCCGCCTTCGCCAGCGTGAGAGTAAAGGTTTTGGCGACCGCAGGCGTCATATACTCCCGTAGCACCCTGGAGCGCGCGTCGGGCCGGTCCTCAAAGAAGAACATCACATGTTCCGCATTGGCTTCCAGATACGGGCCGTGCATATAGGCTTCCAGCTCAAACCCGCTTGAGGGAACACGCACCGTCTCGGTAAATTTAGTTTCCAACTCTTTTGCCACCCCAACCAGCGCGCCGTAGCCTATCGCCACAAAACGCGTCCCGTTTCGTAAAACGGACTGGTGCTGGTGAATAAACGCTTCCGTACGCACGATAACCAACGGCAGGGTTGCCGCGATGCGTTGAAGCTGCGCCACATACTCCTCGACCTGCGATTCCGTCAGTCGCTGCTGCTGACGGGCAATTAACAACGCGATAAGCAACAGATTCAGTACCGTCGCGCTAAATCCACGGGTAACAAAGCCGACGGACTCAATCCCGGTCAGAATATCCAGTGGATAATCGCTGGCCTTGCCAAAAGGGCTTTGCGGATCGGCGGTCAGAGCGAATACCGGACGTCCCTGCGCCTGAACTTTACGCATCGCCTCCAGGGTAGAAGCGCTTTTCCCGCTCTGGGAAATAGCAATAACCATATCGGCTTGCGGATCGCTATTCTCATACTGGCTAAAGGTGTACGGCTCTTTAATATCGATAGAGATACCGCAGCGCTCAAAGAAATAACGGGCGCAAAAGGCGGCATTCAATGACGATCCGGTGGCTAATATCAGGATTCGTCGTAACGTTTTTTGGCTGGCGAACCGCGATACTTCTTCCAGCGACTGGCGATGGCGGAGAATAATATTCGCCAGGACGTCAGACTCTTCGTTAATATAGGTCAGCATGGTTGGTGACATTGTGTATCCCTCTTAAAATAACCCTATCCAAGAACCGAAAATTCCCACCAGCGCAATACCGCCAATGATGGTTAACGGTTTCACTTTTTTCCCTAACAGCCAGTACACAATGGCGAAGCTAATTAACGGCAGCAGACAAGGCATGATGTCGTTAATAATGTCCTGAACATGGGTTTTCGCCTCTCCCGTACCAAACGTAATGGGAATGGTGATATCAATCATGGAGGCCGTCATCGCGCCAACCACCATCAGACCGATAATCGAGGCGCCATAGGTTAGGCTTTCCATCATTCCGCTTTGCTGAATACGTTGCAGTACGCCGGTTCCCAGCACATAGCCCCAGCGGGTAAAGAACCATCGGGCCAGAATATGCGGTACGTTAAACACCAGCAGAAATAAAATCGGCCCCAGAATATTGCCTTTCAGCGCCAGACTGGTACCGATGCCAGTGGCGATAAGACGCAATGTTCCCCAGAAAAAAGAGTCGCCAATACCCGCCAGCGGCCCCATTAACGACGCTTTGACGTTATCGATAGAACTGGCGTCCATCTCTTTTTGCTGGCTATTTTTCTCCTCCATCGCCACGGTAATACCGAGGATCAACGTCACAATGTGCGGCGTGGTATTAAAGAAAGCCAGATGGCGTTTTAGCGCTTCGGCAAGATCTTCTTTTCGGCTATACAGTTTCTTTAATACCGGAATGAGCGTATAGACGAACGCCAGGTTCATTTGTCGTTCATAGTTCCAGGAAAACTCCATCTGGAATGACCGCCAGAAGACGCGGCGTAAATCACGCGCGGTGACCAGACCAGTGGTTTCCGCCTGCTGGCGGTCTTTATCAGAAATCATCTTCATCGTCATGAGACGCTCCTTGCGCAGGTGCCGGTTGCGAGGCCGCAAATTTCGGCATATTGACCATCACGACGGCGACGATCGCGCCGAGAATCGCAATACCCGTCACCGGAATTTTTAAATACGCCATTAAAACAAAACCGAGGAAAAAATAGGGGGCGACCTTTTTATTAATTAATAAGCGCGCCAGCATGGCAAAACCCAGCGCGGGAATAATACCGGTGGCAACGCTTAATCCATGTTTAATAAACTCTGGAATGGCATCCAGAAAACCTTTAACCATATTCACGCCCGCTAAATAAGAGACCGTGACGATAATCCCCAACGTCAGCGACAGCCCAATGCCGGAGATTAAATGCATACGCTCAATGCCCCGGGTATCCCCTACCTCAGCGTAAGCATCGGCTTTATGACAGAGCAACGGAATAAACATTCCGTTATAGATATTTTTCACAATTAACGCCAGTGTCGCGATAGGCAAACCTAATAACAGCGCGGTTTCCGCCCCGGCGCCGGAATTAATCGCAAAGGCCACACCTAAAATACCGCCAGTGACCACATCCGGCGGCAGCGACGCACCCACCGAAAAGGAACCGATAAACGCCAACTCCAGCGTCGCGCCCATCACAATTCCGGTTTCCATGTCGCCCAGCACCAGTCCGGTTAACAGTCCGGTCACGATAGGTCTGGAAATCAGCGACGTCCCTAATGCATATTCAGACTGGGCGATAAACGCCACCAGTCCAAGTAAAAGCGCCTCTACCATAATATGTCCTCAGGAGGGTATCCGCTCAGGCAAAAAGTTGTTTACGATCGTTAGGCACCAGCCGAATTTCTATCTCTACTCCGCCAGCCGCCAGCTCCCGAAGTTGAGTCATTTCATCCGCTAACAGATTGATGGCTTTAGCAATATTCTGACTCCCTTCACGCACCTTCGTGCCGCCTAAATTAATACTTTTAATGTCGGGTAATTCGCGCGCCAGCCGGTACGCATCCGCCACGGATTCAACAACAATAAAAAGTTTATATTTATCGGTAACGCCGCTTTTTATCGCTTCAATTGAATCGGCAATATTTTTAATAACCAGCTTCACCGCGGGCGGCTTCGCCATTTTAATGGTGGTTTTACGCAGGTCATCATTAGGTACGCTGTCGTTGGCAATTAAAATACAGTCGGCGCCAACGTACTGCGTCCAGGAAAAGGCGACCTGTCCATGTAATAAACGATGATCCACCCGTAAAAAAACAATCATGACGCTTCCTCCCCTTAAAAATCTTTATCGCTTTGCATGGCGCTGGTGATAGTTTGATTGCAGTACTGAATATTTTCTTTTGAATCCGCTAACGCCGTCATTATGGTATGCGTGGTATTGCCATCGTTTTCCGACATAAAGAGATCGATAACCAGCGGCAGGTTAATCCCTGCCAGCAGATGAAAATTTTCCCGTGATAAATAACGGACAAATTCATTATTCACGCTGCCGGCAAAAATATCGGTCAGCGCAATAATTTCATCTTCCGGCGGGATCCGGGCAATTAGCGTATCTACCTGCTGGCTTAAATCCACGCTCTCTTCAACGTAAGCGCACAGCGTCCAGACATTTGACCGTTTGCCTAAAATCAGCTCCACGGAGTTTAAAACCCCGCTGGCCAGCGTGCCGTGGCTGGCGAAAATATAATGTCTCTTCATCCTGACCTCTAAAACACATTCCACTGTGATAAAAGAGAGCAAGCGGCGTGCCAGAAAAAGTGGCGCGCCGAAAAAAGATGCGGGTTAACAGAGAGGAATCGTTAAAACTGTTGATCTTGCTCGATAAGTTCTGTTTCGAAGGTCAGGATATTATGGATATAGCCAAGCTCGGCGGTGGGGATTTTGACACTGTAGTTACTCTCAATGACACTAAACGCTTCCCGTAGCCGATTCAGTTCCTGTTCCGGACACTGTTGTCCACTATAAGCAGTAATGCCCGCATGGCGGATCAGACGCTCAATCAGGCAACTAATATGCACATAGAGCGCCACCTTTCTTTCATTCGAGACGGTAACGCCCGCCAGATGCTCATAGCGCAGCAGAAACTGCTCAACGTGGTTGATGACTTTACTGGTGTCGAGGATGGTGACGGATTCGATCACTCGTCGGAGCGAGAAGTTTTTCAGCAGCAGGTTATTGATCTCCGCCACCTGCTCCGGCGTGGTCAGCGAACCAAACAGCCGCATCAGATAGTGATTCCCCTCGCCGGAGATCAGCGAGTCGAGCGAAATCCACGGCACGCTGGCGATGTGCGGGTCCAGAGTGCCGACTATCGCCAGTACGTCGTAGCGCATAAATACCGGCTCCTGGGTTTTATTGCTCGCCAGCATCGCATAATCGCAGGCGACGACGTCAATCTCCAGCGCCTGCGGAATACTGGCGCTCAGTAATGCGCAAAGATTCGTCGCCACACCGATACCGGTCGCGCAGGTGGTCAGTATGGCGCGCGGTTTGTTGCTTTTCGGCCAGTAGAGCTGATACTCGACCGGCACATCCCGGGCGATATCGCGGGCGATCTCTTCAATAAAATGCCCCTGTAAAATACGCTCCCCGACATACAGGGCCATGCTGGTCGAGACGTTGTTGATAATCGTCACCGGCGTGGAAAGCGCGCGATCAAAATGACGATGAATGGCCTTGAGCGATCCCATATCCACCAGAATCATCAGGCCAGAGGCGAGCGGGTGCCCTTCCAGATAGCGCATCACCTGCTGCGCTATCGCCTCCGGCGTGACGTCCAACGGCATATCGAACGATTCAAAAATCGTATTTTTCAGTAACCGGTTGGCGACGTTGGCGATACTGCTGGCGGTGGCATAGCCGTGCGCCAGAATCACCGCATGCGTCACCTGTTTTTGGTTGTTAGCCCCCTGTTTATGCAGCCAAAGCGCCAGCAGCAGCATATCAATGCGTCTCGGCTCCAGATCCAGCTTCTGGCCCAGCGTCTCCAGAATTTGTAAACAGAAGCTGTACAGCAGCGGATATTTCTGGGCGAGGAAGGCGTCCAGTTGGCGGATCTGCTCGCTGTTGAGACGAGAAGGCGCCAGTGCGGTACGATGGATTAAATAGTGGCTAAGCGCGTAAATACAGTTGCCGTTAAGCTGCATATTGAAACGCTTCTCCAGACGATAAAACTCTTCCCGCACCTGGCTTGTAATTAACAGCAACCGCTGGGAGTGCACATTATCGTCGCCGGTAAAAATCAGACGATCGAAGAGAGCTTCAATTTCATCGCCCATTCTTTTTTGTACCGTCTCCCACCCCTCTTTCCCGCTACGTACCAGCTCGTACAGCGCCAGCACATGACACTGCGTATCATGGATCATGCCCTGCATCTCGTCGCGGGCGCGCAGCAGCCAGGTCAGGTTCGTGTCGGGCGTGATGCTCACCGGCGTGTCGTCCGCCAGCGATTCATTTAGTGACGGCAATGCCGACAGCATGGCATCCGGCAGATCGTGCAGCGACACGGTAACGGTTTCCTGCCCAGGCTTTTTCGCCCATGCCGTCGCCACCGCATACTTCACCACATTTTTCAGTTCGCCGACGTTGCCGCGATAAACATACTGATTGAGGATCTGCAACAAACGCGGTTTGAGGATAAGCGTGGCCGAGAGTTTTTTCGCCTCCGTCCAGAAAAACAGTAAGATCAGCGCCTCTTTTTCCTGGCGGCTGCGGTGCTGGAGATCCGGCAGGTTGACCTGAATCGGGATGCGCCGCAAAAATGTCGTCAGAAAGGTACTGTGTATCTCTTCGGTCGTCGCAAATACCAAACGTACCGAAACCGGATGCCCCTGCGCGGTGTCGCCTACCCGATAAATTTCACCACGATCGAGCCAGGTAAAGAGCTTCTCCTGCCCTTCGGCGCTCAGCCGGTGGACTTCATCCAGAAATAACATGCCGCCGTCAGCCGCCTCGAACGCGCCCGGTCTGTCGCTCTGCGCGCCGGTAAACGCGCCCTTCACATAGCCAAAAAGATTCGCCGCCAGCAGTTCGGGATTGCTCGCATACTGGGCGCAATTAAAACTGATAAATGGCGCATCCGGCGACAGAAGCGCCTGGGCGATGGCATATTCGTGCATGAGCTGCGCCAGATAACTTTTCCCGGTGCCGCTTTCGCCGGTCATCAGTAGCGGCAGTCCGCCGTCGGGATAAAAAAGCGCGGTTTTCAGTTGCTCAATCGGGCGCTTCAGGCTTTCGTTATGGCCAATCAACAGGGAAAAGTGATCGTCCGGCGCGCACTCCTGTTCCCCGTGCGCTAACAGCTCCGCGACGCTGGCGTATTCATTACGCGAAAGGGTAAAAAACTGTTGGCTAAATGCCTGCTTATGCAGGAAATAGACGGGACGGGTATTGATTTTGCAGAGCACGCCCTGCGCCACCAGTTGGTTCAGATAATGGCTGGCGGTATTGCGCTGCATATTAAAACGCTGCGCCAGATAGCGCGCGGTAAACACCTCACTGACATTTTCCGGATCAAAAAAATCCGTTTGGTTCATCAGGAAAGCAAGCAGGGCATCTTTGCGCATCGTATCCTCTCACGATTATCACATCAGCAATTATGATGCCGCGAAACAAGGCTCTCCTGTCGTGCAATCTCTTGCTTTATTCATTTTTTGTGGATCACCGCACACCTTCACTCAACGTTGGATTAGCGCGCGATATCAGAAAAGAGAGGAGGAAGCGGCGCACGGCCTGGCGTATAAATCACGCTGCGCCATGCGCCTGATGCTGGTTTAAAATCGGCCTGCGCGGACTGCCAGGCCTGATAAGCGAAGCGCCATCAGGCAAAAGTGTGAGCATCTCATTCGGCCTACGGTCATCTGTAGGCCGACTGTTCACCATACGCCCTTAAAACGTTTCCCAATTATCGCTGCCATCGGCCACAGCGGCCTTTGGTGACGACACGGCTGCCGGGGTTTTTACCGCTGCCACTTCACGCGCACGCTGCTGTTGCTGTTGAATACGGAACACCGCGACGGCCTGGGTCAGACGGCTGGCTTGCTCTTCCAGCGCCGCAGCCGCGGCGGCGGATTCTTCCACCAGCGAGGCGTTCTGCTGCGTTACGCGATCCATCTCCGCTACCGCCAGGCCCACCTGGTCGATACCACGGCTTTGCTCGTCGGACGCCGAGGCAATCTCGCCCATGATATCGGTCACGCGGGTCACTGCATTGACGATCTCATCCATGGTTTCACCGGCGCTTTCGACCAGCGTCGAACCCACATCAACACGGCTCACGGAATCCTCAATCAGACTCTTGATCTCCCGTGCCGCCTGCGCGCTACGCTGGGCCAGATTACGGACTTCACCGGCCACCACCGCGAACCCGCGTCCCTGCTCGCCTGCGCGCGCCGCTTCTACCGCCGCATTCAGCGCCAGGATATTGGTCTGGAAAGCAATACCGTCGATTACGCTGATAATATCGGCGATTTTCTGCGAACTGGAGGCGATATCGCGCATTGTTTGTACGACGTTATCCACCACTTTGCCGCCTTTTTGCGCTGTTTCAGAGGCGCTCAATGCCAGGTGACTGGCCTGACGGGCGTTTTCGGCGTTCTGTTTCACGGTGGCGGTCAGTTGTTCCATACTGGCGGCGGTCTCTTCCAGAGACGCTGCCTGCTGCTCAGTACGGGAAGAGAGATCGTTGTTGCCCATCGCAATCTCGCTGGCGCCGCTATAGATCGCATTCGCGCCGTTACGTACATCGCCAACAGTACGCATCAGTTCACTTTGCATATGACGCAGGTTTTCAGCCAACTGCCCCATTTCGTTGGAGCCTTCCACGTCGATACGCTTCACCAGATCGCCGCTGGCGATATGACGAATGCTTTCAATCAGACGATTCATCGGGGCGATAAGCGACAGTTTGATGCCGAACCAGACGGCGATAATGACCACCAGAACGGCAATCAGCACACTGACCAGTACCCACATCGCCTGGTTGTAGGAACTGTTGTTATCCTCAACAGCAATATCGTACAGACGATCGTTTTGCTGCATATAGGCCATGTACTGCTTCTCAAAAGCGTCCTGATAGCTTTGAGTCGGTTGATCAAAAAACTCGTTAATCTTACCCGCGCCAAGAAGCTGAATAAGCTCCGCCAATGCGCCGTGGTAGATATCATAGGTTCGTTTGATCTCAAGGAAAGCCGCCTCACTCTGACGTGAATCGCGCGGTAATGACTCATACTGCGCCCAGTTTTTTTCGGTCAGCTTCAGCGCATTGGTCGCCCCCTGCATCAGTTCAGCGACAGTTGCGCCGCTGCCAATATTGCTCTGGTCCATCATCCAGCGGATACCCGCGCGATTCAGGGTATTACGCGTTTGCAACAGCTCCACCCAGGTTGAATTCAGGGCAGACTGCTGCTGACGAATGGTTTGCAATACGGTGAAGTTTTCTTTGTCATTCTTCAGTGAGTTGAAGAACAGCCCGCCGGATGTCAGTTGTAAAAGGCCAAATAGCGCCAATACCAGCAGTAAGCTGGTAACAATTTTAATTCGTTTTAACATGTTTTCTCTTTCCGCTAGACAGATACAGAATTTTCGGCCTAGAAAGGGAAAACTTTATGGGATGCGCGCCATTAATATCACGATTAGCTCAGTTAAGTCGTTATGACGCCCCGCGCAACAAGGATCGTCCCATTTTATATCGTGATCTCAATCACATAAAATAGCCCACGCCCTCCTCCGCGAAACCGCTTACCGGTACGTCCGACCGCTTAAACCGCCATACAACCACTCACTGATTTACCTAACTTTACGCGCGCGATGATCTGGCAAGATCCTCTCAGCATAGCAGTCAATCTACCTCCTCAAACACGAACTCAATGTCCACCCAGCTTCGGCTGATAATTAAACTTACAACCAGGTTTTACTATGGATACGAAAAAGATATTCAAGCACATACCCTGGGTGATTCTCGGAATCATCGGTGCTTTCTGCCTCTCGGTCGTTGCCCTACGTCGGGGTGAACACGTGAGCGCCCTGTGGATCGTGGTCGCTTCCGTTTCCGTCTATCTGGTGGCTTACCGCTACTACAGCCTGTATATCGCCCAGAAGGTCATGAAGCTCGACCCGACGCGCGCGACGCCGGCGGTCATCAATAACGACGGCCTGAACTACGTGCCGACTAACCGCTACGTGCTGTTTGGTCACCACTTCGCCGCCATCGCCGGCGCAGGTCCGCTGGTCGGGCCGGTATTGGCCGCGCAGATGGGCTATCTGCCGGGGACACTGTGGCTGCTGGCGGGCGTGGTGCTCGCGGGCGCAGTGCAGGACTTTATGGTGCTGTTCATCTCTTCCCGCCGTAACGGCGCCTCTCTTGGCGAGATGATCAAAGAAGAGATGGGTACCGTTCCAGGCACCATCGCGCTGTTCGGCTGCTTCTTAATTATGATCATCATCCTCGCGGTGCTGGCATTAATCGTGGTTAAAGCGCTGGCCGAAAGCCCGTGGGGCGTCTTCACCGTCTGCTCAACGGTGCCGATTGCGCTGTTTATGGGCATCTACATGCGCTTCCTGCGTCCGGGACGCGTAGGCGAAGTCTCCGTTATTGGTATCGTGCTGCTGGTGGCGTCTATTTACTTCGGCGGCGTGATTGCCCACGACCCGTACTGGGGCCCGGCGCTGACCTTTAAAGACACCACCATTACCTTCGCGCTGATCGGCTACGCCTTTGTTTCCGCGCTGCTGCCGGTATGGCTGATCCTCGCCCCGCGCGACTATCTCGCTACCTTCCTGAAAATCGGCGTGATCGTCGGTCTGGCGCTGGGGATTGTAATCCTCAACCCGGAACTGAAAATGCCGGCGTTGACGCAGTACGTCGACGGTACCGGCCCGCTGTGGAAAGGCGCTCTGTTCCCGTTCCTGTTCATCACCATCGCCTGTGGCGCCGTCTCTGGCTTCCACGCGCTCATCTCTTCCGGTACCACGCCGAAACTGCTGGCCTGTGAGACCGATGCGCGTTTTATCGGCTACGGCGCGATGCTGATGGAGTCCTTTGTTGCGGTGATGGCGCTGGTGGCGGCCTCGATCATTGAACCGGGTCTCTACTTCGCGATGAACACCCCGCCGGCAGGTCTGGGCATTACCATGCCAAACCTGCACGAGATGGGCGGCGAGAACGCGCCGCTGATTATGGCGCAGTTGAAAGACGTTACCGCACATGCAGCGGCGACCGTCAGCTCCTGGGGCTTTGTGATTTCCCCGGAACAAATCCTGCAAACTGCGAAAGATATCGGTGAACCGTCAGTATTGAACCGCGCAGGCGGCGCGCCAACGCTGGCAGTAGGTATCGCGCATGTGTTCCACAAAGTCCTGCCGATGGCGGATATGGGCTTCTGGTATCACTTCGGTATTCTGTTCGAAGCGCTGTTTATCCTGACCGCACTGGATGCGGGTACTCGTTCCGGCCGCTTTATGTTGCAGGATTTGCTGGGTAACTTCGTCCCGTTCCTGAAAAAAACCGATTCTCTGGTCGCGGGTATCATCGGTACCGCAGGCTGCGTCGGTTTGTGGGGCTATCTGCTGTATCAGGGCGTGGTCGACCCGCTGGGCGGCGTGAAGAGCCTGTGGCCGCTGTTCGGTATCTCTAACCAGATGCTGGCCGCCGTGGCGCTAGTGTTGAGCACCGTGGTACTGATCAAAATGCAGCGCACCAAGTACATCTGGGTGACGGTGATCCCGGCGGTATGGCTGCTGATCTGCACCACCTGGGCGCTGGGCCTGAAACTGTTCAGCGCCAACCCACAGATGGAAGGTTTCTTCTACATGGCAAACCTGTATAAAGAGAAGATTGCCAACGGCACCAACCTGACCGCGCAGCAGATTGCCAACATGAACCATATCGTGGTGAACAACTACACTAACGCTGGTTTGAGTATTCTGTTCCTGGTGGTGGTGTACAGTATTATCTTCTACGGTTTCACCACCTGGATGAAGGTACGCAACAGCGATAAACGTACCGACAAAGAAACCCCGTATGTGCCCGTGCCGGAAGGCGGCGTGAAGATCTCTTCACACCACTAAAACTGATGCCGGGTAGCGCGCAGCGATCCCGGCTAGTGTAGGCCGGATAAGGCGCAAGCCGCCATCCGGCTTTATTCATTAACAGGACGGCAGAATGTTTGATACTTTAGGTCAGGCAAAAAAATATCTCGGCCAGGCGGCAAAAATGTTGATTGGTATTCCGGACTACGACAACTATGTCGAGCACATGAAAACCAACCATCCCGACAAGCCGTACATGACCTATGAAGAGTTCTTCCGCGAACGTCAGCAAGCACGTTACGGCGGCGATGGCAAAGGCGGTATGCGCTGTTGTTAATGGAGAGACTATGACCCCGATTGCAGTTACCCTACTTACCGGTTTTCTTGGTGCCGGCAAAACCACCCTACTACGCCATATCCTCAACGAACAACATGGTTTTAAAATCGCCGTTATCGAAAACGAATTTGGCGAAGTCTCCGTTGACGATCAACTGATTGGCGATCGCGCCACACAGATCAAAACCCTGACCAACGGCTGCATCTGCTGTACCCGCTCCAACGAGCTGGAAGATGCGCTATTAGACCTGCTCGACAGCCGCGACCGCGGCGATATTGCTTTCGACCGCCTGGTGATTGAATGCACCGGCATGGCTGACCCCGGCCCGATTATTCAGACCTTTTTCTCCCATGACGTATTATGCGAACGCTACCTGTTAGACGGCGTGATTGCGCTGGTCGACGCGGTGCACGCTAACGAGCAGATGAACCAGTTCACCATCGCCCAGTCGCAGATAGGCTACGCCGACCGTATCCTGCTGACCAAAACCGACGTGGCAGGCGACAGCGAGAAGCTGCGCGAGCGGCTGGCGCGTATCAACGCTCGCGCCCCGGTTTACACCGTGGTACACGGCGATATTGACCTGAGTCAGTTGTTTAATACCAGCGGCTTTATGCTGGAAGAGAACGTGCTGGCAAGCCAACCGCGTTTCCACTTTATTGCCGATAAACAGAACGATGTGTCGTCAATTGTGGTGGAGCTGGATTACCCGGTGGATATCAGCGAGGTTTCGCGGGTGATGGAAAACCTGCTGCTGGAATCAGCGGATAAACTGCTGCGTTACAAAGGGATGCTGTGGATCGACGGCGAACCCAACCGTCTGCTGTTCCAGGGCGTGCAGCGTCTCTACAGCGCCGACTGGGACAGACCGTGGGGCGACGAAACGCCGCACAGCACGCTGGTATTTATCGGGATCCAGTTGCCGGAAGACGAGATTAGAGCGGCGTTTGCGGGGTTAAGGAAGTAACCCGCATCAAGGCCATCACAGAATGATGGCCTTCAGAGCAGATATGGCACTCTCTATTCACCGTTACCATATTATATCCTCCACCAGCGCACCACTACATAATGATAAATACAAACTACCTTAACCACGAGGGGATATTATACTCCGGCAAATGCTCCACACTATAAGTATCTCTCCTGTCGCTCCCTTTTTTGCAGGTGATCTCATAGAAACCCCACTTATCATTTTTATCCGAATAAAACACAGTATATTTATCAGTATTAAAACCAAAATATTTTTCGTTTTTATTCTTCACTTCCAATTCACCGCACTTTGCTTCATTGCGCCATTCATGGTTGATGGTCTTTTTTAGCACAAAATAAGCGACATCACCAATCAACATAGGAACAAGCAGAAACAAAAACATAGACATAATAAAAGCACCTGTTAATGTAAAGATTCGATACCCTTTTGCTTTATCACCGTAACGCAGAAATAGCCCATAGCAAATAGGTTGTGATAACCACAGGAAAAACATAAGAAATGCGGTGGCTTTCCAACAATATTCTAACCATGGAGAAGAGGATAGCTCCAGATTACTGATTTGCCAGAAAATGCTGGCAGAGTAACTACTAGTAAAAACAAAAACACCTGAAAATGCGGTAACCGCCAAGCCGATTACCTTAAAGGTTTTTGCTGTATTATTTCTGGCAAAATCTAAAATAGTCAAAATGCTACTAATGAGGATAGAGACTGAAAATAAAATAGCTAACCAATACGTTATGGTGTTGACAAACACATTAGCAGACAACAACAAAAGCAAAAAAATTGACCATGCAGTTAGCGATAGAATACCAGCAAACCGAGTCAATAAATGATCATTGTCTGTGCGTACAAAGAAACTGATATATTCCCTAATTCGATTTTCTTGAGTGCAAGAGAATATTAGAATAGATACAAAGAGAAATGCAACCAGGTAACTTTTTAAAGGAAATTTATAGGGGATTAAATAGATTGCGTTCACGCCATAGACAATCACCGCAGAATCTAATTTTTTCTGTTTAAAATGTTTAAGAAAGGATCTCCAAATCTTAATAACTTCCATATTAAAACCTTATATGTTGGGTACAGAATTCACGAATTCATCTAAAACAGAGACTTAACACCAATAATGCACACAGAGTGTAATGATTTCATCTGATTTTGTGTGTAGAATTTGCGCATCGCTATTAGATGAGAATCCCCAATGGCTGACCTGAACCTGAGTACCCTGACGGAAGCAGACATCATCACCAAACGCGTTATGCCCGCCATCCTGAAAGCTGGCTGGAACAACACAACGCAAATCCGGCAGGAGGTCAAACTCCGGGACGGTAAGGTCATCGTGCGCGGTAAAGTGGCGGCGCGCAGAACGGTGAAATCCGCCGATATCGTGCTCTATCATAAATTAAACATGCCGCTGGCGGTGATTGAGGCCAAAGCCAATAAGTATGAAATCGGCAAAGGGATGCAGCAGGCGCTGGGTTATGCGCACCTGCTGGACGTTCCTTTCGTCTTCGCTACCAATGGCGATGGCTTTATCTTCCATGATAAAACGGCAACCGGCGCGATTGAGCGAGAAATTACCCTCGACGAATTCCCAACGCCTGACGAATTATGGCAAAAATACTGCGTCTGGAAGGGTTACACGCAAGCCCAGCTCCCGGTGATTACTCAGGACTACTACGACGATAACACCGGCAAATCGCCGCGCTACTATCAGCTACAGGCCATCAACAAAACCATTGAAGCCGTCTCAGCCGGGCAAGACCGCGTTCTGCTGGTGATGGCGACCGGAACGGGGA
Organism: Salmonella sp. NW38; assembly: GCF_051807745.1. NCBI lineage: Bacteria > Pseudomonadati > Pseudomonadota > Gammaproteobacteria > Enterobacterales > Enterobacteriaceae > Salmonella > Salmonella sp. NW38. The sequence goes on along the minus strand of NZ_JAMMTO010000002.1, from coordinate 168,820 downwards.
AAACCTACACCGCCTTCCAGATAATCTGGCGTTTATGGAAAGCGAAAAGTAAAAAGCGGATCCTGTTCCTTGCCGATCGCAACATTCTGGTCGATCAGACCAAAAACAACGACTTCCAGCCGTTTGGCACGGCGATGACCAAGGTCACCGGGCGCACCATCGATCCGGCATTTGAAATCCATCTCGCGCTGTACCAGGCCATCACCGGCCCGGAAGAAGATCAAAAAGCCTTTAAACAGGTGGCCCAGGATTTCTTTGACCTGATTGTCATCGACGAATGCCATCGCGGTAGCGCCTCGGAAGACAGCGCGTGGCGCGAAATTCTCGACTATTTCAGCGCCGCCACGCAAATTGGCTTAACCGCCACGCCGAAAGAGACCCATGAAGTCTCCAGCACCGATTACTTCGGCGATCCGGTATATACCTACTCGCTCAAAGAGGGTATCGAAGACGGCTTCCTTGCCCCTTATAAAGTGGTGCGCGTCGATATCGACGTCGATCTCCAGGGCTGGCGTCCCACCAAAGGCCAGATGGATAAAAACGGCGAGCTGATCGACGACCGTATCTACAACCAGAAAGATTTTGACCGCACGATGGTGATTGATGAGCGTACCGAACTGGTGGCGAAAACCATTACCGATTACCTCAAACGTACCAATCCGATGGATAAAACCATCATCTTCTGTAACGACATCGATCACGCAGAGCGGATGCGCCGCGCGCTGGTCAATCTCAACCCGGAACAGGTCAAAAAGAACGACAAGTACGTGATGAAAATCACCGGCGATGACGACATTGGCAAAGCCCAACTGGATAACTTTATTAACCCCAAAAAGACTTATCCGGTTATCGCCACCACTTCCGAACTGATGACCACCGGCGTCGACGCAAAGACCTGCAAACTGGTGGTGCTGGACCAAAACATTCAGTCGATGACCAAATTCAAGCAGATCATCGGTCGCGGCACCCGCATCGATGAACGCTACGGCAAGCTGTGGTTCACCATCCTCGATTTCAAAAAGGCTACCGAACTGTTCGCCGACGAACGTTTTGACGGCATCCCGGAAAAGGTGATGGACACCACGCCGGAAGATATCGCCGACCCGGACTCCGACTTTGAAGAGCAGTTCGACGAGCACGAAGAAGAGACTGAAGATGACATCACCGGTGCCAATGAAGATCCCGCGCCGTATACCGTCACCGGTTCAGACGATGTCGGCCCGCTGCCGGAAGATGACGAGAACAAAGTGCGCAAGTTTCACGTTAACGGTGTCGCCGTGGGCGTGATTGCCCAACGTGTGCAGTATTATGATGCCGACGGCAAGCTGGTCACCGAATCCTTCAAAGACTACACCCGCAAAACGTTGCTCAGAGAGTACGCCTCGCTGGATGATTTCACCCGCAAATGGCAGGACGCCGAGCGCAAACAGGCCATCATCAAGGAGCTGGAGCAGCAGGGGATTATCTGGGAAGTGCTGGCGGAAGAGGTCGGTAAAGAGCTCGACCCGTTCGACATGCTCTGCCACGTGGTGTATGGTCAGCCGCCGTTAACCCGCAAAGAGCGAGCAGAGAACGTGCGCAAGCGCAACTACTTCACCAAATACTCCGACGCCGCGCAGGCGGTGCTGAATACGCTGCTGGATAAATACGCCGACGCAGGCGTGCAGGAAATCGAGAGTATTCAGGTGCTGAAGCTCAAGCCGTTCGACAGCATGGGTACACTGCCGGAGATCATTAAAAGCGGATTCGGCGACCGTAACGGGTATAATCAGGCCATCAGCGAGCTGGAGAGCGAAATCTACCACTTACCGCCCCGCTCCGCGTAACCACTCCCCTTTTGCGCCTTCTGCTGCCACCGCGTAGCAGAAGGCCTTATTGTTAATGAAACATGGAACACATCATGTCAATCAGCTCAGTTATCAAATCCTTACAAGACATTATGCGCAAAGACGCTGGCGTGGACGGCGATGCGCAGCGTCTCGGCCAGCTCTCCTGGCTGCTGTTTCTGAAAATCTTTGACGCCCAGGAAGAGGCGCTGGAACTGGAGCAGGATAACTATCAGTACCCGATCCCGCAGCGCTACCTGTGGCGCACCTGGGCGGCAAACGCCGAGGGCATTACCGGCGATTCCCTGCTGGAATTCGTCAACGACGACCTGTTCCCGGCGCTGAAAAACCTCACCGCCCCCATCGATAAAAACCCGCGCGGCTTTGTGGTCAGACAGGCGTTCAGCGATGCCTATAACTACATGAAAAACGGCACCCTGCTGCGTCAGGTGATCAACAAGCTCAACGAAATCGACTTCACCAGCGCCAGCGAGCGCCACCTGTTCGGCGACATTTACGAACAGATCCTCAAAGATCTGCAATCGGCGGGCAATGCCGGTGAGTTTTATACCCCGCGCGCCGTCACCCGCTTTATGGTCGATCGTGTCGATCCGAAGCTCGGCGAGTCGATTATGGACCCGGCCTGCGGCACCGGCGGCTTCCTCGCCTGCGCGTTCGATCACGTAAAAAACAACTACGTGCAGAGCGTGGCCGATCACCAGACGCTGCAACAGCAGATCCACGGCGTGGAGAAAAAACAGCTTCCGCACCTGCTGGCGACCACCAATATGTTGCTGCACGGCATCGAAGTGCCGGTGCAAATTCGTCACGACAACACCCTCAACAAACCGCTGTCATCGTGGGATGAACAGCTGGATGTGATCGTCACCAACCCGCCGTTCGGCGGCACCGAAGAAGACGGTATCGAGAAGAACTTCCCGGCAGAAATGCAGACCCGCGAAACGGCGGATCTGTTCCTGCAACTGATCGTTGAAGTGCTGGCGAAAAACGGCCGCGCGGCGGTGGTGCTGCCGGACGGTACGCTGTTTGGTGAAGGCGTGAAAACCAAGATCAAAAAGCTGCTCACCGAGGAGTGCAACCTGCACACCATCGTGCGTCTGCCGAACGGTGTGTTTAACCCGTACACCGGGATCAAAACCAACCTGCTGTTCTTTACCAAAGGCCAGCCGACCAAAGACATCTGGTTCTACGAGCACCCGTACCCGGCGGGCGTGAAGAACTACAGCAAAACCAAACCGATGAAGTTTGAAGAGTTCCAGGCCGAGATCGACTGGTGGGGCAACGAGGCCGACAGCTTCGCCAGCCGCGTCGAGAACGAGCAGGCGTGGAAGGTCAGCATCGACGAGGTGATTGCCCGCAACTTTAACCTCGATATCAAGAACCCGCACCAGGCGGAAACCGTCAGCCACGATCCGGATGAACTGCTGGCGCAGTACGCGAAGCAGCAGCATGAGATCCAGACCCTGCGCCACCAGCTGCGCGATATTCTCGGCACAGCGCTCTCCGGTAAGGAGGCCAACTGATGGCGGTGGAAAAACTGATTGTCGACCATATCGACACCTGGACCACGGCGCTGCAACCCCGCTCCAGCGCCGGGCGCGGCAGCTCGGGTAAGATTGACCTGTACGGCATTAAGAAGCTGCGCGAGCTGATTCTGGAGCTGGCGGTGCGCGGCAAGCTGGTGCCGCAGGATCCGAACGACGAACCGGCGTCGGAGCTGCTGAAGCGCATTGCGGCGGAAAAAACCGAGCTGGTGAAGCAGGGGAAAATTAAGAAGCAGAAGCCGCTGCCGGAGATTAGCGAGGAGGAGAAACCGTTTGAGCTGCCGGTAGGGTGGGAGTGGGTAACTTTTTCACATTTAGGCCATTTTTTTGGTGGTAAAACTCCAAGTAAAATGAAAGATGAATATTGGGGAGGAACTATTCCATGGGTAACCCCAAAAGATATGAAAACGAATCTAATAGTCGACTCTGAAGATAAGGTGACTCCTTTAGCCATTGAAGATGGTTTAACCAAAGTATCTCCAGGAAGTATACTATTTGTCGCGAGGAGTGGAATTCTAAGAAGAATATTTCCAGTTGCTATAACATCGATTGAATGTACAGTTAATCAAGATTTAAAAGTATTATCGCCATTTCTCAGTGAAATTTCATACTATATACGACTGATGATGAATGGGTTTGAACGATATATAGTTGAGAATTTAACCAAAACAGGAACTACTGTTGAAAGCCTGTTATTTGATGATTTTATATCACACCCATTCATGATTCCACCATTCGCAGAACAGAATAGGATCTTAAGTACTGTAAAAAAACTTATGTCCCTATGCGATCAACTGGAACAGCACTCCCTGACCAGTCTGGACGCCCATCAACAGCTGGTTGAAACCCTGCTAACCACGCTAACCGACAGCCAGAACGCCGATGCACTGGCCGAAAACTGGGCGCGTATCAGCGAACATTTCGACACGCTGTTTACCACCGAAGCCAGCATTGACGCCTTAAAACAGACCATTCTGCAACTGGCGGTGATGGGCAAACTGGTGCCGCAGGATCCGAACGACGAACCGGCCTCTGAGCTACTCAAACGTATTGCGCAGGAAAAAGCACAACTGGTGAAAGACGGGAAAATTAAAAAGCAAAAACCGTTACCACCTATTAGCGATAAGGAAAAACCGTTTGAAGTGCCGGAGGGTTGGGAATGGTGTAAATTTGGTTTAATTTCTGAGTTTATTAACGGAGATCGGGGAAGTAACTATCCTAATAAAAATGAATACGTTGTTCACGGAATCCCTTGGATAAATACAGGTCACATAGAGAAAAATGGAACTCTATCAATAACAGATATGAATTTCATTACTGAGAAAAAATTTAATGAGTTAAGAAGTGGTAAAATTCAAAGCGGAGATTTAGTTTATTGTTTACGCGGTGCTACATTCGGTAAAACAGCATTCGTAAAACCATATGAATCTGGTGCTATCGCATCTTCTCTAATGATCATTAGACCGTTTATTAGAGAAATGGGAGAATATATATATAATTATTTAATCAGTCCATTTGGACGCTCGCAAATTTTTCGTTTTGATAATGGTTCAGCGCAGCCTAATCTATCTGCTAATAGTGTGATGCTTTATGCTTTTGCATGTCCACCATTACAAGAACAATTTAGAATTCATAAAAAAATAACTGAGCTATTTCATATATGCGATAATTTGAAATTACAAACTCAATCCGCCCAACAAACCCAGCTCCACCTTGCCGACGCCCTCACCGACGCAGCCATCAATTAACCCGCCCTTCATAAACCAATAAAGCGGCTAAATAGCCGCTTTATTCCCATCACCAAAAATAATCCATCCTCGCATCCACCCCATTATTTTCATTCATTTTCAGCTGGACTTTCCTTCTATTCCCTGATGATATATACAGGTATTTAACGCAAGACGCCCGTGCTGCAACACGAGCGCCTCGCTAATCACAATCACTATTTTAGGAGAATAGCCATCATGACTACCCCGCATTCTATTGCAGAATTCACCGATCCAGAAGTCTCCCCGACAAATAACCGCGCCGCCACCGTCAGTTATGCGAGCCGCTACCCGGAATACACCCGTATCCCCGCCATTACCCTAAAAGGCCAGTGGCTGGAAGCCGCTGGTTTTACCACCGGCAGCAAAATGGATATTAAGGTGATGGAAGGCTGCATTGTACTGACCGTGAAACCACCAGAGCCTGAGCTGGTTGAGTCTTTACGGCAAGTAAGCAAGCTGTCAGTACGTAAACAAAAGCAAGTTCAAACGTTTATCCGCGTGATTTCTTCTCAATAGGCAGGAAACCCAGGTGCGATTTAATTCGTACCTGGGTTGCAGTATCAGACATCAATCTCGTCTGTTGCTGTCTCTAATTCAGCAACATCATCCTGACTAATATTTTTCCCCATTGCCGCTTCGATCAATTTCAGCAATTGTTTTTTTCGATCGGCAAAAAATGCCTCGAAACTATCCTGCCGTAACAGCGAAGGCTCAATAAAGTGGCTGCGTAGGATCGCATCCATCTCGGCATCCTCCAGACCGACCTGCGGATGCGTCTGGATCTGCGACAGATACTCAGCCGGAGATCTCCCACCAATCATTCGGTTGGCCTTATAGGAGATTGATGTTTTATTAATGATAGAGTTATACACTGCTGGACTAATATTATTATTCTCGCACCATATCTTTGGGAAAATATGGTGAATATCGAGTGCAATCTCACCATAATCTAACTTTTGGATCGTCGACTTCCAGAAAAAGTCTTGAGCACCATTGCGTAGGATCAACACGCTTAACGCTTTATACGCGGCGCTCAATCGGGAACGTAACGTCAATAAACGCCCTGGCTGGAATGAGGCTTCATAAATCGTCCGGGGCTCTTCACCTTCCCCCTCAATCCAGTTTAGTAACTCTTCCACATCGTTTGCGATACGTGTTTCTACCGCGCCGCCGTACAGTTCCCCCAGGACACCGCACCAGAACCAGCGCGCCAGTTTGTCATAAATTTTGGGCTCCAGCCAATTGCCTTGTAATTTCGATAATACTGCCGCCAGCGGCACAAGCTGCGTACGATAAGGAAGATCCCATGAGTGCATAAAACATTCATGATGGAGAAATTTAGCGGCAAGTAAGAAGCCTTTTTCCACATCGTCGGCCCAGCAATGATAATCTTCAAGAGAAAGGGCTAATACTGAAACTCGTTTAGCACTTACTGCAGTAACTGATTTCCCTGTCTTCCCTTCGGCCAGATCGGCACGCCGTTTTTTTAGCGTATTCAATATGCTGATAGCCTGTAAAAAGTCAGTCGGCTCTACGCCCTGTAGGATAGCTTCTTTATTCAGTACATTTCGGCGGCCAAATTTTTGACGCAAATTACTGCCAAACCAGTCATCCCGAAGATTAAACCCATCAGCCGCAAAACTGGCGGTCACCAGTTCAAATACGGATAGTGGAACACCACCGGTATTAACCTTTTCAAACACCAGGCAAACGGCCTCTTTGCTAGTTGATTTACCCAATTTAATAACAGGCAGCAAATAGTTCCTAAAGGCATTCAGAATTTTTTCACGGAACTGCATATAAGTGAAAAACTTTTCTTGTGAACACTTATATAAATGACTTTCCCAGGCATCAGAGTTGATAATTTGGTTACAAGGGAAAAATAATGCTTCGCACTCTTTTTGCACGGTAGAAAAATCCATTTCAACCGTTTCCCCAAATGAGTTAGTAAAATTTTTTATATCACGACCAAAATTCATCGTTACTTTTTTAGACTTTTCAACAGAAATAAAAGCTTCATCAAGCCTATTGTCCAGAGCGGCCTCAATATCAATATAATAAAAACGGTCTATCTGCTTTCCTTTCTCGTTAAAAGTCTTAACGGGCGTATCCAGCATCAGGACTTGAGTCAAGGACGTTAAACGTTGCTGGCCATCCAGAATCAACATCTCAGGCTCGGTTTTCTGCAATTCTACATTTTCAACTGGACGCACCTGGAAGCGAACTTCTCCCCCAGTCTCCAGCAGCATAACCGCACCAACGGGAAAAGAACGGGCAATACTGACCAGCAAAGACCGGACATGCTCATCATCCCATACCCACCCTCTCTGGAAATCAGGCAACTGTACCCGTCCATCAGTAATCTGCCCCAGGATATCTTTTAAAGCAATTTTCGTCGTGTCAAACGTACTCATTCTGGCGCTCCTGCCATTTTCTCTTTTCAAATTAATAAATTACCACAAATAACATATCCTCAGACTCAATTTTATGCTTTCTGATTCTACTCTGTGCAGTATCATACCCGGTAATATGAAATTCAGGAGGGATCCATGAGCGATATCCAGCTTTTCCGCCTCGGTGGCGGGAAAGTACAAGAACTGCCGGGCAAAGCCGCAGCCATTGAAAAAGATCTGCAAATGCTGATCGAATCCCATATGGAAACGTTCCTTGGCGTCCGCTTTCTTGAGACCGAATACCACACGGGTAAAACCCATCGTGGGCGAATTGATTCCCTCGGCCTCGATGAAAATAACTGCCCGGTGATTATTGAATATAAGCGCCACAGCAATGAAAACGTCATTAACCAGGGGCTGTTTTATCTCGACTGGCTGCTCGATCATAAAGCGGAATTTCAGTTGCTGGTGATGGAGAAAATAAGTAAAACCGCGGCCAAAGCCATTGACTGGTCCGGCACACGGTTAATCTGTATTGCCGCCGATTTTAATAAATACGACGAACATGCCGTTCAGCAAATCAACCGCAATATCAACCTGATTCGCTACAAGCTTTTTGCCGACGACCTGTTAATGCTGGAACTGGTTAACGCCGTGGTCGAAAATAGCCCTCAGTACATCATCGCGAACGGTTCCGTCAGCAGCGGTAACGGTAAGCGCCATACCCGCACGCAGCGCGAACAGCTCTCTTCGGCCTCACCCGCGCTGCTTTCATTATATGAACAGCTAAAAAGTTATGTGCTGTCACTCAGTGATGAGGTTCAGTTTAAAGAGCTTAAGCTCTATGACGCCTTCCGCCTCATTCGCAACTTTCTGTGCGTAGCCGTTTATCCCGTGACCGACCCACACCTACGCCTGTGGCTGAAAATCAATCCACAGCATATCCAGCTTGAAGAAGGATTTAGCCGGGACGTCACAAACATTGGCCACTGGGGAACCGGCGACGTCGAATTGATTGTGCGTAACGAACATGATCTGGATAAAGCCAAGCTGCTGATCGAGAAAGCCTGGCAAGAAAATTAGCGTTCCAGGATACCCGCCTACTGGAGAGGTTAAGATAAGATTATCCAGCCTTTCCAGTTTTACTGGCTCTTATCTGTTATTCCACATCCTTCCTTTCCAACCCAATATCCTTTAACTGCTCGTCACTCATTCGTCGCAGCGCCTGACAGGCCCGCTTACGCAGCCACCACCTTTTTAGCGCCCGTCTGAGCTGCACAAAGCCAATGAATGGTTGTCTGGGGCGGTTCTCGTAAAATTCCATACCGGCCTCCGCATAGAACAGAAAATGCGGGCATCATGAATGTCTGTACAAACAATATCGGGATAAAAAGCACGGTTAGTGCAACGTGGATAAATAAGGAGGGCGATTGAAGGTGTTTTGTTCGCTTATTTCGTTCTGATTTAAGATCCGCGTCCTTCGCTGCAAAAAAGCCAGGCCCCTCCCGTTTTCAGAGGGGCAACAGGGATTAGCGGCGCACCACTACCAGCTTCTGGTTCACAAACTCCTTAATCCCCAGATCCGATAGCTCGCGTCCGAAGCCCGAACGCTTAACGCCGCCGAACGGCAGCTCCGCTGCGGTATCGGTCAGCCAGTTGATATAAACCATCCCGATTTCAATCCGGGAGGCCATGCGTTTAGCACGCTCAATATCCTGACTAAACACCGCGCCGCCCAGGCCGTAGTGGGAATCGTTGGCTAGTTTTACCGCCTCGTCATCGTCTTTCACCACATACATCTGCGCCACCGGGCCGAAGAACTCTTCAAAGTACGCCGGGTTGTCACGCGTAATGTGGGTCAGAATGGTCGGCTCAAAGAAGTTGCCTTTGCTTTCCAGCGGCTTGCCGCCAACGTGCAGCGTCGCGCCATTTTTCACCGCTTCCTCGACCTGTCTGGTCAATGTTTCCAGCGCATCTTTCGACGACAGCGGCCCCAGTTCGGTAGAAGCGTCCATCTGATCCCCCACCTTCACCTTCCTGAACGCCTCGGTGAACTGGCTGAGGAATTGATCGGCGATTTTCTCATGCAGGATAAAGCGCTTCGCCGCCGTACATACCTGCCCCGCATTAGTGAGCCGTGCCTGCACGCCAATTTTCACCGCTTTCTCAAGATCGGCATCGTCCAGCACGACGAACACATCGTTCCCGCCCAGTTCCAGCGTCGATTTTTTAATGTGCTTCGCCGCCTGTACCGCCACGGCGCTCCCCGCTTTTTCAGATCCGGTCAGCGCCGCGCCCTGCACGCGCGGGTCGGCGATGATATTCGCCACCTGATCGGAGGAAATAAACAGGTTGGTCCATGCGCCGTCCGGCGCGCCGGCTTCACGCACCAGATGGGCAAATGTCTCGGCGCAGTGTGGTACGATGCTGGCATGTTTCGCCAGCACCGGGTTACCTGCGGCCAGGTTCGGCGCCAGCACACGCATCAACTGATAGTACGGGAAGTTCCACGGCTCAACGGCCATGATGACGCCAATCGGATGATGTTCTACCCACGCGTCGCCAAACTCGGTTTTATAAGGCACCGGGGCAAGAAACTGCTTCGCGTTATCCGCATAATAGCGAGCGATCTGCGCGCACAGTTTGACTTCGCCACGGCTCTGCTCGATGAGCTTACCCATCTCCTGGCTGGCGATTTTTGCCAGTTCTTCAACACGGCTGTCGATCAAGTCAGCCAGTTTATGCAGTACCGGCAGACGTTGGTCAATCTCTCCTTTGGACCAGTCGGAGTGATAGAGCGCGTCAGCTTTTTGCAGCGCGGCTTCAATATCCGCGTCCGTGTCCGGGGGATACTCTTTAATGAGCTGATTATTGGCAGGATTCACTGTCTGGTAAGCCATATCACATGTCTCCTTGTTATCGTCATTAAGGCAGCCGTAAATGCCGCTCAGAACAATAAGGGTAGTAGAGATGGCTGGCGCTATCGGTAAAGTTCGGTATATTCGTGCGGTTATCAGCGATAATTACAGAGAGCGTTGCCCGGCGATCACCGGGCCTGCAACATTCAGACTGGAACCGCGTTAGTGGCTAACATCCTGAAGCTCTTCAGCCGTAAGGCCGGTGAACCGCTGGACAGTCTCGCGGTCAAGTCCGTCCGCCAGCATCTGTCTGGCGATACGCAATGCGGCAACGTGCTGACCTTTTTCCAGCCCTTTTTCTAATCCTTCCTCCAGACCGACTTGTCTTCCTTGCCGTTCCCCTTTTCTGCGATCCGCTGCGCGGATCCTCTCTATCAGCGTCATCAGTCTCTCCTTAGTGTGCGGGACATGCCCTACCACATCACGAATAAACGTGGTGAAACGAGGCGTATGTCCGTGCTGAATCATAAGATAATTAAACAGCGCTTTAAGCTGCCTGTCATTAGCGCAACCAGTAACTAACAGCGAAGCAATCCGTTCAACCAGTCCCAGCAGGTCGCGCTGGCGGATATGTTTTTGGATGAGCTCCAGCAGCGCAATGCGGCGGTGCTGCATAATGTCATCATCCGATACCACCGTTATATCAACCAGCGGAAAGGCGGCGGCATAGAGTCTTCTTGCCACTTCCGGGTTCGCAAACTCATCCAGCCAGCACAGCGAAAAAGGATACGGGCTATCAACACCGTGATAAAACAACATCGGCACCACCAGCGGAAGATGTTTATGCCCCGCATCCAGATGCTGCTGCATCGCCGCCATCGCATACCGCATCAGCCGGAACGCCATATGCGCATCCGGCGTGCTCTGATGTTCAATCACGACGTAGATATAACCGTCGCCCTCGCGCGTTTTCAGCGACCAAAGCACATCGGAATAATAGGCTCGCAGATTTTTTTCAATAAAACTGCCGGGTTCCAGCTTTAGCGTCCGCAGGTCGCAAAGCTGGCGTAACGACACCGGCAGATGAATCTCCATAAAATCGCGGGCGGTTTCCGGGTGGCGCAAAAAGGTTTTAAACACCGCATCATGCGGTGTTGAGGTCGTCGATTTTTTCATGGCGCTCCGTCACCCCAAACCAGGATGCTGCGACTCTACCTCCTGAAAATTCCTTTCTCATCCGTACCTTTTCAGCATTGCGAGGCGCGACGGAAGATAAATCCTGTTATCTGTAATGCACATGCATTTTCGGAACTGAACACGCAAAACGCCAGTCTGCGCGCCCTGCCTTTATCTTTATTAACCAGACAAACTCTTTTGATTAACATCAAAATTTAATTACACTTAATGTGTATATTTTCCGTGCAACGTAAATTTCCCGAGGTGTGATGTGCTGATTGTTATCTGTAATCGCCACACGTTCTGACGAGATTCAGAACGCGTTTCTTCCTGTCTGTGTTTTCACCGGCAGCGTTTTTGATTACATGAAATTCAGTACATCCGCAGCCGCTGTTTCCATCGCCTGCCTGACGTCACGATGACGGTATTGAGTTTCGCTGTCCCATCATGGGGTTCTCCGACATGGAGCGCATTTTTTATGCAACGGATTATTCAGTTTTTCTCCCAACGCGCCACAACGTTATTTTTCCCGATGGCGCTGATTTTGTACGATTTTGCCGCCTATCTGACGACGGATCTGATTCAGCCTGGCATCATTAACGTCGTGCGCGATTTTAATGCTGACGTCAGTCTTGCGCCGGCCTCGGTCAGTCTCTATCTGGCGGGCGGAATGGCGTTGCAATGGCTTTTGGGGCCGCTATCCGACAGGATTGGCCGCCGGCCAGTGCTGATCGCAGGGGCATTAATTTTTACTCTCGCCTGCGCGGCAACGCTGTTGACGACCTCAATGACGCAGTTTCTGGTTGCCCGTTTTGTGCAGGGCACCAGCATTTGCTTTATCGCAACGGTCGGCTACGTCACGGTACAGGAGGCTTTCGGTCAAACCAAAGCCATTAAGCTGATGGCGATTATTACCTCCATTGTGCTGGTCGCTCCGGTTATCGGCCCGCTCTCCGGCGCCGCGTTGATGCACTTCGTTCACTGGAAGGTGCTGTTCGGTATTATTGCGGTGATGGGACTGTTGGCGTTGTACGGCCTGCTGCTGGCGATGCCAGAAACGGTGCAACGCGGCGCGGTGCCGTTCAGTGCGGTGAGCGTACTGCGCGATTTTCGTAATGTGTTTCGCAACCCGATTTTTCTCACCGGGGCGGCGACGCTGTCGTTGAGCTACATCCCGATGATGAGCTGGGTGGCGGTGTCACCGGTGATCCTGATCGATGCCGGCAGGATGAGTACTTCGCAATTCGCCTGGGCGCAGGTGCCCGTATTCGGCGCGGTGATCGTGGCCAATATGATCGTTGTGCGCCTGGTAAAAGATCCAACCCGACCGCGTTTTATCTGGCGCGCCGTACCAATCCAGTTAAGCGGGCTGGCGACATTACTCCTCGGTAATCTTCTTCTGCCGCACGTCTGGCTTTGGTCTGTGCTGGGCACCAGCCTGTACGCGTTCGGCATTGGAATGATTTTCCCGACGCTGTTTCGCTTCACGCTTTTCTCCAACAACTTGCCAAAAGGGACGGTTTCGGCCTCGCTGAACATGGTGATTCTGACGGTGATGGCGGTGTCGGTCGAAGTTGGCCGCTGGCTGTGGTTTCACGGCGGGAGACTGCCGTTTCACCTGCTGGCAGCGGTGGCCGGGGTGATTGTGGTCTTCACCCTGGCGACATTATTACAGCGCGTGCGCCAGCATGAGGCGGCAGAACTGGCCGCTGAGAAGTAACTACTCTGCCGGATAGAGGCTTATCCGGCACAGGATAATCTGATGTTTTTTGCACGTTCCTGCCGTCTGGCTCTATCCTTAACCCTATGAATAAAATCGCCGAACTCAAACGCGCCAAACGCCTGGCGCTCTCACTGTTGCTGATAGCCGCCGCGACGTTTGTGACCACGCTTTTCCTGCCGCCCAGTTTTTGGGTGCTGGGCATAAAAGCTATTGCCGAAGCGGCGATGGTTGGCGCGCTGGCGGACTGGTTTGCCGTGGTGGCGCTGTTTCGCCGTATTCCCATTCCGTTTATTTCACGACATACGGCGATTATTCCCCGTAATAAAGATCGAATCGGCGAAAATCTTGGGCAATTTGTGCAGGAGAAGTTCCTTGATACGCAGTCGCTGATCGCGCTAATCCGCCGCCATGAACCCGCGCTGCTTATCGGAAACTGGTTCAGCCAGCCGGACAACGCCAGCCGGGTCGGGCAGCATCTGCTGCAAATTATGAGCGGCTTTCTGGAACTGACCGATGACGCCCGTATTCAGCGGCTGCTCAAGCGAGCGGTACATAAGGCGATTGATAAAGTGGATCTTTCCGGCACCAGCGCCCTGATGCTGGAAAGCATGACCAAAAACGATCGTCACCAGGTGTTACTCGATACGCTGATCGCCCAGCTTATCGCCCTGTTACAGCGTGACAGCTCCCGAACATTTATCGCCAGACAGATCATACGCTGGCTGGAGACCGAGCATCCGTTAAAAGCGAAGATTCTGCCGACCGAATGGCTGGGAGAACACAGCGCTGAACTGGTCTCCGACGCGGTAAATTCTCTGCTGGATGATATCAGTCACGATCGCGCGCATCAGATTCGTCATGCCTTCGATCGCGCGACGTATAAGCTGATCGATAAACTTAAACATGATCCGGAAATGGCTGCCCGGGCAGAAAACATTAAAAGTTACCTGAAGGAAGATGAGGCGTTTAACCGTTATCTCGGCGAGATCTGGGCGGATCTACGTCAGTGGTTAAAAACAGATATCAACGCCGAAGACTCGAAGGTAAAGCAGCGCATCGCTCATGCCGGACAATGGTTTGGCGAGACGCTGATCGCCGACGACGCATTACGCGCCTCGCTTAACGGTCATCTGGAACAGGCCGCGCACCGGGTCGCGCCGGAATTCGCCGCCTTCCTGACGCGCCACATCAGCGATACCGTAAAAGGCTGGGATGCGCGCGATATGTCGCAGCAGATTGAGCTTAATATCGGTAAAGATTTGCAGTTTATCCGCGTGAACGGCACGCTGGTCGGCGGCGCTATCGGTCTGGTGTTATATTTACTGTCGCAAATACCGGCACTGCTCAGTATTTAACGCCGTTCTCGTTCAGATTAACTGCCAAACCCCGCACGCGGGAGGCATTAATTTAATGCCATTTCCCACCGATGCCCCTCTTCTCAATCCGTTATTCACCTGCGCTTCACTTTCTTTTCTTGCAAATTTGAAACATTAATTTTACTTTTTATTATCATTTACAACAACAATCCGGCATTCCTGCCTTACTTTAGCAAAGAGAAAAACCATGGTTCATGCTCAGAGCGCTTCACCTCGCCATCCCATTTTTACGGCGCTTTTCGGTATGATGGTATTGACGCTGGGGATGGGAGTTGGCCGCTTTCTGTATACGCCCATGCTGCCGGTAATGCTGGCGGAAAAGCAGCTAACGTTTAATCAGCTCTCCTGGATTGCCAGCGCCAATTATGCAGGGTACCTGGCGGGAAGCTTACTGTTTTCCTTTGGCCTTTTTCATCTCCCCTCTCGTCTACGCCCCATGCTGCTGGCTTCGGCGGTCGCCACCGGTATTCTTATTCTGTCTATGGCGATATTTACTCAGCCCGCGGTCGTCATGTTGGTGCGCTTCCTGGCAGGTGTCGCGAGCGCGGGAATGATGATTTTTGGATCAATGATTGTGTTGCATCATACCCGCCATCCGTTTGTGATCGCCGCGCTCTTTTCCGGCGTCGGGGCCGGGATTGCACTGGGCAACGAATATGTCATTGGCGGTTTACATTATGCGCTTTCGGCCCATTCGCTATGGCTGGGGGCCGGAGCGCTCGCCGGTATATTGCTATTAATCGTGGCAATGTTGATTCCCCCCCGCGCTCATGCGCTGCCGCCTGCGCCCTTAGTAAGAATCGAAAATCAGCCTATGCCCTGGTGGCAACTGGCGCTGTTGTACGGTTTCGCCGGATTCGGCTACATCATTGTCGCTACCTATTTGCCGCTGATGGCGAAAAGCGCGGGCTCTCCGCTACTCACGGCGCACCTTTGGTCGTTGGTCGGCCTGGCGATCATTCCCGGCTGCTTCGGCTGGCTGTGGGCGGCAAAACATTGGGGCGTCCTGCCATGCCTGACCGCGAACCTGTTGATCCAGAGCGCCTGCGTGCTGCTGTCTCTCGCCAGCGACTCGTTGTTGCTGTTAATACTGAGCAGTATTGGTTTTGGCGCCACGTTTATGGGCACAACCTCGCTGGTGATGCCGCTTGCCCGACAGCTCAGCGCGCCGGGTAATATTAATTTGCTAGGCCTGGTGACGCTAACGTATGGTATTGGGCAAATTCTCGGTCCGCTCGCCGCCAGTCTGTCAGGCAATGGCGCGTCGGCAATTATCAACGCCACGCTTTGCGGCGCCGCGGCGCTCTTTTTTGCCGCGCTGATCAGCGCCGCGCAGCAGATAAAACAAAAACGGTTTGTGATACGTGAATAAGCGGTAGAGTAAACTCGCGCTCTCCGCACCGGGTTGTATCTTTAACGCTATTCGCGGCACAATGCGGATCTGTTTTTAATAGCACATCCTCAACACGTTATTTCAGGGTAAAGATGCCACTAAAAACTATACTTATTCTATGGTTATTAGTGCTATCAATCTGCCTATTATTTTATATACCCTTCATACTTCAAGTGGCTTCTGTGCTGGCTACGGATTACCCGGCCCATCCATGGGCCTCGCCCTGACGGGCCGTTGCTCACCCCAGTCACATAGTTATCTATGCTCCTGGGGACTCACTCCCTTGCCGCCTTTAAGCAACTCGAATTATTTTGGCTATATATCCCATTATGATGATTATCGCGCCCTTTCAAATCATCACAATTATAAATAAATCACATCATGAAATTAATTAGATGATTCGTTTTTTATTACCTGCCCGTAGGATTCTTAGGGCGCAAACTGACCCATCAGCGGCTACTGACCTGACCGTGACAATTCCTCTTAAGGCGTGAAAAATTACAGTAAAAAGTAAAATTTAGGTTAAAAAATCCTATTTTTTAACAACGATAATTAAGTGGCGTGAAATTGACTAACGTCAAATTTATTTCCTCTTTTTCCTGCTCCCGGCTCCGGCCTGCGTCAACACCTGTTTCTTTGCTTTTTTTACCTCGCGTTATACCGTCCACGGTTCCCCGCGCCTCCGGCAGTAGCGAGGATGGTGATTTTTCGCGCTGCCATGCAAGAAACGCATAGCACGATACATACTTGCATTTTGTCCTTACCCTTATGGCTGATAAGGTCTTTCTGTTTCGGGCTTTTTGGCCTGTGGCTACAACCAACACATCATCAAAAAAATTCGGGGATCGCTATGGCGCAACAAGTGGACGGGGCGGCCATGCCGCTTGATACAGAAAAGGTCGGGATAAAGGGATACCTGGCGTTTTTTCTCACCATTATTTTCTTTTCCGGCGTATTTTCCGGAAGCGAAGGCTGGTGGCGCGTTTTTGATTTTACCGTACTCAACGGGTCATTCGGTCATGTGACCGGTACGCAGACCTTTCGCGGCGCGGGCGGAACGGGCGCGAAAGATGGCTTCCTTTTTGCGCTGGAGCTGGCACCGTCGGTTATCCTTTCTCTGGGTATCATCGCGATTACGGATGGACTGGGCGGTCTGCGGGCGGCGCAGCAATTGATGACACCCATCCTGAAACCATTGCTTGGCATTCCCGGCATTTGCTCACTGGCGCTGATCGCCAACCTGCAAAATACCGACGCCGCGGCGGGTATGACCAAAGAGCTGGCGCAGGAAGGCGAAATCACAGAACGCGATAAAGTGATTTTTGCCGCCTGGCAGACCAGCGGCAGCGCTATTATCACCAACTATTTTTCCTCCGGCGTTGCGGTATTCGCCTTTCTGGGAACGTCAGTCATCATTCCGCTGGTGGTCATTCTGCTATTCAAATTTATCGGCGCAAACCTTTTGCGCATCTGGATTAACATCGAAGAACGCCGTCACCCTGCGCAAGGAGCCCAATCATGACGACTCAGGTACGTAAGAATGTCATGGATATGTTTATCGATGGCGCACGCCGCGGTTTTACCATCGCCACGACCAACCTGTTACCCAATGTGGTCATGGCATTTGTCATTATTCAGGCGCTGAAAATTACCGGTCTGCTCGACTGGGTAGGCCATATCTGCCAGCCCGTGATGGCGTTGTGGGGGCTTCCCGGCGAAGCGGCTACGGTACTTCTGGCTTCGCTGATGAGTATGGGCGGCGCCGTTGGCGTGGCGGCCAGTCTGGCTACCGCCGGCGCGCTAAGCGGCCACGATGTTACCGTACTACTGCCAGCCATTTACCTGATGGGAAACCCGGTACAGAATGTCGGCCGCTGTCTCGGTACTGCCGAAGTCAACGCCAAATATTACCCGCATATTATCGCAGTCTGCGCCATCAATGCGCTGCTGTCGATCTGGGTCATGCAGCTTATTGTTTAATAAGGAGTTATCATGCCTGATTTATCCGCCGCGGAGTTTACCTTGTTACAGGGTGCGCACCTGTTTGCGCCAGAAGACCGGGGCATCTGTGATGTTCTACTCGCGAATGGCAAAATTATTGCCGTCGGCGCTGACATCCCCGGCGATATCGTACCGGACTGTGCGGTGATTAATCTTAGCGGTCGTATGCTGTGCCCGGGCTTTATCGACCAACACGTTCATCTGATCGGCGGCGGCGGCGAAGCGGGGCCGACGACGCGGACGCCGGAAGTCTCCCTGAGCCGCCTGACGGAAGCCGGGATAACAACGGTCGTCGGCCTGCTTGGCACCGACTCCGTCAGCCGTCATCCCGCGTCGCTGTTAGCCAAAACGCGAGCGCTAAATGAGGAGGGGATCACCGCCTGGATGCTCACGGGCGCTTATCACGTTCCGTCGCCGACCATTACTGGCTCGGTAGAAAAAGACGTCGCGCTGATCGATCGCGTCATTGGCGTGAAATGCGCAGTCTCCGACCACCGTTCCGCCGCGCCCGGCGGGAATCAACTCGCCAGCATGGCCGCCGAATCACGCGTTGGCGGCCTGCTGGGCGGTAAACCCGGTGTCAGCGTTTTTCATATGGGCAGCAGCAAAAAAGGGTTACAGCCGCTGTATGACATCCTGGAAAACAGCGACGTGCCGATCGGTAAACTGCTGCCTACCCACGTCAACCGTAGCGAATCTCTTTTCGAGCAGGCGCTGGCGTTTGCGCTTAAAGGCGGCGTAATCGACATTACCACCAGTATCCCGGATCCCGTCGCGCCGGCGGAGGGCATTGCCAGAGCGGTAAAAGCCGGCGTCCCGCTTTCCCGGGTGACGCTCAGTTCAGACGGTAACGGCAGCCAGCCGCTATTTGACGCTGCCGGAAATCTGACGGGTATCGGCGTCGCGGGCTTCGAAAGTTTGCTGGAGACGTTGCAGACGCTGGTTAACCACTACGGATTCAGCCTGACCGATGCTCTGCGCCCGCTGACGACCAGCGTAGCCGCCTTCCTCAGTCTGGACAGCAAAGGCGAAATCCGTCCCGGTAACGATGCGGATCTGCTTGTCTTTAGCGCAGATTTACGCATTGAGCAGGTGTATGCGCGCGGCAAACGCATGGTCAATGAGGGGAAAGCCTGCGTAAAAGGTACCTTTGAACCGGCGTAATTCCCGCTAGTTTCAGGCTGCCCCATCACGGCATTCTGAAAGAGGACGGGATAAGCGGTTGTCAGCCGCCCGAATGGACGTAGAATGCCCTTTCGGGCGGCTGACAGGATAACGGTAAATGGATGTAACTGGAGCAGGTTTGCACAATATTGAGACAAAATGGCTATATGATTTTCTGACGCTGGAAAAGTGCCGCAATTTCTCTCAGGCCGCCATTATCCGCAACGTATCGCAACCCGCTTTTAGCCGGCGGATTCGCGCCCTGGAACATGCCGTGGGCGTTGAACTGTTTAATCGACAGGTCTCGCCGCTACAGCTTTCCGAACAGGGTAAAATCTTTCACTCCCAGGTTCGCCACCTGTTACAGCAGCTGGAAAGTAATCTGACCGAACTGCGCGGCGGCAGCGATTATACGCTGCGTAAAATCAAGATTGCCGCCGCCCACTCGCTCTCCCTCGGCCTGTTGCCGACCATCGTTAAGCAGATGCCGACGCAGTTTACCTACGCCGTTGAGGCGATAGATGTCGACCAGGCGGTGGATATGTTACGTGAGGGACAAAGCGATTTTATCTTTTCTTATCACGATGAAAACCTGCAACAAGCGCCGTTTGATAACATCCGCCTGTTTGAGTCGAGACTGTTTCCGGTTTGCGCCAACAATGGCCGGGGCGAGCCGCGCTATACGCTTGAGCAGCCGCACTTTCCCCTGCTTAATTACAGTCAGAACTCCTATATGGGCCGGCTGATAAATCGTACGTTGACTCGCCATGCTGAACTGAGTTTCAGTACATTTTTCGTCTCTTCGATGAGTGAATTGTTAAAACAGGTTGCGATGGACGGCTGCGGAATCGCCTGGTTGCCCGAATATGCTATCCGTCAGGAGATTACCGACGGGCGCCTGATCGTGCTTGATGCCGACGAACTGGTTATCCCGATCCAGGCTTATGCTTATCGCATGAATACCCGCATGAGTCAGGTAGCCGAAACATTTTGGCGCGACCTGCGTGGGCTTCAGGCCGCGCTGTAAACACATCAGGCGGTAAGGCGTTGTTCCCCGGTCAAAGAGGCGCGGGTGTCCGGCCAGGACTCATACCAACGAATCGCCGCGCGCACCAGCGACGCTGTGGAATCAATCATCGGGCACGCTATCGCGCGTTCATGTCCGGCCACAATAAGCGGAATTTCGGTACACCCCATAATAATTGCCTGCGCGCCACGGGCAATAAGGCTATCGATTTGCGGTAGCAGCAGCGCTTGCGCCGCAGTTTTATCGCCACGTTTAAGCGTATAAATAGCCTGCATTACCAACGCCTGCCCCGCGTCTTCTGGCTGAATTAACGTCAGCCCCCGCGCCAGAGCTTTCTTTTGATATAACCCGGTCGCCAGCGTCGCATTGGTCGCCAGCAGACCAACGTGCCGCGCCGATGGCGGAATATCCCCCAGGGTAGCGTCCAGAATGCTGATCATTCGCGCTTTCGCGACGTTCTGTAAATCATCAAACCAATAATGCGCAGTGTTGCATGGGATAACGATACACTCCGCCCCGGCGTCTTCCAGCATATGCAGATAACGCTCCAGATAACGGAATGGCGAAGGCCCGCCGGATAACAGACATGCTGTACGATCGGGAATATCAGGAATAGAGCTGACAATGAGCGGGATGTGTTGTTGATCACAACTGGCATGTCGTAATTCAACAAATTTTTCCAACATATCCGCCGTTGCCGCAGGTCCCATCCCCCCCAGTATCCCAATGGTGTGTTTCATCGCTTTTCCCGCTTATTTACGTCAAGGTCAGAAACACACTATCAACTTGATGTGTATATAAAAAATGCCGTTTTATTAGCGGCTATGCGTAAAAATCATAACGGGTGTAAGGGCCACGCGTTATCGCCTTTTCTGGCAATCGATTGGTTACATGAGCGTTCATCGACCTTCGCAAGCCGCTAAATGCCATTTCGCTACACCGCATTGCCCACTGCGAGTCCGCACGCTTGTTTTATCCTCATCGCCACAGCGCCTGTCGGTGAAGGGGCCGCCGTGTTTTGCTTTTCGACGCTAATGCGGGAATATCCCAGCGAATATGGCTATAAACCAAATCCACGGTCTCCGTGGCGCTGCCTTCGGCGTCGCCATGATTGCTCATGCGTGAAATCCGCACATTGGTGAGCGTATAAATAATAAATGGCAGCATTGCGCCCTTATCACGACGGCATAATGTCAGCACGCCTTCTTTCACCGTTTTCCCGTTACAATAGTGCTCATAGAGGCCAGGCGTAGCAAGATCGACAGGCTTTGTCAGCGTCAATCCTCCAATATATGTCCCTCTCGCTTCGCCGGACTCCCGTTTCGTCGGGTTGTGGTTGTAAGCAATAAGTTTTATTTGGTTTTCAAAACCTTTGATCCGGCTTTCGCCTTCAATACCGTCCAGTTTTAAATAGATGGCGTCCATCCCCCCTCCGTGATTATCATGCGGCAAAGCAGGCTGACAAGGACGGAACGCCAACAATGAAAGAACGTTCCATTTTCCAGCCATTTCGTTGGTGTCTCTGTATACCAGATTAAATACCGACAATCTGCTATAACTGGATTCTTGCTAAATACCTTCTGCCATCAACAATCCATTTTACAATAGCGCTACTGACCTGAAATCTATTACGCCTGGCATTCAAGCATCGTTTCCTGAATAACCATAGCCGCTATAAGAACCATATCAAAAAAGAAATATCAATATCATTTCTTATTTTTATCCGAGAAATTACTTAATTACACAGAATCGGAATATAGACAATTCTTATTCCTTTTCACATCAATGGGTTTTTTAGACTTTTGTCATATAGAAAACAACCATTCCAATAGAACATATTTACTATGTGAATATATTTAATGTTTTTATCGCGCGCAGTGTTATCACAGTAATAAATGATTTGCATCAAAAATGCGCCTTTCAGCGCCACGTATTTTTGGACAGCAAATTATAAAATCGCGTTTCAAAGTCAGTAACATGTTCTCTGTTCAGGCGATATGACTTTATGCCCGGACGACACGCCAGCCGCTTTACCCTTACGTTTAGTCGTGATACGTTAGATCACATGAACACGAAACGATCCAACGCTACGCAACGCCATCTCCGCTGGTGGCTGCCTTCCTGAAGGCGGCACGGATCACTATCCCTCTTTAAGTAGCCGCCGAAAGGCGGCTACTGTGTTTCGGGACGTCTTTCGGCTTTACAGTAAGCATAAAGGAGTCCTTAATGAACACCCTTCCCATCATTCTGACTGGCGATCGCCCCACCGGCTCGTTGCACCTCGGCCATTATGTCGGTTCACTGCGCCAGCGCGTCGCGCTACAGCAGGATCACCAACAGTATGTCCTGATTGCCGACCTGCAGGGACTCACCGATAACGGCAGTAATCCGCAAAAAATCCGCGATAATATTCCGCAAGTGTTAGCTGACTATCTGGCCGTCGGCATCGATCCCGCGCTAACGACGATCTGCCTGCAATCCGCATTACCTGCCCTCGCCGAATTAACGGTGCTGTATATGAATATCGTTACCGTCGCCCGAGTGGAGCGTAATCCTACGGTAAAAAATGAGATTGCCCAAAAAGGCTTTACCCGTTCCCTGCCGGTCGGGTTCATGGCGTATCCCATTAGCCAGGCGGCAGATATCACCGCCTTTAAGGCCGAAATGGTACCGGTTGGCGACGACCAATTGCCCATGATTGAGCAAACGAATGAGATCGTTCATAAGATGAATAGTCTTTTCTCCTCGCCGGTATTGCGACCCTGTCAGGCGCTCCTGAGCGATACGGGCCGTCTGCCCGGCATTGACGGCAGCGCCAAGATGTCGAAATCGCTCGGCAATACCCTGCTTCTTTCCGCCAGCGAAGAGACCATCCACCGTGCGGTCAGCGCGATGTACACCGATTCCAATCATTTAAAAATTAGCGATCCGGGAAAAATAGAAGGTAACGTCGTCTTTACGTGGCTGGATGCGTTCCATCCGGATAAAGCCAAAGTCGCGGCGATGAAAGTACATTATCAACAAGGCGGATTAGGCGATCGTGTCTGTAAAAATGAGCTGGAGACCTGCCTGCAAGAACTGATCGCGCCAATACGCGAACGACGGGCAACCTTTATTGCAGATAAGGGAATGCTAATGGAATTGCTGAAAAAAGGTAGCGAGCGGGCGCATGAGGTCACTCAAAAGACGCTACAGGAAGTAAAACGTGGACTGGGTCTGCCCACGCTATTCCAGGTATAATCAGGCATCAACGTTGTCCAGCGGCCATGACTCAAACAGATAGCCATCAAAGTAGATGTCATCAACATTGGAAAACTCCAGCAGACGCTGCTTCACGTTTTCCAGGTGCTGCCACATCGCCAGCTTCGCTGCGCGGGCGTCTTTCTTAATTAACGCCGCGAGGATCTGTTTATGATCAACCAGCCACTCCTTACGGTAAAGCGTATCGCCCAGATGGCTATGAAGCTGGAGCCACATCGGATTATTTTCACGCCATTGCCAGGACTGGCGGAAGAGCTCTACCAACATACTGTTATGGGTCGCTTCGGCAATGGCCAGATGAAACTGCATATCGCCGCTTTCTGAGCCGCCCGGCGCGCTGGAGGCGAGCTCTCGCTCTTCCAGTTGTAACGCCTGGCGCATTTTAATGATGTCTTCGCGGGTGGCCTGCAGAGCGGCAAATTCAGCGATATTGCTTTCCAGCAACTGACGCGCCTGTAACAGTTCAAACGGCCCGGCATCATTACAGTGATTGACGTCAGCGCCTTCCATCTCGTTATTATCCGCGCTGTCGAGCACGTAGATCCCGGCGCCGCGGCGGACTTCAACCAGACCTTTAATTTCCAGCATGATCAGCGCTTCACGCACGACGGTACGCGTCACATTGAGCCTCTCAGCGATCTCTCTTTCCGGCGGCAAGCGCTCCCCGGGGCGGTACGGCGTCTGAACAATCAGATCCCGTATCATTGCGCCCACTTCCTGGTAAGGTCTTTGCTGAGAAGTGTTTGATTTCATATTGGTCGTGCCCGTCCGATGCGATTTCCCGGTATCAGACTATAGCATTTGTAAAGAGGGATAGCACGCGTAGCACACCAAAAACGCGAAACTGGTCAACCAACAAAATAATAATGCGCCCCGTTTCTCTAGTGAGGCCAGATGAAAGGAAAGGCAATAGACAATACACGACTGATGTTCCACCTTTAGCCCTGATGCCTGAATATGAACAGCATATTGGTTTACCAATATAAAATTTATCAACCAAAAATCAGACCATAAAATGTGTCTGTACATTGACAGGAACAATGCCTCTGACATAGCGTGATCGGCGAAAATCCAGCCGCTCTCTTTGTATCAAGAACGCGTTATGATAAAAGACACCGTGTTTTTCGCCCCAGGCGTATCCGGGGGAAGCAACGCCTCCAGTCTGTCGAGCCGCCATCGCCGGGCAGCGATTATTCTGCATGAAATTTATGGTATTAACGCTCATATCCAACGCGCAGGCCATGAATGGATGACGCGCGGATTCGACATCTATATTCCCGCGTTGTTTCCTCACCATACCCCCTTTCGCTATGAACAGCAGGAGGAGGCTTACCGTCACTTTTCAGCAAATGTCGGCTTTGATCCCGCCGTCGTTACCACGTTACTCCACGATCTCAGAACGCAGTATGAGACGTTAATCGTCGTAGGATATAGCGTCGGCGCAACGCTCGCATGGCTAAGTGCAGCCAGTGGGTTATGCGATGGCGTCATTTGCTATTACGGTTCCCGTATACGCCAGTACCTTCATCTTGTGCCTCTCTGTCCGGCACTGGTTATTATCGCGCGTTATGAGCCGGCGTTTGATCCCCTAGCCATGCGACAGGCGCTGGAAAAGCGCCCCCGGGTGCAGTGTAAAATGTACGATGCGCGGCACGGGTTCTGTGATGCTGATAGCGCCACCTTCGATGCCGCCTTATCTCATCAGGTAATGGACGATGTGAGCGCATTTATTCGCGACATCACCTGTGCAAACACATCGCCCGATTTTCAGCTTTAGTGGAGACTTTTTTCAACGAGCTGTTCCAGTTTTTTCAAAGTCTGTATGGCTGCGGCATCAAGACCATAACGTTGCAGCGTTTCAGCGGGATGATAACTGACCAACGTTCGCCCATCGGCTTGCTGGCTAATGAGCACCCGAAACGGTAAATCCAGTGCCAGTTCGGGATGCGCCAGCATGAGAGGCGTTCCGCCTTTAGGATTGCCAAAGACCAGAACCGTTGTCGGCGGCATTTTCAGGTTAACATTCTGTGCCGCTCTGGCATGGTCAAATTCCCCAAATAACACCAGACCGTGATCGGCGACAGCGTGCATCAACCGCGCTCGAGTCTGCAAATAGTCATAAGCGCTGTAGGTTTTAACCATGGTTATCGCTCCATCCTCTGTTGCAAAGCCAGGCCTTATTAAGATTAACATCAGGGTTACCGCCAATAAAAAAGGCTTTAAAATAGTACTCATTCTTCTCTCTCCCTGACCCAATACCTATGAGTAAATGCGACACAGATGATATGCAGTTTAAAAATCAGTCATCGTACTGTACCCCTTATTATTGCACTGAACAGCTCATCACTAAAAAAACAGACGGCAGAACAAAAAATTCCGACGTCTGAACAAATTTAAATAACGATGATGCAGTCTGACTGAGCGACAGCGCGATCATTATTATGGCGCGGCACCATCTTCTTCAGCCCGCTGGGTAAGAAAAAATATACTCCGCTCAGTAAGATAATAAATACTACAGGCCAACTCTTCAGAGATACGGAGCATCATTGCGTAGTGATGATGCGATTTTTCTGGCGCCATCGGCAGAAATATTTCTGACTCCAGCACGTCACTTAAAAAATGAAATTTATGTGTATATTCAGCAGATATAACGCCTCGCGCCATAAGATTAGCCATTAGTGTATTTAAACTATCTTGTTCATGATACACGATACCTTTTCTCTCATGAATTCTGAGAAGAACGCTTCTGAAGGCTGCATGACATTCCTTTACGACACAGGCAAAATCATTAAGCATCAGGCGATTATACGCTTCCATAAGATCATATTCGACAAAGCCATACTCTCCAGGGGAGTACAAATAATAACATATGTTTTTAAGCCGTTTTATTCTGCGCAACCTTACAATTCTACCATTTTCATATCGATATTTTAAACCATGCTCATGAAATAGATTATTTAATTCACTAATCGCCTTATCCGGTTCTAACCCAAGCGTAACTTCATAGGTCCGAAGGTAGGTATCTATATAGTTAAAAGCAAGTTCAATGGTATCAATATGCTTTCTTTTATCATCTGTTTTTAATAACAGATTACTCATTTCATCCAGATATGACGTTGAATGCGCATATAAGGTGAATAAGCCATACTCTTTGCGCAACGTTTTACATATTCTTCGATAAACTTCATCAGAATGACTATTATGATAGCAGTATAATGTCATATCATAAAAAGAGGAGCAATTTCCTAGCGTATTGATAATCAATAATATTATTTGCTCGCGTATTTCTAACGGAATATCTTCATATAACAGATCGCTATGCCTTAGTGAGTATGGTCTAAAGGTGTGCATTCCTCCCCCTTTAACCGCAACAGAACAGATTACGCTATGGATAGCTTCACATTACTCTAATGTCAGTGATTCAGGTATTAATATCAGCTCAACAGTGAGTCATTTTTTCTTATTTTTTAATGGTGTTGCGTGAATATTTATTTACTCTACAGTTAATTATAACCCATCGCCCTTTGTCATTCTGCTGATCATCACTGGTGCGAAAATCTGGATTATCCATGGCATTCAGTCTTCACTGAATGCCACAGACAAGGGTTATTCAACTAAAGCTCACCTGTCCCTTAGCCCTGCTTTCATTCCGTTACGTCACTGCCATACCAGCACACTTAAACGTAAGGTGAGCTTATTGTTTTTATCGACGGGTCAGAACAATCCTTCGCCGGTCATACAGTGTTTCAACAGAGAGCTGCAAGTCATATTTCGCATTCTTCAGTTTTCGCGATTTAAGCATTTTCATCGTGACGCCACTTATTTGCCCTGTTTCAATCCGTCTCTTGATTTCGGCTGCGCTTAACAGGAGTTGCTTCTTCAAAATCGACAGCAGGCTGACCTGAAAAGAACGGGAAATCCTGACGCTAACACTGACCTGCTTGTGGGAGGCGATACTGACCAGCCACCGTTCCTGAATGTGAAAATCAGGCTGCCCCGATAATTCAGCATTGTTTCGCTTCAGGATCGCGTTGTCATAAGCAAAATATTGCACCGTGGCGGCATCATTCGCCATCAGTCGACAATAAAGATCGCGGTTAATTTTGCTGACTGGCAGGCGTGAGAACAAGGAGATATTCCAGGTGTAATCGCAGTGTGTGCATTTATAAATACTCCAGACATCGAGTACCTTCTTTTGCGAATTAACCCGAAATGCCCCAGAAGGCGTGAAGTCCCGTTTTACGCTGCATGAAGGGCAACGTTTCGCTATGCGCTGATACCCCACAGGAGTGACAGTCCATATGACTTTCATAACGTACCTTTTTTAACCCATACAAAACCGGATCCGAACTCAGCGGACCATAAATGTTTATGCATGAAAAATATTTAAGTGATATTTTTCAGTGGGTTAAAAAAAGATTTCCAACGCAACAACCCTGTCAATGGCTAAAAAGATACGTCGAGACTATCAAAGCGGCCATTATCGGGTATATGAGTTTAATCAATATTCATTATGGTAGCGGCGGTATCTATTCAACTGACTTACTAAACGCATGATCCTCCCTTTGAGATCACACTTTTCACTCCCGGTTATTCACTTACAGAAAACAGGTGTTATCATTCACGACGTAAATACCTTTCAACTCAACCCGAGGCTTTGATGCTGGAGAATGTCATCATCCGATAATCAGTTCCCCGACCTTTTCAGGCCGGACTGATTATCAATGCGCCGAAATCGAATGCGGACACCGCAGTGTGTTTGCACGTTTTGCCTATGATGATTAAACAGGTTCTTCAGTATGAATTTATCCCGTCAGGAACAACGCACCTTACACGTTCTCGCCAAAGGCGGACGCATTACGCACATCCGCGATGCGTCAGGCCGCGTCACCGCCGTTGAGTGCTATAGCCGCGAAGGGCTGTTGCTTGCCGATTGCACGCTCGCTGTATTCAAAAAACTCAAAACCAAAAAGCTGATCAAATCCGTTAACGGTCAACCCTACCGCATTAATACAACCGGGCTGAACAACGTTCGCGCCCAGCCTGACAATCGCTAAGGAGATGATGATGGATATCAGCGCCGTTATTTTTGCAACGCATCGCATTCGGCTATTACCCGATGAAGGCAAAATCCCCTGGGACGAGCCAGCCTTCAGCCAACGCATGCTGGAAAATCATCTGTCGCAGGACCACGACTGGGCCAGCCGCCGGCTAACCGTGATTGAGCAACAGGTGACATGGATTACCCGTCAGTTACCCGCTGGCGCCCGCATTCTGGATCTCGGCTGTGGACCCGGTTTTTATACCCGCCTGTTAGCGGAGCGTGGGTTTCACTGCACAGGCGTAGATTTCTCTCCGGCATCCATCACATGGGCTCGCCAGCAGGCGCAAGCCGCAAACCTGAATATTGACTACATTCAGCAAGATATTCGTACATACCACCCCACGGAACCTTTTGATTTCATTATGATGACGTTTGGGGAACTGAATGTCTTTAGCGCTGCGGATGCGCAAAGCCTCATCAGTCATTGCGCGCAGTGGTTGAAACCGGACGGCAAACTGCTTGTTGAAGTGCATACCTTCGATGAAGTTAAACGCCAGGGCATGGCGCAGCCAGGCTGGCAGCGTTGTCCGCACGGCCTGTTTCTTGCCGTGCCTCATCTGCTGTTAACGGAAAATGCCTGGGATGAAGAGACCCAAACCAGCTCAACGCAGTTCTGGGCAATAGCGGAAAACGGCTGTACCACCCGTTTCGGCAGTCAAATGAAGGCCTGGCGCGATGATGAATATATCAGCCTGCTTGGTGATGCTGGCTTCACTGTGTTGCAGCGCCCGGACAGTCACACCTGGCCGGTCGGCGAAACTTTTGCAGGCAAGCTGTTTGCGCTGCTGGCTGAAAAAGCATCCACTTCTGAGGGTATTGCCCTCCGTAAAAGGAATAACCCAATGGATATCCCACGTATTTTTACCATTAGCGAAAGCGAACACCGTATCCATAATCCGTTTACAGCGGAAAAGTACGCCACACTGGGCCATGCGTTACGCATGAAGCCAGGCACGCGGATTCTCGATCTCGGTAGCGGTTCGGGTGAGATGCTCTGCACCTGGGCTCGCGATTACGGTGTTACAGGTACTGGCATTGACATAAGCCCGCTCTTCACCACACAGGCAAAACAACGTGCAGAAGAGCTCGGCGTCAGTGAATACGTACATTTTATTCATAACGACGCGGCCGGTTATATCGACGAGGAAAAATATGACGTGGCGGCCTGCGTAGGCGCCACCTGGATTGCGGGCGGTGTCGCGGGGACAATAGATCTGCTGGCCAAAAGCCTCAAACCTGGCGGGATCATTCTCATCGGTGAACCGTACTGGCGTCGGATCCCCGCAACGGAAGAGATCGCCCACGCCTGTGGCGTCTCATCCGTCGCCGGTTTTCGTCCCCTGCCCGAGCTGGTCGCCTTTTTCGACCAACTCGGCTATGACGTAGTGGAAATGGTGCTGGCGGACCAGCAAGGCTGGGACAGATATGAAGCCGCGAAGTGGATGACCATGCGCCGCTGGCTGGAGGAAAACCCTGACGATGAGTTTGCGCAAGAGGTTCGAACAGAACTGACGGCAGCCCCCAAACGTCACGTCACCTGGACGCGAGAATACTTTGGCTGGGGCGTATTTGCGTTAATCGCGCGATAACGTGAAGCAGGAGGTATAGCCTACAAGAGGTATACCTCCATTTAAAAGTATGCAACAAATTAACGCGGCTCAAGGCGGGAATATATCGTCTTAGAGACTATCCCACCAGGCGTTATTGGCGCAGCCAGTTTGGACACGGACAGCACGCAAAAACCGGAGCGTACACGTAGTACGTGAGGATTTTGAGCACTGCCCAGGTCCAAAATGGCAAGTAAAATAGCCCTAATGGGATAGGCTCTTAATTTCGCCATTAAGTTTCTGCCACAATATGTCGCAAGACGTGCAAGCGTTCCACCTCACCTGATGAGCGAAACCACCATCAATAAGACGTTATTGCTGCAATTCAATTATTAAGAATAAAAAAAGAACTGGAAGAAAATTAGAAAATGACTTATCCACCATATTAGCTATTGTTAAAATCAAAGTAATCCCCCGTAAAAGCCGGATGTTTTTATTTCTCATAGACGAGAATTTATATATTATGATATAATGCGGTAGAAAAACATGCAGGTTATTAACCTGCCATTAATGTAAATAATTTTTTGAGGAGATGTTTCCAGTGGGACGTAAATGGGCAAATATTGTTGCTAAAAAAACGGCTAAAGACGGTGCAACGTCCAAAGTATATGCAAAATTTGGTGTAGAAATCTATGCTGCGGCTAAACAAGGTGAACCAGACCCGGAATCAAACTCAGCTTTAAAATTCGTTATTGAACGTGCGAAACAAGCACAGGTTCCAAAACATGTTATTGATAAAGCCATTGATAAAGCCAAAGGTGGCGGAGATGAAACGTTCGTGCAAGGGCGTTATGAAGGCTTTGGACCCAATGGTTCAATGGTTATCGCTGAAACGTTGACGTCTAATGTTAACCGTACGATTGCTAATATCCGCACAATTTTTAATAAAAAAGGCGGGAATATCGGAGCGGCAGGTGCTGTCAGCTATATGTTTGACAATACTGGAGTGATTGTATTTAAAGGAACAGACCCTGACCATATTTTTGAAATTTTGCTTGATGCTGAAGTTGATGTTCGTGATGTAACCGAAGAAGAAGGAAGCATCGTTATTTATACTGAAGCTACAGACCTGCACAAAGGAATTGCAGCGCTAAAAGCAGCTGGAATTACTGAATTTTCAACAACAGAATTAGAAATGATTGCTCAATCAGAAGTTGAACTTTCACCAGAAGATTTAGAAATCTTTGAAGGACTTGTTGATGCCCTTGAAGATGATGATGATGTGCAAAAAGTATATCATAACGTTGCAAATCTCTAATTATAAATTAAACAAATCTGTCTCTATGGCAGATTTGTTTAATTTATAAAGCTGTTATAAAAAAGTCTATCTGGCCAGATATATAGATTTTTAAATTTATGTTTATTAGTTGCCACTTGATCTGACACATAGCCTTGAAAGATTGAGAGTTACCGGTTTTGATATAGTGTCGAATCCTTATATAAAACATGAGGTAATTTTCATGTTTCATCCGACGAATCCCGTCAGCAAGCTAAGCAAAAGCCAGCAATATCGGGTTGCTTACAATCTCCCTGTGCTCTTTAAGGCACCGCCCTTATAAATTCCGCTGGCGCTCTACCGCGTCGCTTGACCACAGGTGTGACTCCACCAGCGCGCTACAGACCATAGTGCGAGAACCGTGGCCGATTACTTTGATGCCTTTGATGTGATTCTGTTTTTAGCAGATAACGTATACCACACTCAAAATACTCCCCCAGATCAATGTCCTCCTCTGAACACCTCCCTCTTGTGCCATTCCACAAACCGTTCACCCGGATAATTTTCTTTCATCTGCGGCAACGCGATCTCTTTCCCCGCAAAATCCCAGAACAGCCGCTGTACCACTCCGCCACCATTCACCGCGTCGGAAACCACCACGCGCATATTTTCATCCAGACCAATCGAACCACGATCGAACGCTTTATGATGGATTGCGCACAACGCCAGGCCATTAGGTACTTCACAAGGACCATGATGCTGCTTCCATCTGATATGGGCTGCTTCAAGGGCTATAGGGGCGTTGTCGTGGCGCATATTGAAGCCGCAGACCGCACACTGATAATTGTAAGCTCGTAGCACCGCCTGGCGGAACTTCGGATCGCGTTGACGGAGAGAGGTGCGAATATCAAAACCCATCTCGTCAGCGATGTCTTCCTGAATACTGGTCGGAAAATGCGCCTCAAGGATCTGCTGCGCCAGCGTGTCGATTAGCTTACGTTTTTTTGTTACCAGCGCGAAATTGACGGCATCAAACCCACCAGCAACATTATATTCAATGAGTTCGCGCTTGGGCGGCTGGCGGCTACCGCTGGTTGAGCAGAATTCCGCGTTTTGCAATTCCCAGAAACCATCGCCCTTCAGACGCCAGAACGGCATATCCGGGCGCTGTTCACGGCGCTGTGGCCCATAGCGCTCCAGCAAATCCAGCAATTGCTCATGAATTTCAGAACCATAATCAAACAGGCGATCGTGCCCCTGCCGATAGTGCGAGAGAACATATAACAGCAATAACGGCTTATGCGGCGCTCGCTGCTCGCCTTTGCGCCAAATAGTAATATTTGATATCGCTTGCTTTAGGGTTTTGTCAGAGGTCATTACATTGAAGAATTCATGAGCACATAGTTGCGATGATGCTCGCAACTATATGTACATTCAAGACATTATTGCAGACATACTTTTTGTCTGTCGGCTCTGTACTGACAGTTAGCATTCTGATAACAACGGAAAAAGCACAGCGCTCAACCGAGAAAGGTAGGTAACTTCTGGATTTTAGACATAAAAAAGATCTCAGTTGAGGTTCATTTATATGATCCTGGAGCGAAGGCCGGACTCGCCTTTTCTTTTAATCGATTGAAAATAAATGGGTTGTTAGATTTTATTTTTGGAATTTGCCCCCAAAATGGGACGTAAAATTGAATACTGGGTGGAAGATCACAAAGTTGCGTGATTATTTTCCAGGACCGAAACGCATTCCAGAGTAAGGCTTCTCCCGGCATTGCGCCAGTCGAGATGCTAAATCTCCCACATGCAACTCCAGCTTGTGACCATCCGGGTCAAGAAAATAGAGGGATTGCCCTTCGCTTTTATTGTCTTTCCAGACCGTCACTCCCGCCTGTTTCAGCTTATACGAGAACGGCTCAAAATCTTCTGGCGCAATGCTGAATGCGTAGTGGGTATAGTCACATTCCTGCGGGGCCACGTAGTTACGGGATACGTCGTAAGAAAGGTGCCGGTAAGGACAATACATCTAACTAACCAATCAATCTTACTTGTTTTACGAATGAATGAGTTAATGCGCCTTGGCCAAACTATCCAGATTTTTATTTAACATACTCAAGTTACGTACTTCCTATTTCAGATTTGATTTGTTACATTATAACAAAAATTGAGGTACTCATGAAAACGACTTTGTATAAAGATTTCACATTTGAAGCCGCACACCGACTACCCAATGTACCTGATGGGCATAAGTGCGGACGTTTACACGGGCACTCGTTCGTTGTTCGCCTTGAGATCACCGGAGAGATGGATAAGCACGCGGGGTGGATTATCGATTTCGCAGAATTAAAAGCGATCTTCAAACCTACGCTGGATAGGCTGGACCACTATTATCTCAATGATATTCCTGGCCTTGAGAACCCAACAAGCGAAGTTCTGGCTCAATGGATCTGGAATCAGGTTAAACCACAACTCCCGATCCTGAGCGCAGTCATCGTGAAAGAGACATGCTCTGCAGGCTGCATCTACCGTGGTGAATAAACAAAAAGGAATAGCAGAAGCTATTCCTTTTTTACTCAATCCAGCGCACTGACGAAGGCTGCGATCATACTCGATGCCCCTTTACCGGAGGGATAGATTATCTCTTTGCGATAATCAGTCACGGTATAGAACGCCTGATGCTTTGAGCTACCGCTGGCAAAGATAAAGTAGTCAGCTTTTTCCGCCAGATTTATCAGCGCCGGAGTAGCTACGTGATCGTGATTGAGTTCCACATTCAACCCAGGA
Source organism: Salmonella sp. NW38 (assembly GCF_051807745.1). NCBI lineage: Bacteria > Pseudomonadati > Pseudomonadota > Gammaproteobacteria > Enterobacterales > Enterobacteriaceae > Salmonella > Salmonella sp. NW38. The sequence goes on along the minus strand of NZ_JAMMTO010000002.1, from coordinate 134,574 downwards.
TATAACTTAAGTAGAGCCTCTTTTCCGCGTCTCGCCGCACCTTCCATCAGGCTGTAAATTGCCAACGTTTTACCGTCGAGATCGCGATGAAGCGAAGACGTTACGCCCGGCGTATTGTCCTCTTTCGGGAAAACGTGTCCGGCATGTTCACCGAGATAGAGTCTTTCCACCATGCGCGCGGAAAGTTGCATACTGACATCCAGACGCTCCCAGCGCTGCTTGAGCAACTCCTGCAACGTGACCCAGAAACCTAATCTGGCGGCGTCGTCAGCGGAGATTTTATCATAAAGAAGTTCAGCAATATCAAGCGAGTAGTCTAAGGTTCTTACCGACAGGTTTTCAGAGCACAGCATTGCTACCGATTCAATTGCGGACGCATATTCCTCGCGGGTGAAGGTACCAGAAAGGAATTTATCCAGAATCATCCCACCGAGACGCACATCTTCTTCTGAGCGAATATCCTCAACAGCCAGCAGCATAAGCCAGTCCGGCCACAAGGAGGCAGATACCTGAACGTCATATTCTTCCAGCCAGTTCAGAAAGGTTGGCAGTACGTCTCGTAAAACTTTACTCAACTGGGCGTTGGACTGCTGCTCTAGCAGCGCCTGCCACTGCGTTTCGCTGAAGGTTGATGGTGTCCAGTCCATGTAGTGAACAGTCGCCTGCTGGCGCAGTGATTCAAACCGTTCAGATTCCGTAGCCTGTTGTAAATCTTCAAGCCAACGACTCCAGCCATAGTCCTGCGGTTCGCAGCGATTTTTCAGCGCCTGCCACGTCTCCCATAGTTTGGGTATTTTTTCCAATGCCTGTCGTGTTGCTTCAGGCATCGCCGCCAGTTGCGCGTATATCTCACTTTCGCGCTCAGCGTCCGCCAGTAGGGCTTCGAGTAATAAATCGGTAGCATTTTCAAGGTTTATCAGCATGATAACAGGAGCCTGGATCAGCACCTGTTCTTCCGCTTCTACCGATGCTGGCAGCGAACTTGCACCTGTCGCCCACCCCTCGACCTGCTGTATCCAGTCAGTTTCTAACAGAGGCGTCGCCGTTTGCCATTCGTCGATCCCCAGCAGCGCGGCCCCCATGGTCCACAATTGCCAGTCAGGCCGGAAACTCGCCTGATGAGCAAAGCGGGGCTTATGCTTGTACAGTGGCAATAAGCCCAGTACCAGTCGCCTGGCGTCATCACGCCTGTCCAGTGGGAAATGCGCATCGCGGATGGCGTTAAGCATTAAATGGCCAGAGGATCGCAACAACAGGCGCTGGATACGCTCCGGCACACGACCGCGCAACAATACTTCCAGCCGAGGATGGTTGAGAATCTCGCCCCATCTTGCCGAAGCCGCCATCCCCTGTAGTTCAAGAAACAGGAGATTAAGAGAAGACAGTGCCTGATTACCGCGTAACTCTTCCAGATACTGTTCTGCAATCTTGCCGTCGCGCGCGTGGCATGCCGTGTAGAAATCCCTGAGAATCCGTCCGGTTTGCCGGCTTACTAGCGAATGTAAAATGGGTCGCTGACGATAAAGATCCATCACCAATTGCAGCATGGCGTATACCCGCTTCATTCGCGCTATCTGCCACTCTTTTACCTGCTGAGGTGAGCCGTACGGCACCGGTAAGAAATCGAAGGCCAGTATTCCGTCCGGGGATTTCTCCAGCAGCAACTGTTCCCCGTCATCGTCAGATTGAAAGATCGATTTAATGTCGGGAGTAGTGTCAGCGGAACCCAGCGCCGCGGTTAGAATACGTCGTAATTCTTCAAGGCTTTTTGCATTCTCTGCCAGGGCATAAAACACCGTTTTTCTCTTTCGCGTTGAAGGAACGATGCAGGGCATCCGTAACGCTGCGGCCTGTTGAATCAGCGTGTTCATTTGTGGGATGCCGTATCCCCCCACCATCGCCTTGTCATAATCCAGATATTTATCTTTAGCGTAATAATTTTTCAGCCAGTCTGCACACATCAGAACGCTTCCTGTGATCCAATAAAAAGATACTGACGTTCAAATTCGGTTATCGCTTCACCGATCATATGCGAATCGCAGTTCAGTTCGACAAACTCTTCATTTCGATTAACGCCGCTGCGGGTAAAATTCATTGAGCCCTTGAGGAACACATTTTGCGTCAGAAAACCTTTTATATGCAGATGATTACGCCATTCCAGACGAAAGTTTGCAAAGTTGCTCAGACGTTTTTCCAGCGCTTTTACAAAAATACGGTTCATCGGTTCGTCGCGGGTCACCAGCGAAAGCGGCGCACCGTTATTCACCGCACAGGCCAACAGCTCAATAAAATCTACCTCCCTGCCTCCCCACGCGGGATCAATGCTGTCCCAGTTGCCTGAACGATTGTCCAACAGTGAGAAGTTACTCACCCACGGCGACACTAGCCAGATTGGCTCTGGCTGCATAATCAGTGCGATAAGTTGGGCGCTGAGTACTTCCCGCAATTGCCGTTGCCCTGAGGCACCGTGTAAAAAAATCTGGCGCTGTTTTGCACGTCCGATCATTGCATCGCCTCCGGCAGCTCAATACGTAAAATGAGTACATCCTGTTCGCGACGAACTTCACCAAGACGTGGATATAGCAGCAGTCCTAAATGATCGACGGGTTCAATTTGCACGGTGTTAATGACCTGATGTAATTGATTTCGCTGCGCGCGCGTGAGTTGTAGCTCAGCTCGACCGGCTTTACACAACGCCATATGCAGTTGCCCAAGCCAGTCAGCCTCATCAAGGGAGATCTTTTCGATCTGCTCACTAAATAGCGCGCCGGCAAGCAGGCGCTCAGTCGTAATTTTACGCGAGCAAAATATATTGTAAAAACCGAGTTCTGCCTGCCGGACCGTGTAACCACGCGGCCAGAGCAGGTTTTGGTTCCGGCACTGCGCGTTAAACACTAAGGATGCATCGGTTTTGACGCCAAGCGCATTCACCGCCAGTGCGTGCGCCATGGTATTCATACTGAACTCAATACCCATTCTTGTTTCAAGAGACGACCAGTCCGACAGTAGCTGATAAAGCTGGGCGTCTGTGTCATCGCCGCTACCCGCCCGCAGGATCCGCGAGTACAGCACCGTTGTAAAGCTGTGGGAAAGGCGCAAACCGCGCTGTGAAAGCAGCAAATGAAGATTCTTGTTCGCCTCCCGCCGGGCGTCCATGTTACTGGCTTCACGAACGGCAGAGATCGCCATACGAAGCGCGTAATCTGTTTGCAGCATCTGCAACACGGTGCGCAGATCGTAATCGATCTGCTCGTAGTCGCTGGCTGAAAGATTTCGCACAAGCACATTGAGGAAGGATACAGGGTCTTCAGCCCACTTCTTCTGTAAACGGATCAAAATCCCGCTTCCGCCTGACTCCATCTCGCAGAGCCAGATTTCCAGCCATTCTGCTCCCGTGCGGAGATCGCTCATCCAGCAGGAGTCTGTCACGACCGCCCGCTCATCAACATCCGGAAGTAGCGTACTCAGCGTTTGCTGCACACCCGCAGCCAAGGTGTCCGCTAATACCTGCCGCGCCCATTCGACAAAGCCGCCGATCTCAGCCAAGGGTTTCCAGAGTGCCTGTGCGCAGTTCAACAGCAGTTGCTGTATATCCGGTCTTTCAAGGAGTTTATGGAGGCCGATCTGTAGCGCTTGGTCAGTGCCAGCCTCATTTTCGGTATCCGGCTGGAACAGGCTGGCCGGGATATCAGCCAGCCTTTTCATCCCTTTTTCGGAAGCCATTTCTCGCAGCGCCGACTCAACCGAGGTGTGAGCGCCGCTTGCCAACGTCTCCGCAAGCTGAGCCATAAAACATTCAATAGCCCAGTCCGCGTTAAAGCTATCAAATTCAAATTCAGATGACTGCCTTACAAGATGTTGAAAATAAACGGGGCGCATGCCTCGCTGGATTTCTGCCTGATGCAGCAGGCCCATCACGTCATCACACGAGAGGTTAAAACGCAAACGCATTGCATCCACCCATTGACGACTTCCTACGCCAACCTGTTCCTCTCCATTCATCCAAGTGAAATCAACGTGAGCCCGTTCCTTATTTTTGAACCGGAGCGACGCCTGCGATCCGGTAGAAAAGCGAACCAGTTCCAGCGGCGTCATATGCTGGTGGTTGTAAAACGTGATATCGTGCAGAGTTTGCTTCCAGGGTCCCTTTGGCACCTCGTCGGGCGTCGCAACCGCAGGGTTAATGACGTGGAGTACCCACTGCAGTTGCGCATTACTTTTATCATTTATACGACGAATATCAGCCCGGGTGGTCATGACCTTTGACGGTTTAACAACCTTGATCGTTTTTCCCTGATACTCGACTTCACACTCTTTTTGCCAGCTATCGCCGAACGCATCGCTTATCTGGAAATCAACATATTGCCGCCCTTCTCCTGCCACCGGCTCGTAGGTTTGTGGAACCAGCCAATCCGTACTTTTGTTCGATTTAATGGCGTAGCGTTTAGACAGACGCCCTGGCGCAAACTCACGCATCCCCTGCCAGAACGAGAGGGTTTCCCACTGTTCTTCGTCATCACGTCCACGCTTCAGGCGAATGTCCAGTTCCGGCAAATTCAACTCGCTGAACAGATTTTGCGGGATATATTCCGGAGCGGGTGAATTGCTCCGATGTTGTTCGCTCTCGTCATTCGGTTGACTCGGTCGCAGACCGGCCCACTCCACGCCGTTAACCGACCAGCGCGTTCTGAGGTTACGCAGTAGGGAGGGGAGAAACTCAAACATAATTGAGCGCGGCGAGCTCCAAAGGATATTTTGCACCGCACCGTCAGATAATTGCAGAGCGTCCTGAAGGTAGCGCGTCAACTCGTTTAGCCGTCTTCCACCGCTCAGTACCTCTTCAATCAGTCGGATAAGCGGGGCATACATTCGATCATATTTCAGCTGATTATGCTCAGCTTTTTTCAGCATGCCCCACAGATCTTTGAATTTACCAACTTTGCTGATCCAGTCGAGGGCCGCCATTGCGGCCTGCATTTTCTGCACGTGCTGGTTACCCAACGGCAGGCCCTGACGTTTGATCTCCGGGCTCATCAGCCCTTCATAACGCTGGAACTCGACACGATCGCGGCCAAACTCGGAGAGCACCACCAGCATCCAGGGGCGCATGCCTCTTGGACGACCGGCACGTCCTTTACGCTGCAAATAGGAGGCGACATCGTTCGGCGCCTTATGCTGAAGAACGGCACCAACCAACGGATCGTTATATCCCACCTCGAGAGAAGAAGTGGCGACCACGACATCTGCTGATGCATCAACACCGGCATCCTGACTCGACGTTCGGGAAATGACTTTGTTTTCCGCGAGGTCGTGGCCAATATCCATAGCCGCCTTCCAGTTCTGCCCCAGTTCAGTTTTCGACCGCTCAGATGCCATTTTATCAAAAGGACTACGTAACACGGCCAACGGTGAATGATCAATGCGCGACTGTCCTGGCCCCGTCTCCCAGCCTTCGGCATCGCTTAGGTCGTGGTACAATCGGTTGTTACCGTCGAGGGTATCAGTGAAGATGAACGTTTTCTTCCCCCAGGTACCTTGTGACTTGTTCGCTTTGCTATCCAGCATGCGCGCCATTAGCATACTAGCCTGGATGGTGGTGGAGAGTAATGCCGTTTCAGAGACAGGATCGCCTCGCAGTGCCAGCAGGTATTCAGCCCCCTCTTCGATCATCTCTTCCGCGTAGGGCTGGATCAGGGCTACCTCCTCTTCAGGAGCACCCACCAGCCTGGCAAAGAAGTGCTGCGCGTCAGCAAGCGTTGCCGATAGTCCAACAAAATGCGGCAAACAATCGGTACGCTGCATCCAACGCCGCAGCAGCAGCGCGGTTTGTGCGCCGGTGGTTCCGCTGTATGTATGGACCTCGTCGAGCAGAACCAACGTTGGCCCATAGCCTTCACCGACACCAAACAGATGGTTGCTCCAAGTGGAGTTCATCTGGAGGTTCAGCATTTCCGTCGTAGTAAACAGAATGTCCGGGGCGTCGCCGCGATGTTGCTGCGCATTACGGGTGATCATGATTTCACTCTGATCCAGCTGATGCTGGCATTGCGTACAGGTAAGCACCTCACGCTCGTCAAAGATGTCTTCACGACGCCAAATGAGCGCCCCTCCGCAAGTCTGCTTAGGATACTGCGGGTGGGGCTGCTGGCATTTCATTAGGCCGAACGGTAGACCAATCTTCCCCTTAACGTCTTTCTTCGACCATTCCGCCTTCACCGGTGTATCGCCAAAAAAGGCACCGATACGAATCTTGCGTCCGGCGGCCATCAGCATAAATTCGTCAAGCTTGCGGCACTGTGAAAACGTTTCGGCAAACTGATCCTTGAGCAGTTCTTTTCGCGGGTAGATGGCGAGAATGCGCACCTTGCGCTCAGGGTTGTTACAAATCTCTTCGGCAAGGCGGGTTAGCGCAGGCAGGTAAAACGACAACGTTTTACCGCTACCGGTGCCAGCACAGACGATTGTCCCGCTGGCCGTATTGCTTTTCACCTGATGTTCCAGCCAGCACTGCATAATGCGTTCGGTCGCGCGAACCTGAAAACCCGCCAGCAAGAAGGGCTTATCTGACGCCAGGGCCTGGCGCATAATGTCACAGGAGCGATCGCTTAAGTTCAGCTGTTTTTTCCAGCCGGTAATCAGCGTTGCCGGTTCGTAAACGCGATCGGGATAGCTGCGCGGTCGACGAATAAAGCGATAGTCCGATACCAGCGTTTTGCTCTGTTCCAGCTTTTGCTCATGCATCCACTGGCGTAGGTTGCGCATGAGATGGACCGTTTCCCCCATTCGGGTTCGCCAGACAGGCGTGCCACTGATGTGCGGCACCTGAATCAACATGGCGGCGTCTAGCATCTCATCCAGAACCTTTTCAGCATCTTCTTCAGGTAACACCCGTCCGATAGTGCTTAACAGCTCATCCAGATTAAAAAAACCGCCCGTGTCGCCCCATACCAGGAGCGCATTTTCTTGTTCTTCCAGCGCATCCAGCACGCGTTGCAAAAGCGAAAGCTCGATTCCCTTCATTAAATCATTCTCTTACGTGTCACGTTAAACGCTGGCAGCATACCTTTTTCTTCCAGCCAGGCAATCACGCACGGCGTCAGCAGCGTAAGCGAGGCATGATTATGTCTGTCCAACGCCTCAAAAAAGCGCAGAACATCGTCTGGTGCATCCGGGTCCATTGAACGTTTAAGCGCGACCATCTCATCACTATACTTCTGCAGGTTTTTTACCACCGACAGGCTGTCTGGTCCGCTTAACTTCTGCCGATTAAAGTTATCGCGCGCTTTGCGATAATCGTCATACACCAACACGTTCCCCAGCGTGCGCTGTTGTTCCAGAAAGACGGAATCCAGCATTGCGCGTGCTTCAAGATCGGCAACAAACGCTTTCCAGGTTGCATCCACCTTATCATCAACACTTTCCTGTACACTCTTCAGAACCCGCACCGTTTCCCAAAAAACGCTCTGCTCGGTTTTATCGCCACTTTCTTTGAAGCGTGCCGTCAACGCATCCAACTGCGTTTTGGCACCGCCGAAAAGCGCCGCCTCTTGCGAAAAATCGATAGTGGAATGTGGTTCCGGTAGCATGCCGATCACCTCAAATTTCTTTTGGGCTTTTTGCAGCGGTTCGGCAACATCCAGCAAGCCGTCACGTATGGTGCGGTACCGATCGTAGACCTCTTCCAGCGACTGAACCTGCTGTTTTATCTGATACTGCTCCCGCAGTTGCGTAAATTGGGTCTTAAGCGTTGTCATACTGTTCCCCTGCAACGGACTGCATGGCGTCGAGGACCTGATGAAGTTCCTGCAACGTGCTTTCAATCTGCGTGCGAAATTCGCTGATCTGATGCCCACCGTGTGAATGGTTGTAGGCGGTAATATTCGCCAGTACACGTTTGTGTACCTGCTGCCAGCTTTGCATTGTCATCATGAGCCGGTTAATTAAAACACCGTCCAGTTCGCAAAGTAGTTGCCATTGACGCAGCGGATCTTCAGATTGATTAATGCCTCGCAATTTGAGGATCGTCATCCAGATCCCCCCCTCCGTTAGCGCATTCAGTGAATCCGTCAGCGTGCTGCTGTCCGGGGATATATCCGCAGGATAATCGCCGCTGTCCCCAAGAGATTTAACTAACGTAGCCAAACCGGTGACGAGTTCGGAAAAATCATCCGCATTTTCACAATCGGCAAACAGAGCAGCGGTATCCAGTATGGGGCGGATTTCACTGAGCGACTTTTTCACCACGGCGGCATGTGTATTTTTTGAGCGTTTCTTCAATGCCTTTTGTATCGCACTTAGCAGGAGATCGCCTTCCAGCGCATGATCGTTTAGCGCCACAAGGCTGAGCCATGCGTCTTGGGCATCATCCCACTTCGCTAATGCCTCTGCCCGCAGTTCAGTGATTGCCTTCGTGATCCCGGAACGAAACTGCACAGAAAGCGTTTTGCTGTTTTGCAGCAGTCGAGCAAGCACCTCTTTCGAACCATCCGCCGTTTTAATGGCGCCCAGCGCGTCGGCCAGCGCAATCTGCTCGCTGAGCAGCAGCGGCAGATCGTTGCGCTTATGCTTAACGAGTTCCGTCAGCGCATAGTTAACCCAGCGATCGCAGAAGCTCTGAATAATCAGGTAATCCGTTTTGCCATCTGCGTAGCTCCAGTCCTCGGTTTTAGATAAGGAGTTTTCTCTGTAGTAGCCAAACCGTGCTAACGCCATCGCGGCATCCGTTAGTTGCACCGAGCGCTTATCGTATTCGGCCTGAGGAATAAATTTCACCACATGCACGCCACGGTTGCCCTGTGCGTTAGGTAACTCAACGGCGACAAAGTTGGATTTACCTAACCAAAGTGTTGGCCGATAGGTACTGCCAGCCCATTCCGCCACGACGCGCTTATCAAAGAAGAAGGCCAGGGAGCTTTTGATATAACGCGCGGGATCGATCTCAAGCGTCGCACCTTTCAGCATCCAGTCACCCACCGCCGCATCCAGCGCTCGGATAGCCAAAGTATCTTTATCTTCTATCACTTTCGGTTTAACTGTTGTGGGTTCTGGCTTAACAGTTTTTTTAACCTGCGGCTCAACTTTGGTCACCCGCGTAGGCACCACCGGCTGCATATGGACCGGAGCACTTTTTGTGTTTTCCAACACCTGCGCCAGATCGTCCAGACCGAAACTGCGGGCAACATCAGGCGGCAGAGTGCTTGCCAGAGTGCCATCGGAATCGGCGGGATAACCCCACAGCGCGACCACGGATTCAGCACGCTCGGTGTCGGCGAAGCCCTGACGGAACAGCCAGCTTCGAAGCCCTGCTGGCGCCGCAACATCGCCAAGATGCGGCGGCGGAAAACGTCCCTCATCGGCATCACGGCGACAGTGCTGCAGTACACGCAACAGAATCTGGTTGATGATCTGACGTGGGTTGAATTTTAATTCGTTGCGATCGTCACGGCAGAATGTCTCTGCCAACGCATGGATAGCATTTGTGTTGAAGGGAAACAGCGAAAAGCCTTGCTCGCTGCGACCAAACACTTCAGCCATTTCGTCGCCGTTTGCGCTGGCTTCCCAGTCAGGTGGCCAGTGTGATTTATCAGCAGATTGCTCCCAACGCTGGCGTAAGGCTTCCCCCCCAAAGCGGGCCGCGTTGATGTATCGACCACAAAAATCGACAATACGCAGTCGCGTCTCTTCGCGCCCGCTCCCTACCTCTTCGATCACCCATTCACCCTTCGCGCGATCCAGCATCCCCTGACGACGGCGGGCATACCCCTGATAACCGTCAGTAACAGCAATAGCTGAACACACCGGGCATAGCACTTCTTTCCCGTCGCGGATCCCTTCCCTTTCAAGGCTGTCGATCAGTACATCCTCGATCGCGGTGATGAGCGACATATCCTCTACCAGCACCATCAGCGTCATCTGCTTTTCATGTAGCGCCTGACGGATCTGGGTAAACAGGTCAGAGAAACTGCGGCCACGGAAGTTGAAGAGCTGGTTAAACAGCGCCTGCGTCGCTTTAACCAGCACCAGGTTGAGAATCTCCGAAGCATCTTTGCGCCCGTCCTCATGCGTATTCAGGCGGCTTTTCTGAATATACTGACGCGCAGGCAGACTGAGATCGTTAATATTAAAGCTGAAATCAAGATCTTTGGCCTGGAGTTGCTGTTCCCCCTCGTCAAGATCGCTGCTGGTTGCACCGTTGGTCAGACGGTTGGCAAGGCGATAGAGACAATGCTCTTCTTTCAGCAAAAACTGCTTGAAGTAAGCATCGTTAATCAGCGTTGGCAATGCATTATCTTCAGCGTGGACGTGGATTTTCTGTAGCCGGGTCGCCTGTGGTTTGATAGCTATTAACTGCTCAGGCGTACTACCCGCCATCTGTTTTTTCAGCGCTTCCATATCCTGCTTGTTACGTTCATGCAGGTTACGCAGCTCTTGCCCCATCAGCATCAGCAGCCATTCAGCGATCTCGCGAGGCGTACGTTTTTCCGACACCTTATTGATGTCTTCCCGCGCTTCGTCAAAGATCTCGCCCTCCAAGCCCGCCAGCATAGAGGTGAGAACCTCACGCAAGCTGGCACTTTTTGGAATACGGACAATATGCCACTTCTTGTCTTTGTACTCCTTACGCAGTCGAAGTTTCGCATCCAGCCAGCGGATGATGTGTGATTTACCCACTCCGGCTTTGCCCACAATCGGAATTGGGCGCGGCGTTTCCAGAAAGTGCTTGAGCAAATCTTCTTCTTTCGCATGTCCGAGGTTGTTGCCGTCTTTATCGAGACGCAGCAAATTCACCGGTTGATGCACTGCCAGTAAGGTGTACTCCGCCAGCTCTTCCGCCTCGGTGCGAATACATTCATTGATATTTTGCAGGGAAGGCCAGTAATCGATCATTCTCATTTTCTTGCCCCCCCTGGGCTCACGGTACTGATACGGCGTAGACTGCCATCCGGAGCTTGCAGGACCATGGCGTCAAGGTCATCGGAACGAGTGGTGAAAACCAACTGCATTGTCAGTTCAAGCCGGAGCAGCGCCTGGCTCAACGCGGCGCTGATCATATGTTTCTCCAGCGGTTGCCAGTTGTCAGCGGAGATCATCGGTTCAACCTGCTGGCGGTAGGCCCCTCCATCCAGCATTGGCAGAAGCTCTGCCAGTTGGCTGAGGAATGTCTGAATTGGCATCGCGGCGGTAAGCGACAGGTTATCCAAAACCCCTTCAATGGCGCGGGTCGGGTCCATCACCCAGCCATCCAGATAAGGTTCTGTAAAACCGAGGAAATATGAGTAATCGAGGAATGGCTCTGCTTCGTTAGAGACGTTGAGGTTACGTCGCCCCTCACCGGCTAATTTATTGTTAATCATCGGGCCAACGGCCAACGGCACCGCCTCTTTTGTCAGCGGCGTGCTTCCGCGGATCGTATATTTGTCCTGCGCCAGCATGGAGGTAACGCACATCAGCAAGGGCTGGCCGCGCGTTCCGGTCAGCAGCGGCGTCGTTTTCTCACTGTCAATTAGCGTACGCAAAACCCGTGCGGGCAGATTACGTTCGCTGGAAAGTGGCGACTGTTGACTGAGGCCAGCGCTCTCATTTTTCCATAACCCTTCTTTTGCCCAGAAAGAGACTTCGGCAGGCAGGCGTTTTCTCGCCCCATCGCTGACGGGCAGCATCTCCGGGCGCAGTAATTCAATCAAATCTGCCATCGGGATGGCCTCTCCGAGTCGCCGATTCAGCACCCGATCGATCATGCAGAGCAGACGGATCTGGCTTCCTGCGGCAGCGTTGTTGGTAATTGCCACTAGCTGATATTCCTCTGAAATTGTTCTAATGCCACGGCACCGGTATCAACATCCCACCAGCGACGCCCGCGGTAGCCCGGTTCTTGTAAACGTTCCGGTGCAACAATAATGCGATTGATGCTGGCGAAGATATCCAGTTCAGGCATCGTTTCGCCGGGCAACACTAGTACCAGTTCATCCCAGCAGGTGTTTTCTTCATCAACGGCAAGTGAACACCAGAAAGGCAAACCTGCGGGCAGAACCTCACCAAGCCGGGCGAGCACGCTCTGGCTGGCGCGGATAGCCTGAATCTGGCGATTGGCCAGCAGTCGGGCAATCCAGTCACTCCACTGACGCAGCAGTAATCGGTTCGTCAGCGTAGTAGAATAATAAACGCGTTGCTCATTTCCCATGACGTTCCGCATCGTCTCGCCCGTCACGTGTGCTATACGACCGAGCGTCGGAGTAAAGGGAGGATACCCTTTACTCCGACAGGCCGGACACCCGCCACAGGATATTTCCGGCACAAAGCCATCGAGGGTATAAAATTGCGCTAACGTCTGGCACAACGATATTGTGGGGTCATTGAGCCACCCTTCTAACGCGCTAAATCCCTGTTTTCGCATCGCCAGTTCATGCGAACGGTGGGCCTGAATCTCCTTCTGCCACTGCGCTTCATCCATATGGCCGTCACGGAGAACAGAAATCTGAATATGGTTGAAATAATGGTCAAACCACGCATGGACCCTGGACTCATCACGCTCGTCCGGGGCGATTGCGCTAAGATCCGGCGGTGGATAGGTGATATCAATAAAACCGGCGCGCTGCATTAACAGTAAGGTACGCAGATTCCAGTCCAGATTGCTCTGCGAATCCATGCGAATGTCGGCATGCTTCGCGCATAGCGGGACGGTGAACTGACCCGGTTGATGCTGCTCGCGCAACTGGTGCATCTTGGCCCAGCGCAAATATCCTTTGCTGGCCCCGATCAGTTTGGTTCGGTTAATGTTGCGTGCGATCTGTAGTTGTTTGTGATGGAAAATAATATGAGCGACCGATGCTTTACCATCACGACCGCCACGACCGCTCTCCTGGTAAAGACGATCAAAATTTTCAGGCACTGCGACATGCAGAACGGAACGGACATTATTTTTATCCATCCCCACGCCAAATGCCGACGTCGCCACCATGATATCCAGCCCATCGTTACGCCAAGCGTGGATAAGACCTTCACGTTCCTGCATTGGCGTTGCACCATGGAATAATCCACATCGCCGATAACCACGCTCACGTAGATACTGGTACCAGAATTTGGCCTGTTCCACTTCGGTAGTGTAGAGGATCATTGGCGCCGGCAAGCGAGCAATGGCGTTTTCCACCTGCGTAAGGTAATCCTCGTGGCTGACAGCTTCGCTGACATACCACACGGGTTCCGGACGCAGAAAACTGCCGTTCACTTCAATCACTGATGCCTGTCGTTTACCGGCAAAGAGCGCTTTGAGCGTATTCAGGGTGCTTTGACTAAACGTGGCAGAAAGCAGAACGACTTTGACACCGTCTGAAGAGGTAGCCTTCAACGTTCGCACCAGGGGTGCCAGTAGCTGAAACTCGGGACGGAATTCCGCCCCCCATTGATCGATAAGGTGAGCTTCATCTACTATCACGGCGCCCAGTAGTCCGCGCTCCGCAAGCGAGAACAGCTGTAACAAGAGCCCGCCTGTCGCTGCTTCCGGAGAGCAAAATAACGCTCGCTGCTCGCCGGATGCCAGCCGCAACTTCATCATATTCCGTTCTTCAATCGACTGGCCGCTATGCCAGACGTAGCTGCCACCGTGATCCTGCCCGGCCTGTTGCATCACCTCTTGCGCCCGCAGAGCCTGTTCAATTGCCAGCGCTACGGTTGGCACAATCACCAGCGTCAGGAGCCTGCGCGGTGAAGTCAGCATCTGGGAGTGAATCACAAAGGTTTTGCCGGCTCCGGTGGGCAGATTCACCAGCAGCGTTTTATCTCTGTCGCTGGTCAACACCGTGCGTACCGCCTGCTGTTGCCCTGCAGATGTGTAGTGCGTATAACGCGGATCGTTGAGTACAGAGGGCAAAAGGACATCCAGCGGTGGGGTTTCCAGAAAACGGCGCTGCTCGCCTTTCCAGACCGGTAAGAGGGAGGGATCAATCTCTTCCGCTTCGCACGTCAGAAACAGTTCACCTGGGTAGTCACGATCCCGTCTCAAACCAAAATGCTGGAGCATTACGCCTTCGGTAAGGTGTCGGTACGGCAGCCTTAACGGCATCAGCCCAAATGCCCGTGCGCATTGCAGTGCATCATAAAATGCGTGCAGGCGGTCGCATTCTCCCGCCTGTACATCATCCAGACAGTAAAGCAGGCGGTTAAAAAACTGACCACTCAGCCCATCGCGTTCGCTATGTTCTCCATTCAGAACCGCGCGAAGTTGTTGCCATTGATTTTCCATGGTTGCTTCCGATTACAGCATGTCGCGGGTACACAGAATAATCGCCTTCATTGCAAGCAATTGATGGCGGACGGGACGATCGCCATAGTGAGCATCCACGTTTCTCCGGGCCTGCTCCGCGGCAGCAAGTACGGTCTCTTTCCAGTTATGCGGCTCAAACCAATCTGGCATTCGCATCCAGGCCTCTTCCCGAAGATTAATATCCTGGAACAAGCTATTACCATCTTCATCGTAAGGTTTATCCAGCAGGGAAACAACGACCTGCGGATCCGCCTCTTTTCCACCGTCATCCAGCCAGAAATTATGAACCTCCGGGCTGAAGCACTCATCACCACGACGCTGCGCGGCTAGCTGGTTTTCACCTTCAACCTGCGCTTCACTCAGCCACTGGAAATGGAACCAGGTGCGCGGTTGCTTCAGCGCAACCGCTGGGGAGAGAACCCGAAGCAGCGCCATACTTGCTCCTCGCGGATCGCTCTGCATCAGTTGCCATACGGTTTCGGCAAAAGGCTGTCCATAGCGCAAGGGGTAAACGTGTTTGTGGTTACCGGCTTTCGTTCGAGACAAGCTCATCAACGCTGTGGAAGGGGGGTATCCTTCTGAAAAATCCAGACCAAGCAGGCAGTTATCAATAAACGTTCCTACGTCCACCAGCGTTTGCCGTTGATATTCGCCACGCTCGAAGCGCAGACGAAATCCTCCTTCAGAATATTGCTCTCGCTTAAACCCTAATGCCTTGCGCATCCAGGTCAGCATATCTTTTGCCTGCGCTTCAGCCTCATCTTCAGATTCGGCCAGTTGCTCAGAAAACTCGCGTGCAGCGATGACCTCCTGCTCCATGGATAACAAGTTTTCCTGAGCCAGAACGCGCTTACGTTCCTGGGCGATGAAGCCGTTTTCTCCCGAAAGGCGCTGTTGCGCCTCATGGAAGACGGTAAGCCCCTGCCCGACGTAATCACGCCATACCATCTCTAATTGTTCAGACAGAACAAATTGCAGGCTGGCGACGCTTCGATGAAACAATCCCGTGCCTTCGTCCAGTAGTTTCACCCAGTCAGCACGTAGCCCATCACGCTCCGGCAGTAAAATCAGGCTTTTCACAGGCTTAACGCCGCGTAGATTTCCAGAATAGCGGTTAAAGCGCCCCAATCGCTGTTCAAAACGGTTAAAGTCGCGGCTCAGACTATAATGGACCGCAAGACGATTTTTTCCGTGCAGATTCAGTCCGTCTTCACCGCGCCTGTCACAGATCAGTACCTGCCAACTGTCATCCGGAAGTTCGCTCTGCTTACGCAAGTCCGGCGAATGACGAACCACCGCCCAGGGGGCCTGAATTTGCAGTTTGGTAGATAGGAAGGCGGCTTCAGAGCTTTCACCGCAAAAGATGACCGCTTTGCCATCAGGACATTTTTCAAACCAACCGGTCAGCGCCTTCATTAGCACCGCATCTTTGGCTTTCTGCTCTTGCTGGGACGTTTCAATAATCTGCTCAAGAAAATTGGACTCTTCTTCGCTGGCAGTCCCGTTTGCCAGTGCATTTTTAGCCAGGCGGGACATCACCAGCGGGTTGAGAAATAGCGCATCTACCCATTTATCAAGCGTCGTGGCATCTAGATGTTGGTGTTGCACGGGATTGCGTAAGGCTGCGGCACGCCAGGCATCAAAGGTTTCATCCAGCGTGAGCTCGGTCGAGGCGACGGGCCAGACACATTTTTCCAGGCCGGCCAGCCCAGGAAAGAGATATTCCAACGCGGGATCTTCACGCCGGTTACGTAGCAAGCGATGAAAAAGACGGTAGCGCTCGCCGATCCACTGGCGTAATACCAGAATGGCCGCTGTTCGCTCTTCGCTTTCATCAGGAGCAAAAAAGTCGACCAGAGGACTCAGCACATCAATCCGCGCCTGCAGTTGCTCATCATCAGCAAAAAGCTGACGTAACTCTTCGATAACCTCTTCCAGTACCCCATTTGGCGTTTCAGGGGTCAAGGAACTGTAAATTCCCCCCAGACGCTCGCGCTCTGCCACGCGGCGCATAAATTTTTCGATTCCCACAGCATTAAGTTGCCACGCCTGTGGATTTATGCAGTGCAGCATTGCCAGGAAGTGACGTTCGTTACCGTGCATCGGCGTGCCAGATAGGAGCAACACAATGCGGGCCTGATGGCACAACGCAGTCATTGCGGCATACTGTGCCTGTTCGTCTTCATCATTGACCCATGCCTGTCGGGCTAATTGATGGGCCTCGTCGATTACCATCATTGTGGGCTTCCAGCCGATCAGTTCTGGCTGGCAAAGTTCTTCCGGAGAGCACATGCGGATCTGGTTGTTTCGCCCTCCGCTCATTACTTCCTGTAGAGCAAAGCGATCGACCAGTTCCTGCGTCCATTGTCCTTGCAATACCTGCGGCACCACCACTAGTACGCGGGCTTCACGTTTACATTCCAGAATATGCTCGCGGATGACCAGTCCCGCTTCGATGGTTTTGCCCAATCCGACTTCGTCTGCCAGCAGATATTTAGGGTTCTGGTCCTGAAGAATGCGGCGAACAACCGCTATTTGATGAGGTTCAATCTCTACACGACTGCTGATTAACGACGACATTGACCGACAGGCAGCACGCTGTTTGATCCACGCACTGACAAATTTTTCCCGCAGGGGGTAGAAATAGGGGGCATCATTTGAGCGTGCCGCCAGAAAATGAGCGGGGTTCATTGCCTGCCCTTGCCCATAGTTGGGGTAGTACATCTCCGCCAAATCAACGACCGCGTGGTCGCCCGAACGGATAATCAGCAAATGCTTATTGTCCGGTCGTGGCCCGCCATATCGGCCCCTGCACCAGATACCGCTATCTGGTGAGCGGAAGTAAATGGTGCTCTCCTCATATAGAGGAGCAACCGCCAGTGTGTGAATGTCCACCTCCTGACGGTTAACCTCCACCTCTAAAGGAGAGTAGAACCAAGCTATCTCCGCACGCTCAGTAGAGAGAATGCTCACAATTTTAGCAATACCGTCAAATAATGACGATGTTACTAGGTCACCTTCGGAAAACGCGCCAGTATGTGTAGTCATTATGATTTTTAAACTATCAGGAAGTGAAAGTAATTCGCAAAAAATGAATCAATCTAGAATGAATATACGGCGTATAGACCAATGAAGCAAATCTGCAGGAGGGAGAGGTCGGGCCACTACGTAAATTGGTAGGTGATCTTGATCACATAACTTAGAGATTTAAATCAATCTGTTAATACCATCAAATTAAAGCAAATCAAACAAACCTTAATTACCTATCTCTTAGTACCATCATGAAATAATTTCATTAAAAAAATAAAGCCTCTACTTAACAATATGAGGCTTTAGATTTAACTTAATAATTAAATATCAGCATTAGCTGTTTTAATATAATTGGTTACCAAATAATCTGTAACCAACGATATATCTTTCGATAAATTCTGAACTTCATTCCACTTACGGACGATAGGCTGACCATCAATATCTGTGCCTAAATTCCACACACCACTGCTCCATGCGCAAAGCGGTTTGATACGATGTAACTCTTCGACAAAACGGGTATAGGAAGGGATCTCGGTCCAGCCAGGCTCACCTTTGTAATCCTGATGCACCTGGTCAATTTCATCCATAAGACTACCGAGAGCAAGAATTCCAACACCATGTAACAATCGGGAGTTGCGAGGCTTCTTATCCCAGTCATCAGTGAACACTGTTTCCACAGCTGACCAGAAGTTATTCAGCAACTTCACCATCTTCGCTTCGTCGCCCAAACCAGTCGCCGGATCGCGGAAGCGATACAACGCCCCCTCACGTAAGCTCGAGTCGATCATTTTTATCATCGAGTTATCAGCAATCACCCCATCCGGATTGGTCGCCGTTTTAATACGCCCAGCCAATGGCCCCTCACCAAAGTTAAGACGTTGTGTCAGAAGTGAAGGGAATTTTCGCAGTTGCAGATCGGAAGGCAAGCGGCCATGCGTATGCGGGGCCAGTTCGTACAATAGCGTTTTTGGCAGCGGTTTGGTGGAATTCACCAGCATAAACTGTTCGCGTTGCTCTTCTGCATCATTAGCGATAAACGCAGAGACCGGCATCATAAAAGAGTTGATGTCCGCTTCTCGTAACGCAGCGGTACGTTGCTGACCATCAACAATAAACCCCGGTTTCTCGAAGTTAGCGTCTTCAGAATACGGAATAACGAGATGCCCCATATCACTGTTTTCCATCAACGGTTCAAAACGAACACGCTGGTCAAAAGCAATAATGACTGGATTGGGAATCATTGGATTGGAGCTTTCAATGTAGCGCTGGATTTCCTTAATATGGCTACGTACTTCCGGACGCTGATACCCAACCAGGTTTTCATCTCCACGTCGAATACGTGAAATGGCGGCAATTTTATTAATTTGTTTGCCTTCAATAGCCAGACTAAAAAGTTGTCTCTTCTCACCCTGCCGGATACGCAAAGCGGGGACACGGAACTCACTCATGATTTATCCTCTGAGCGTAATGACAATGTGTACTGCAAGCGATTGTACAGTACCTGAATATTGTGGAAACCACGGCGGCGATTGCGCTCGGCGCCACGGAAAATAATCACGTTAATACCAATGGATCTGCAGATATTGCACTCGCACTTCCGCCAGGGCCGATCGCCCAAAGTACGTTCGTAATCGGCTCGGATTTTCTCTGCCTCTTTCTCTCCTGAGTGCAGACGCTCATAGGCCAACACGGCTTCCAGTGTTTTCTCCAGAGATAAAGCGTTGTTATCGTACTCAAACAGCGCATGCATAGCATCTTTCTCAAGATGACGAGCCACATCCTGGTCGATCACTCCAGATTTTATCTTACGGCTGAGGCTTGGGTTAGCATCGAACTGTGGCACGCGCACAGCTGTATAGGCGCGACCTTCTGGCGTGTGGTAATTGTTTTTGCGATCTTTAAACGCCTGCTGAAGCGGTGTGGTAGAGTCAATACTGGTAACGCCAAGACGAATAAAATCCGCAAAGCTCTCCGGACGTGCAATACCGAGCAGATGAACTTGGGTGTCGCTTTTGAGAAGCGGTTTAATCTCTTCCAGAGTTTCAAGGATCTGCGCCGTTTTCAACGGTACCATACCCCCCATGGTGATATTCTTATATCCCATCGCCAACAGTGCTTCTACTGACTGTCGGTAAGACTTCTTGTTCCAACCATGTGCTACGCCAAACGGCGTGAAACAACTCTTTTGCGATTTCACTAAAAAATCCTGCGCAAGAGTTAGGGTAATATCCTGACGACGGCGACACTCTGCCAGCACCTCGCCAGAGAACGATTCCCCCGGTTTTTCGTAGCCAAAAATAATATGGTCGAGCGAAACCCCATAGTTGAAACGGGATGTTTCATAGAACTCAATAACTTCTTCAACGCGATACGGCGGGACATCCTGATTTACATAAGTAAACGCGCCACAGTCACCCATCGTCTGCATATTATCAGGCAGACGAAAGAAATGTTTCATTCCATTACGGAAGTAGCGTAAACGCTGTGCTCGGGTGTATTTACTTTCCCCACCGCCCAGACCGTCAACCACTGCTTTTGATACCAGCATACCATCGTAAGGATGTGGGAAGACCTCATGTGGATAGTGGTCGTCACGCTGACGAACGCGATGCTCGTTGCGCGTTTCGCGAACGAAGTCGAAACTGGGATCGATAAAATCCTGACTATCGGGAAAAAAGTATTTTAGCTTCGACAACCCTGTTCTCCTGTGACGCCTCTGTCTGGTCTCAAAAAACGCGGGATCTTACCACATTATCATTGTTGGGACATTACTGATTGCGCAACTGCACAGTGTGGAACAAGGCACGAAATCGCTTCTCTTCAAAACTGTTGCCGCTATCACGAAAGACACGCAGAGCACGTGATGCACTGGTATCAGGCACCTCTTTGAGATGTTGTAATACCCAGGCTTCGACCTCTTCCGGAGTCCTGCGCACGCCTTGTTTCTTGCAGGCCGCTGGCAACGTAGAAAACTGTTTATTCAACCTATCGGCTAATAATCCCAAATTTTCATATTCTTCTCGAGTAAACTGCTCTATTACATACTGCGCGATTTTTATATTCAGCATCAGCATGTTGCAATTTAGCCATTCAGCAATTCGCTTGTTACTTTCCAGTAAATAACGATTTAATGGCGACTTAACTCGAGAGGAAGATATTATCAAAACCTGTTTTTCTGCTGAATGCAGATAAGATAAACCAGAGGTCACATCTGGCCCAATGGCACTTATATAATCGGGCGAACCACAAATAATAAAGTACTCATTTGGTTTGGCCTTCATTAGTTCAGTCAACGAAACAGGATGCTTCTCCTGAAATGGTGAATGTTTATTTAATTCAGACCACCATCTCTGATGAAATTCTTTTCCTTTATAGGATTCATTGAATAATGGAATAGAGTCATTATGACCAACCGCAAAAGTTGCCTGGTATGGTACAACCTTATCGCCTCGTTTTAGTAGTCCTAGCCCAGCAGAAAGGACCCATAATTCAACTGGATATTTCTCATGGATAGAGATTGCTGTCGCCCAGTGTCCACCTTTATACAGTTTCTCAACAGGCAAAGTATGTCCAGCAGAAATAGTCGAATTAACGACCTTACACCATGCCTGGATTAAATTTTGGCAACTGGAAAGAGAAGTTGACCACGTTGCGAGATTCAGTATCGGATAACCGTTACTGTGCTTACCATTTGTACATGTTGTTATCAGATTAATTTGGCTCACAGTAATACCCTCAGAAACCCCCGCACAAAGCTACAACATGAGAGATTAGGTTGCAAGCCTGAACAAATAAAAATGTGTTTCCATACACTGACGTTCAGTCTAGTGAGCACGATATTCGTAATACACATCCTGAACTTCGCGACAGGATGCACACCGCTGAATAATCCCCTGCGACTCTAGGGATTCGCAAAACTCACGGCAATCAGACAAAAGGTGTTGGGAAGGTTGTGCTTTTTTATCTGAAATCAATGCTCTGGCAAGAGTGTCATAGCTAAAGCCACCAGCAGAGTGTGAGATCAGTTCCAACGCGGCCTTCGTATCAAATGACAACATCACATACACTCCATTAGTGGCTATGAGTATAGGTATAAATAATTCAAGTCGAATTTGCAAGCATTGAATATGGTTCATATTTAATAGACCAATACCCATTTATAACAATTAGCATATTAACGATATAGAATTAATCACCTTATTGTTTTCACCTGCATAACACTTTAACTCAATCATTATTTTACCATAATATCTTTTGGCCCTTACCCAATAATAAAGTAATTAACTAAACTGATCAGGTTAGTTGTTTTAGCAAAAACATCTCACACCGGTTTTCACCATCAACAAGCACGACACGCAACCAACAACACAAAAAGGAACGCCCCATGCCCCCACACAAAATCCGCCAGGAGTGGCTGACGCTGGACGAGATGACCCTGGCCCAAATTCAGTACAGTGCTAAATCAGAGATCTTCGTCTTTCTGACCCTGGCCGAAACCTCGAGATACAAACCACCGCCATCGGCCATTTTGTAGGTTTTGTCTTTTGGCTTTGCGGTCTCGACCTGTCTGGCGTTGAGCTTCATTTGGGGGCACATTTCTAATCGAAGTTAAGATGCCCCCAATGACATCCGGATTTCAACGGACAACCTCGGACGACCAGGACGGAAAAATCGCTGCAAGCATTGATTTTAAAGGGGTTGGTGGACTTTCTCGGATGGTCTTGGAAGTACTAATGGTGCGAAGGCCGCACCGCGATTCTCGACGTAACCTATTGAAGTAAATAAGATTACAAAACAAGAGAACCGCTATATATACTCACATGTATACTCATGCACGATTCTCTGAGAACGCAGTTAACTTAAAATCACGCCTCATCTTCTTCCACAGGTTCAAGCGCGTCAAATCCCCTCCAGAACGGTGAACAACTCTCCATTTGACCTGCAAGCCATTCAGAACCCGTCAAAGATAAAATCGAGAGCATTTTTGATGGTTTGCCTGTGGGAACGAACGTCCATCACCTCATCACCAATCTGCGAAAGCCTGATACTCGCCATTTCGTGAGTCATCACCAGATAGTCATTACCTTCCACATTCAGAGTGGGCGTGAGGCGCTTAACTGGGTTATTTACCAACCTGCTCACAGGAAACAATGGGATAACCATGCGAGTATGCAGTTCATCAATAATATCGCTTTGCACATCAAGTAAATAAGGATAAGCCTTGCTGTTTCCTTTATTGCGATAAACCATGTATTGCATGATTAAAACGTCCTGTAATCGTCCGATAAAAGGCCGTGCTCATCAGTAATACGATTGAGCTCCTGCAAACCCGCTCTATTTTCTGCTTTCCAGCGTTCAACGCCTGTGGCACTGATTTCCTCTTTCAGCGCGGCGGTAAGCACCGCAGACAGATTAATACCTGCATCACGGGCTTGCTGAAGCAATGCAGGTTCCAGCGTGACACTGACTGTTTTTTTATGTCGTACACTCATACCCGACATAGAGCCTCCTGAAATTACACGTGTAATAAACACATGTATCTAGTATGGGGAGTATTTAAGCAAATGGCAATGAGAGGCGACTATCTCGGATAGCAATATCTTTGCCTGTCATGTTTCCTTTAAACGGTTAGCGAAATCCACCATGTCCGAATGACTCACCACACGACCGGCATCCACATCGGCAAGACCGGCCTGGATGCTCTGGTGACGTCGCTCTCTTTCAGCCAGCATGGAGAGTAATGCTTCCTTTATGACCCAGCTCTTTGAACGATCCAGCTCTACAGCCAGATTCTCAACGGCAAGAGCCAACTCAACTGGAATCTGAGCGCTGATGGTCTGTTTAGCGGAAGATTATGGATAGCTTTCTACATCAGGCGTCGTTCGTCACGGGGAATTGGTGCTATGATCGGCATCGCTCAGTCCGGTTGGTGATTCGTGATTTTTGGCGATTGATCAGATCGCACAATCCGGGCTGAGTTCCCTCAAAGTGATCTACTATTTGGCGCAGCTATTTAGGTTTTACAAGTAAGGAACATGCCGTCACCGTCAACAAGTGAATACTCTTTATCCTCAGGTTTCGCAGAACGAACTTTAGTATCCGTTAGGTCATGATGGACCTCCTTCGATTGGTATCTCGTGAGTATACAAGCAATATAGAATCGGAAAATATACTCATTAGTATACTCACAAGCTTGTTGATGTGGGTTGAGTTAGATTGACTTCAGTTGAAGGAAAAATCGCGGAAAGCTTTGTGTGGCGCGGATTTCAGGCATAAAAAAAGACCTCAATTGAGGTCCATTTACATGCTTTTGGTGCCGAAGGCCGGACTCGAACCGGCACGTATTTCTACGGTTGATTTTGAATCAACTGCGTCTACCGATTTCGCCACTTCGGCACTGAAGAGGTATGCGGAAAACGTTGTGGATTATACCTGTCATACGCCGCCATGCAAGCACGAGCATACACCTGTATCGCTAAGTGCTGAAAATTTCAGCAGCGTTGAGTATTAAATAGAATAATCAGGCTACTTCCCGCCTTCTCCAGCAGATTAACGCCGGGCGTCCCTTGCCTCCATGCTCTACACTTTTCAGTTCAACACCACATTAAGGGAAACACAATGACGATAATAAAAAGCTACGCCGCCAAAGAGGCGGGCGGCGAGCTCGAACTCTATGAATATGACGCGGGAGAACTCCAACCGGAAGATGTCGAGGTACGGGTCGACTACTGCGGGATCTGCCATTCCGATCTGTCAATGATCGACAATGAATGGGGGTTCTCTCAATACCCTCTGGTTGCCGGACATGAGGTCATTGGTCGGGTGGCCGCACTCGGCAGCGCGGCACAGGATAAGGGGCTAAAAGTCGGCCAGCGCGTTGGAATCGGCTGGACGGCGCGCAGCTGCGGACACTGCGATGCCTGTATCAGCGGCAATCAAATTAACTGCCTGGAAGGCGCAGTGCCCACTATCCTCAATCGTGGCGGTTTTGCCGAGAAGCTTCGCGCGGGCTGGCAGTGGGTAATTCCTCTTCCGGAGAATATGGATATGGCGTCCGCAGGCCCGCTGTTATGTGGCGGCATTACGGTCTTTAAACCGCTACTGATGCACCATATTACTGCTACCAGCCGCGTTGGCGTCATCGGTATTGGCGGGCTTGGGCATATCGCCATAAAGCTGTTACATGCAATGGGCTGCGAAGTCACCGCGTTCAGCTCAAATCCATCGAAAGAGCAGGAAGTGCTGGCGATGGGGGCCAATAACGTGGTGAACAGCCGCGATCCGGAAGCGTTAAAAGCACTGGCGGGCCAGTTCGATCTCATTATTAACACGGTCAACGTCGATCTCGACTGGCAGCCCTACTTCGAAGCGCTGACGTATGGCGGCAACTTCCATACCGTTGGGGCCGTATTGAAGCCGCTGCCCGTACCGGCGTTTACATTAATTGCCGGCGATCGCAGTATCTCAGGCTCGGCAACCGGAACGCCATATGAACTTCGCAAACTGATGAAATTCGCCGGACGCAGCAAAGTCGCGCCCACCACGGAACTGTTCGCAATGTCACAAATCAACGAGGCTATCCAGCACGTTCGCGACGGCAAAGCCCGCTATCGTGTAGTGCTAAAAGCTGACTTCTGACCGCCTGACTCAGCGCTTTGACAATGATCAGGAAGCGCTGAGTGCCTGACGAAAAGCCTGTACAGCCAGTCGGCACTGCTCCGTCACGTGCTCGATGTCATGATTAACATCGATACGCGCAATATCATGTTCATCGGCACACGGTCGCTCCAGCGCGTCAAACTGACTTTGCAGCAGGTCTGGCGGCATAAAATGCCCGGCACGACGCTGCATTCGCTGCAGAATGGTAGCGTAATCGCCATCCAGCCACAGGAAATGTACGTTAGGGCTGCTCTTACGTAAAATATCGCGGTACTGTTTTTTTAATGACGAGCAGACAATAAATCCCGTCTCATTTTTTTTATAAAGACTGTATGAAGCGTCATTTAATCGTTCCAGCCAGGGTAAACGGTCTTCATCAGTTAACGGTATTCCCTGAGACATTTTATCAATGTTTTTCGCCGGATGGAGATCATCGCCGTCAATAAACTTCGCAGAAAATAATGTTGCAATTTTGCTGCCTATTAAAGATTTACCACTACCTGAAACACCCATTAAAATATAGCTTTCCCCGGCCATTTAAATACCTCTGAGTCATATTCCACACCACAATATTACGCCTCTACGTTCGACAATTTCACGTTTTTTAATTTCCATAGAGAAGAACTCTAAGGCACATCACGTTATGCGTAACATTGTAGTGTAACAATTTTCCAGCGTGACATAAGTCACAAATAATGACAAATAAAACCGCTTAAATGCGTTCAGGGTAACTACCTGACCAGTGAGGAATTTATGGAAGTAAAAACTCAATCCTGCGTTGTTGCGGGTAAGCGTGCTGTTGCCGTTACGGAACAAAATATTGAATGGAATAATAAAGGAACACTCGTACAAATTACCCGAGGCGGCATTTGTGGGTCTGACTTACATTATTATCAGGAAGGCAAAGTCGGCAATTTTACAGTAAAAGCGCCAATGATTTTAGGTCATGAAGTGATTGGCAAAATCGTTCATAGCGACTCAGATTTATTACGTGAAGGTCAACCGGTAGCGATTAATCCATCGAAGCCTTGCGGTCATTGCAAATACTGTCTGCAGCATGAAGAAAACCACTGTACTGAAATGCGTTTCTTTGGCAGCGCCATGTATTTTCCGCATGTCGATGGCGGTTTTACCCGATTTAAAGCTGTCGATACCGCTCAGTGCATTCCCTGGCCGGAACAGGCGGACGAAAAAGCCATGGCCTTTGCCGAACCGCTGGCGGTTGCCATTCATGCGGCTCATGAGGCGGGCGATCTGCAGGGCAAACGCGTCTTTATCTCCGGCGTTGGCCCTATCGGCTGCCTGATTGTTAGCGCGGTAAAAACGCTGGGCGCGGCGGAAGTGGTATGTGCCGATATCAGTACCCGTTCTCTCTCGCTGGCCCGGCAGATGGGCGCGGATACGCTGGTGAACCCACAGCATGACTCTCTTGATGGCTGGAAAGCAGAAAAAGGGTATTTCGATATCAGTTTTGAAGTCTCCGGGCATCCTTCCTCTATCTCAACGTGTCTGGAAGTCACACGGGCCAAAGGCGTGATGGTGCAGGTTGGCATGGGCGGCGCAGTCCCCAACTTCCCGATGATGATGGTAATAAGCAAAGAGATCTCCCTGAAAGGCTCTTTCCGCTTTACTACCGAATTTAATACTGCGGTTTCCTGGCTTGCCAACCGCGTTATCAATCCGCTGCCGTTACTGAGCGCGGAATATCCATTTACCGACCTGGAAGCGGCGCTGATCTTTGCCGGAGACAAAACACAGGCGGCAAAAGTTCAGCTCGTTTTCTGAGAAAGTAAAATAAGGGACACTATCATGAACGATCTTTTTTCACTGGCAGATAAAAATATCCTTATCACCGGAGCCGCTCAGGGAATTGGTTATTTGCTGGCAACCGGTCTTGGTCGCTATGGCGCGCGCATTATTGTTAACGATATTACCCCGGAACGCGCCGAAACAGCCGTGACGAAACTTCAGCAGGAAGGGATAAAGGCTATTGCCGCTCCCTTTAATGTCACCCATAAACAGGATATTGAAGCTGCGGTTGAACATATCGAAAAAGATATCGGCGTCATTGACGTCCTGATAAATAACGCCGGTATCCAGCGCCGTCATCCGTTTACTGAGTTTCCCGAGCAGGAGTGGAATGACGTCATCGCCGTAAATCAGACCGCGGTTTTTCTCGTCTCTCAGGCCGTTACGCGCCGTATGGTGGCGCGGCAGGCAGGAAAAGTGATCAACATCTGTTCGATGCAAAGCGAGCTGGGCCGCGACACGATTACGCCATACGCCGCGTCGAAGGGTGCCGTGAAGATGCTGACTCGCGGCATGTGCGTGGAGCTGGCGCGTCATAATATCCAGGTCAACGGTATTGCGCCGGGATACTTCAAAACGGAGATGACCAAAGCGCTGGTTGAAGATGAAGCCTTCACCTCCTGGCTATGCAAACGTACGCCTGCCGCACGCTGGGGCGATCCCCAGGAGCTTATTGGCGCAGCGGTGTTTCTCTCGTCAAAAGCTTCCGACTTTGTTAACGGACATCTGCTGTTTGTCGATGGCGGTATGCTGGTTGCCGTCTGACCAGGGAAATACGACGCAGCGCGTAAGCGCTGCTATTTTGGCGCTAATAAGAGAGACGAATATGCCATTAATAATTATTGCGGCAGGCGTTGCGCTGCTGTTGGTCTTAATGATTGGCTTTAAAGTTAACGGCTTTATCGCCCTTGTTCTGGTTGCCGCCGTGGTGGGATTTGCCGAAGGGATGGGCGCGCAAGACGTCCTGCACTCCATACAAAACGGAATTGGCGGTACTCTGGGCGGACTCGCCATGATCCTCGGTTTTGGCGCGATGCTGGGAAGATTAATTTCCGATACCGGCGCCGCGCAGCGCATTGCGACGACGCTCATTAATACGTTCGGCAAAAAACGCGTGCAATGGGCGCTGGTGATCACCGGGCTTATCGTCGGCCTGGCAATGTTTTTTGAAGTCGGATTCGTACTGCTGTTGCCGCTCGTTTTTACGATTGTGGCCTCATCGGGACTGCCCTTGCTGTATGTCGGGGTTCCAATGGTCGCCGCCTTATCCGTTACGCACTGCTTCCTGCCGCCGCATCCCGGCCCTACCGCTATTGCGACAATTTTTGAGGCAAATCTCGGTACGACCCTGCTGTATGGGTTAATCATTACCATACCGACAGTGATTGTTGCCGGCCCTCTGTTTTCAAAATTACTGGCGCGATTTGAAAAAGCGCCGCCTGAAGGATTATTTAATCCTCACCTATTCAGTGAAGAAGAGATGCCGTCATTCTGGAACAGTATTTTTGCCGCCGTGATCCCGGTCATTCTGATGGCCATCGCAGCGGTATGTGAAATCACGCTGCCAAAAACGAATGCCGTGCGGGTTTTCTTCGAATTTATCGGTAATCCAGCAGTGGCGTTGTTTATTGCCATTATCATCGCCATTTTTACGCTGGGCCGACGCAATGGACGTACGGTTGAGCAGGTGATGGATATCGTCGGCGAGTCCATTGGCGCTATTGCGATGATTGTTTTTATCATCGCGGGCGGCGGCGCGTTTAAGCAAGTGCTGGTGGATAGCGGCGTGGGTCAATATATCTCGCAATTAATGACCGGCACCTCGCTATCTCCGTTATTAATGTGCTGGACGGTAGCCGCCGTGCTGCGTATTGCGTTAGGTTCCGCGACCGTGGCCGCGATAACCACAGCGGGCGTCGTATTGCCGATTATTAACGTAACCCACGCCGATCCGGCGTTAATGGTACTGGCGACAGGCGCGGGAAGCGTTATTGCATCACATGTTAACGATCCCGGTTTTTGGCTGTTTAAAGGGTATTTTAATCTTAGCGTCGGGGAAACCCTACGCACCTGGACCGTTATGGAAACATTGATTTCTGTCATGGGGTTGCTGGGCGTACTGGCGCTGAATGCGGTTCTGCATTAATTCATCATCCGCAGCCCAATTAACCATGGGGGCGACGTTCCCGCCCCCGGTACTGGAGAAAACATGAGGAATCACAGAATTTCTTTGCAGGATATCGCTACGCTTGCTGGCGTGACAAAAATGACGGTGAGCCGTTACATCCGCTCACCGAAAAAAGTCGCCAGGGAAACCGGCGAGCGTATTGCGCAGATCATGGAGGAAATTAACTACATACCAAATCGCGCGCCAGCTATGCTGTTAAACGCGCAAAGTTACACTCTGGGCGTGCTGATCCCCTCTTTTCAGAACCAGTTGTTTGCCGACATTCTTGCCGGGATTGAATCCGTAACGTCGGGTCATAACTACCAAACTCTCATTGCGAATTACAATTACAATCGCGATTCGGAAGAAGAGTCCGTTATCAATTTACTGTCTTACAATATCGACGGCATTATTCTTTCAGAAAAATATCATACCCTCAGAACCGTCAAATTCCTGCGTTCAGCTACCCTTCCGATTGTAGAACTCATGGACATCCAGGGCGATCGCTTAGATATGGAGGTGGGGTTTGATAACCGTCAGGCCGCCTTTGATATGGTCAGCACCATGCTGGATAAACGCCAGCGGCGTAAAATCCTCTATCTGGGTTCAAAAGACGATATCCGTGATGAGCAGCGTTATCATGGCTACTGCGATGCGATGACGCGCCGGGGGCTGGCACCGTTGCGCATCAATCCCCGCGCTATCTCCTCTATCCATCTGGGGATACAGCTAATGCGTGATGCGCTTGCTGCGCACCCGGACGTGGATGGCGTCTTTTGTACTAATGACGATATCGCAATGGGCGCTCTACTGTGGTGCCGCGAGCGTCAACTGGCCGTACCGGAGCAGATCTCCATCGCCGGCTTCCACGGTCTGGAGATGGGCAGGCAAATGATACCGAGCCTCGCCAGCGTAATTACCCCTCGTTTTGAGATCGGGCGCAGAGCCGCGCAGATGTTGCTCAACAAAATTAAAAATAACGATCTCAACCATAATACGATTGATTTGGGTTATCAGATTTATCACGGCAGCACGTTATAAATTTTTTGATCTACTTTTTCCCGCAGCTTGCCTGAGCTTAACGCGTAGCCAAAAGCGCCACGCGTCAGGTTACGCACTACATCATTCGAGGAATACCAGGCGGTCTGCCGGATGGCGGCGGAAAGGACTTATCAGGCCTACGGGTCATAGTAGGCCTGATAAGCGCAGCGCCATCAGGCACTGCGCTTTACTGCATTGCCGGATGGCAGCCTGTGATTACGACTTACGCAGCATTAGCCACAGGCTAATCAGGAAGAAAGACGCGCTCGGCAGCAGCGCGCCGACAATCGGCGGAATGCCGTATACCAGCGTCAGCGGGCCAAAAATCTGGTCGAGAACGTAAAAGACGAAGCCGAAGCTAATCCCCGTCACCACGCGCACGCCCATCGGCACACTACGCAGTGGGCCAAAGATAAACGACAGCGCCATCAGCATCATCACCGCCACGGAGAGCGGCTGGAAGATTTTACTCCACATATTGAGCTGATAACGTCCGGCGTCCTGTCCGCTCGACTTCAGATATTTAACGTAGTTATGCAGACCGCTGATGGAAAGCGCATCCGGGTCCAGCGCCACCACACCTAACTTATCCGGCGTCAGATTCGTTTTCCAGGTACCGCTCACCGTCTGCGAACCGGTGATCTGTTTCGGGTTTTGCAGATCGGACTCATCCACCTGCGACAAACGCCAGACCTTATGCTCCGGGTCGAATTTTGCCGAAGCGGCGTAACGCACCGACTGCAAACGACGCTGATCGTTGAAAGCGTAAATACTAATGCCGGCCAGCTCCTCGTCGCCCTTCACCCGTTCAATATAGACAAAGTTATTCCCGTCTTTCGCCCACAGACCTTGCTGGGTGGAAAGCAGCGAACCGCCATACATCGCCTGCGCACGATAGTTACGCGCCATCTGCTCGCCCTGCGGGGCGACCCATTCGCCGATCGCCATGGTTAACAGCACCAGGGGGATAGCCGTTTTCATCACCGACAGCGCCACCTGCATACGGGTGAAACCCGATGCCTGCATCACCACCAGTTCGCTACGCTGCGCCAGCATCCCCAGTCCCAGCAGCGCGCCAAGCAGCGCCGCCATAGGAAAGAAGATCTGGATATCCTTAGGTACGCTGAGCAGGGTGTACATACCCGCGCCCAGCGCGTCGTAGTTACCCTGCCCCGCTTTTTTCAGCTGATCGACAAACTTGATGATCCCGGAGAGCGACACCAGCATGAACAACGTCATCATGATGGTGGTAAAAATGGTTTTACCGATATAGCGGTCAAGTACACCAAATGGCTGCATTATACCGCTCCTTTACGCAGAAAACGGGCACGCAGGCGGCGGACCGGCACCGTATCCCACAGGTTTAAACCAATCGCCAACGCCAGATAGATCAGGTTGACCGCCCACATCCAGATAACCGGGTCCAGTTTGCCTTTACCGCCATTCGATTTAATGGAGGTCTGGATCAGGAAGAACAGCAGATAAAGCAGCATGGCGGGCAACATAGACAAGACGCGCCCCTGACGTGGATTCACCACGCTAAGCGGCACGACCATCAGCGCCATCATAAATACGGTAAAGACTAACGTGATACGCCAGTGCAGCTCGGCGCGAGCGCGATCGTTGTCGGTATTCCACAGCGTGCGCATGTCCATCTGGTCGGTATCGTTCGGGTCCAGCGCCACGGCCTGATGGCCAATAATCGCCTGATAGTTCTGGAAGTCGGTGATGCGAAAATCGCGTAGCAACGCCGTTCCTTCAAAACGTGTCCCTTTGTTTAAGGTGACAACCTGGGAACCATCGCGCAACTGAGTAAGGTGTCCGGAATCAGCCACTACCACAGAAGGACGAGCATTGCCCTTAGGGCGAATCTGCGCCAGGAAAACATCGTGGAAGTCGCTGCCGTCAACGCTTTCGATAAACAGCACCGAGCTGCCGTTAGTCGCCTGCTGGAATTGCCCCTGCGCCAACGCCGCCATACCGGGGTTCGCTTTCGCCTCCGCCAGCACTTCATCCTGGTGTTTTGACGACCAGGGGCCGGCCCACATCACGTTAACCGCCGCAAGGATACCGGTAAATAACGCCAGTACCATGGCGGCCTTTACCAGCACGGCTTTGCTCAACCCACAGGCGTGCATGACCGTAATTTCACTTTCGGTATACAGTTTGCCCAGCGTCATCAGCAGCCCCAGGAACAGGCTTAAAGGCAGGATGAGCTGCGCCATTTCCGGTACGCCCAGCCCCAGAAGCGAGAGCACCAGATTTGCGGGAATATCGCCGTCAACCGCCGCGCCGAGAATCCTCACTAACTTTTGACAAAAGAAGATCAAAAGTAAGATGAAGAGTATCGCCAGCTGGCTTTTGAGCGTCTCCCGCACCAGATATCTTATGATTATCACTTTAAATACGCCCGTAAAAACCCATTTTTTTGCTGGAATTTAGCTTGTTTCATGGCTTAAACGTCATTTATTCTCTTGAGTCGTCGAAATCATCGCTAAGATCATTATACTCAGCGGATTCACCTCTCAGAACTTGTTCTGACGTGCCAATGCCGTAATAACGTTAAGATTAACACGAAGTCACCGCAACAGCGGATATGAGTTACGAAAGCTTTCAATTTCTATACTCTAATGGATTTCGAGTTGCAGGCAGGCGGCAAGACTGTGGAGCCCCGGAGCTTACATCAGGTAAGCGACAGGGGTGAGCAGGCGCAGCCAACGCATCTGCAACTTGAAAGACGACGAGTATAGCTGTAGCCACCACTGTTGTCTTTAAGATTCAGGAGCATAGTGCATGGAGTTCAGTGTAAAAAGCGGTAGCCCGGAGAAACAGCGGAGTGCCTGCATTGTCGTGGGCGTCTTTGAACCGCGTCGCCTTTCTCCGATTGCAGAACAGCTCGACAAAATTAGCGACGGATACATCAGCGCATTGCTGCGTCGCGGCGAACTGGAAGGAAAACCGGGGCAGACTCTGTTGCTGCACCATGTTCCTAACGTTCTTTCCGAGCGAATCCTCCTCATTGGTTGCGGCAAAGAGCGCGAGCTTGATGAACGTCAGTATAAGCAGGTTATTCAGAAAACGATAAATACTCTGAATGATACCGGTTCGATGGAAGCCGTCTGTTTCCTGACCGAACTGCACGTCAAAGGCCGCAACAACTACTGGAAAGTGCGTCAGGCCGTCGAAACGGCCAAAGAGACGCTTTATAGCTTTGATCAACTCAAGACCAACAAGAGCGAGCCGCGCCGCCCGCTACGTAAGATGGTCTTTAATGTGCCGACCCGCCGTGAGCTCACCAGCGGCGAACGCGCCATTCAGCACGGTCTGGCCATCGCCGCCGGGATTAAGGCAGCGAAAGATCTCGGCAACATGCCGCCCAATATCTGTAACGCCGCCTACCTGGCGTCACAGGCGCGCCAGTTGGCCGACAGCTACAGCAAAAATGTCATCACCCGCGTAATCGGCGAACAGCAAATGCGCGAACTGGGTATGAACGCTTATCTGGCGGTCGGCCACGGTTCGCAGAATGAATCGCTGATGTCGGTGATTGAGTACAAGGGCAATCCATCCGAAGACGCGCGCCCGATCGTGCTGGTGGGTAAAGGCCTGACCTTCGACTCCGGCGGCATCTCCATCAAGCCATCTGAAGGGATGGACGAGATGAAGTACGACATGTGCGGCGCAGCGGCGGTTTACGGCGTGATGCGTATGGTTGCCGAGCTTCAGCTACCGATTAACGTTATCGGCGTGCTGGCGGGCTGTGAAAACATGCCGGGCGGACGCGCGTATCGTCCGGGCGACGTGCTGACCACCATGTCTGGTCAAACCGTTGAAGTCCTGAACACCGACGCCGAAGGCCGTCTGGTTTTGTGCGACGTGCTAACCTACGTTGAGCGCTTCGAACCGGAAGCGGTTATCGACGTGGCGACGCTAACCGGGGCCTGCGTGATTGCGCTGGGCCATCACATTACCGGTCTGATGTCGAACCATAACCCGCTGGCGCATGAGCTGATCGGCGCGTCCGAGCAGGCGGGCGACCGCGCGTGGCGTCTGCCGCTGGGCGATGAGTTCCAGGAACAACTGGAGTCCAACTTTGCGGATATGGCTAACATCGGCGGCCGTCCTGGTGGTGCTATCACCGCGGGCTGCTTCCTGTCGCGCTTTACCCGTAAATATAACTGGGCGCACCTGGATATCGCGGGTACCGCATGGCGTTCCGGCAAAGCGAAAGGCGCGACGGGGCGTCCGGTAGCGCTGCTGTCGCAGTTCCTGCTCAATCGCGCGGGCTTTAACGGCGAAGAGTAAGTTTGAGATTACCCCGTAGGCCTGATAAGGCGCATTAGCGCCGCCATCAGGCGTTTTGCCGGATGGCGCTGCGCTTATCCGGCCTACGGGAGGCATCATGGCAACGCATTTAAATCCACCACAAGAAGCCCCATATATGAAAAATGCGACGTTCTATCTTCTGGATAATGACACTACCGTCAATGGTTTAAGCGCCGTTGAACAACTGGTGTGTGAAATTGCCGCAGAACGTTGGCGCGCCGGCAAGCGCGTGCTGATCGCCTGCGAAGATGAGAAGCAGGCCATTCGGCTGGATGAAGCGCTGTGGGCAAGACCGGCGGAAAGTTTTGTCCCGCACAATCTGGCAGGCGAAGGCCCACGCGGCGGCGCGCCGGTTGAAATTGCCTGGCCGCAAAAACGCAACAGCAGCCCGCGCGATATTTTAATCAGCCTGCGTACAAGCTTTGCAGATTTTGCCACCGCTTTCACAGAAGTGGTAGACTTCGTCCCTTACGAAGAAACTTTGAAACAACTGGCGCGCGAACGCTACAAAGCCTACCGCGTGGCTGGTTTTAACCTGAATACGGCAACCTGGAAATAATGGAAAAGACATATAACCCCCAAGATATCGAACAGCCGCTTTACGAGCACTGGGAAAAGCAGGGCTATTTCAAGCCTAACGGCGACGAAAGCAAAGAGTCCTTCTGCATCATGATCCCGCCGCCGAACGTCACCGGCAGTTTGCATATGGGACATGCTTTCCAGCAAACCATCATGGATACCATGATCCGTTACCAGCGTATGCAGGGTAAAAACACCCTGTGGCAGGTCGGCACCGACCACGCCGGGATCGCAACCCAGATGGTGGTTGAGCGCAAGATTGCCGCTGAAGAAGGTAAAACCCGTCACGACTACGGCCGCGATGCGTTTATCGACAAAATCTGGCAGTGGAAAACGGAATCCGGCGGCACCATTACCCGTCAGATGCGCCGTCTCGGCAACTCCGTTGACTGGGAGCGCGAGCGCTTCACCATGGACGAAGGCCTTTCCAATGCCGTGAAAGAAGTCTTTGTCCGCCTGTACAAAGAAGACCTGATTTACCGTGGCAAACGCCTGGTGAACTGGGACCCGAAGCTGCGCACCGCCATCTCTGACCTGGAAGTGGAAAACCGCGAGTCCAAAGGCTCGATGTGGCACATCCGCTATCCGCTGGCCGATGGCGCGAAAACCGCAGACGGTAAAGATTACCTGGTCGTCGCCACCACCCGTCCGGAAACCGTACTGGGCGATACCGGCGTGGCCGTGAACCCGGAAGATCCGCGTTATAAAGATCTGATTGGCAAATTCGTTATTCTGCCGCTGGTTAACCGCCGCATTCCAATCGTTGGCGACGAACATGCCGATATGGAAAAAGGCACCGGCTGCGTGAAGATCACCCCGGCGCACGACTTTAATGACTACGAAGTCGGGAAACGTCACGCCTTGCCGATGATCAACATCCTGACCTTTGACGGCGACATCCGCGAAAGCGCGGAAGTGTTCGATACCAAAGGTGAAGAGTCTGACGTTTATTCCAGCGAGATTCCGGCTGAGTTCCAGAAGCTGGAACGCTTTGCTGCCCGTAAAGCAGTCGTTGCTGCCGTTGACGCGCTGGGCCTGCTGGAAGAAATTAAACCGCACGACCTGACCGTCCCTTACGGCGACCGTGGCGGCGTGGTTATCGAACCGATGCTAACCGACCAGTGGTATGTGCGTGCAGACGTGCTGGCGAAACCGGCGGTGGAAGCGGTTGAAAACGGCGACATTCAGTTCGTGCCGAAGCAGTACGAAAACATGTACTTCTCCTGGATGCGTGATATCCAGGACTGGTGTATCTCTCGTCAACTGTGGTGGGGTCACCGTATCCCGGCATGGTATGACAACGACGGCAACGTCTACGTTGGCCGTACAGAAGACGAAGTGCGTCAGGAAAACAACCTTGGTGCCGACGTTCAGCTTCGTCAGGACGAAGACGTTCTCGATACCTGGTTCTCCTCCGCGCTGTGGACTTTCTCCACCCTCGGCTGGCCGGAAAACACCGACGCCCTGCGTCAGTTCCACCCCACCAGCGTGATGGTGTCCGGCTTCGATATCATCTTCTTCTGGATTGCCCGCATGATCATGATGACCATGCACTTCATCAAAGATGAAAACGGCAAGCCGCAGGTGCCGTTCCATACCGTCTATATGACCGGTCTGATTCGCGACGACGAAGGCCAGAAGATGTCCAAATCCAAGGGTAACGTTATCGACCCGCTGGATATGGTGGACGGCATCTCCCTGCCGGAACTGCTGGAAAAACGCACCGGCAACATGATGCAGCCGCAGATGGCGGAGAAAATTCGCAAGCGTACCGAGAAGCAGTTCCCGAATGGCATCGAGCCGCACGGCACCGACGCCCTGCGCTTTACCCTGGCGGCACTGGCTTCGACCGGCCGCGATATCAACTGGGATATGAAGCGTCTGGAAGGTTATCGTAACTTCTGTAACAAGCTGTGGAACGCCAGCCGCTTTGTGCTGATGAACACCGAAGAGCAGGATTGCGGCTTCAACGGCGGCGAAATGACGCTGTCGCTGGCGGACCGCTGGATCCTGGCGGAATTCAACCAGACCGTTAAAGCCTACCGCGACGCGCTGGACAGCTTCCGCTTCGATATCGCCGCGGGCATTCTGTATGAATTCACCTGGAACCAGTTCTGCGACTGGTATCTGGAGCTGACCAAGCCGGTAATGACCGGGGGTTCCGAGTCTGAACTGCGCGGCACCCGCCATACGCTGGTCACCGTTCTGGAAGGTCTGCTGCGCCTGGCGCATCCTATCATCCCGTTCATTACCGAAACCATCTGGCAGCGCGTGAAGGTTATCTGTGGCATTACCGCCGACACCATCATGCTGCAGCCGTTCCCGGAATATAACGCCGCACAGGTGGATGAAGCCGCGTTGGCCGATACCGAGTGGCTGAAGCAGGCGATCGTCGCAGTACGTAACATTCGTGCGGAAATGAACATCGCCCCGGGCAAACCGCTGGAACTGCTGCTGCGCGGCTGTAGTGAAGAAGCCGTTCGTCGTGTTAACGACAACCGTAGCTTCCTGCAAACCCTGGCGCGTCTGGAAAGCATCACCGTGCTGCCAGCCGATGACAAAGGCCCGGTTTCCGTGACCAAAATCATCGACGGCGCCGAACTGCTGATCCCGATGGCTGGCCTCATCAACAAAGAAGATGAGCTGGCGCGTCTGGCGAAAGAAGTGGCGAAAATCGAAGGCGAGATTGCCCGTATCGAAGGCAAACTGTCCAACGAAGGTTTCGTTGCCCGCGCGCCGGAAGCGGTCATTGCCAAAGAGCGTGAGAAGCTGGACGGTTACGCAGAAGCGAAAGCGAAGCTGATTGAGCAGCAGGCGGTTATTAGCGCGCTGTAATCTGAAAGCCTGATGGCGCTTCGCTTACCAGGCCTACACGTTCGCTTATTGACATGGCGCGATCGGTAGGCCGGATAAGGCATTCACGCCGCCATCCGACAACATGAATTATGGGCCGACGTAAACGTCGGCCTTTTTACATCAGATAAACGGGAAGTAAGGCATGATGCCACGAGAAATCCACATTAGCAGACTGTTTTCCAGCGGCTTCTCATCATTGGTTAACTCAAGCGAATCCAGATCGCCCTGGACCTGTGTATTCTGCGCCAGCCAGCTCACCAGCCAAATTTTCAACCACGGATAAGCCAGCCCTAACGTCACGCCGGAAATCACAAACACCACCAGTAACCGCCACAGCATACCGTGTGCAGTGACAGAGGAATGAAAACGAATCGAATCGTTCGCCAGTGACAAATTGTTTAAAAACAGGTTGCGTAACGCCACATATAAGTAACTGGTTACCACCATAATCGCGAGAAAATAGAGGAAATAACATGCCATTATCTGGCCATAATATTGCAGAATAAGCGCCCCTCCTGCCTGCGCATTCCCCATCATACTCAAAAGAATCATGTCGGTGAACACCGGCGCGATTAGATAACCAATCACGACAGCAAAAGGGAAAAGGGTCAACATTGCCAACACGCACCCTCTGATGCACGTTTTAACATTAACCTGAATCGAGAAACGATGAATGCCAAAGTTTGCGCCATTGCCAAACAAGGTCATCCATTTGCTGTAGGTAATACCGTTAATGACCCCTATCCCAATAATAGCCAGCAAACCGAGAAAAACGATATTGAACACTAAACCGCCGACGGCGATGGTTACCAGTGAGATAATATAAAGAACAATATAAAGCGCCACCATCAGGAGTACCGGGAGAGCGAACATGTACCACCAGGCGCGCCGCATGGAACACTGGAATCCAAAATGTACGCCATTAAGCGAAGTCATCATCGCCTGATACTGTAATCCTTTCACCGCCATAAAAGGAATAATCGCAATTAATAAGCCGAATAGCGTAAAACCGAGACCGGGATGACCGTGTTCAATAAGAGAGAGGCTAACAATATAAATAATAAAAACTAACAACACACTAATAAATAATGCGCCGCCCGTGGCTTTGTAAGCAAAAGGCTGATTGTTTAGCGTCATATTAGTATAAATATAACGTCGACATTTCACCATCGCCCACGGCGCATAGATTCCCAACGTGATACACGTCAACAAGAAATTCACAAGGCAAATAACAAAATACTTTCCGCCCTTGCCTGTAAACACCAACGTGTGATTATGGTTATCTTTACTACTGATAACGTTATTCATGAATCATATCCCTGAATTACAATCTATTAGAATTAATAATAAAAACCAGTAAATTGTTACTGATTTGACTACGATACTATTTTTGTTTAATTTTTCCGCCTTTTATTTTGTCTGATTCAGGATCTCCTTGCGCGTGACTCAAGACGGTGGTATTAAAGTAATCTATAAATAAATTTTAAAAATTGAGCCATATTATGAATAATGTCGCCTCGCCAACGCTCACGGTGCGCCGAATCACTACCGCCGACAATGCCGCTATTGCCCGTGTCATCCGTCAGGTTTCAGCGGAATACGGACTTACCGCCGATAAAGGTTATACCGTTGCCGACCCCAATCTGGATGAACTGTATCAGGTTTATAGCCAACCGGGCGCGGCCTACTGGGTGGTAGAGCAAAACGGTTGTGTGGTGGGCGGCGGCGGCGTGGCGCCGTTATCCTGTAGCGAACCAGACATTTGTGAACTGCAAAAAATGTATTTTTTACCGGTGATTCGTGGTCAGGGACTGGCGAAAAAGCTGGCGCTGATGGCGCTGGATCATGCCCGTGAACAGGGTTTTAAACGCTGCTATCTGGAAACAACGGCTTTTTTACGCGAGGCGATTGCGCTATACGAACGTTTAGGATTTGAACATATTAGCGAACCGCTCGGCTGCACCGGACATGTCGATTGCGAAGTGAGGATGTTAAAGGATCTCTGAAAATCAGGCGTTTATTTATCCTCGCCAGGTATTATTTTTGCTGATATAAGTAATCCCGGAAACATCCTGTTATCCGGGAATCACTTATTATTCAAGGAAGTTATAAATGAAACGCCTATTATCAGCAATTGTTTTCCCCGCTATGTTTATTA
This sequence comes from Salmonella sp. NW38, assembly GCF_051807745.1. NCBI lineage: Bacteria > Pseudomonadati > Pseudomonadota > Gammaproteobacteria > Enterobacterales > Enterobacteriaceae > Salmonella > Salmonella sp. NW38. Next base: position 94,689 of record NZ_JAMMTO010000002.1, on the reverse strand, counting down.
GTATCTCTAATGTATATGCATTAGATATACAGCCCGGCGAATGGAAAATGGAAAATATAGAAATGCGCACCATCAATCCAGATACAAAAGAAGTATTAATGGATGAAAAAAATTCGGGCATAGCGACGCTTATGTGTTATACCCCTAAAATGTCTGGAGATTCTAAAAAAATGGTGAAGGGTTTTTCTACCAGTGCAGGCGGTTGCACGACAACATTTGTAGAAAGTACGGATACCAAACTGATCAATGAGACTGTCTGTAATAATCCTGATGTCAAATCGCACTCTATTGTAGAAACGACGAAAATAAGCGATACAGAATTTGCGATGACCATGAAATCGGATGTCGATGCAGGAGGTAATAAAACAACCTCCATCAACAAAATTAAACAAACCTTTGTTGGCAAGACCTGCTCTGAAGCGTCAAAAGGCGTGAAACAGTAAGTATTTCAACACAAGAACCCGTAGTGATGATGCAAAAATGGCATTGTTCAAGGTCACCTTTCGGGAATATAACACTGAGTGAGTTCTTTTTGCCTGCCGCAGGGCAGGCTTTACTCAGGACAGAATATCATGAAAATGACTTTTTCTGCTCGCCAGCAGTTTGATGTCGGGCGGATGACCACGCAGGTGGCGACAGCGTAAAAGATAAAAACGCTAATCTTTAATTTTACCCTTTATCCGGCGGCTGGCACGCCGCTATGAAAACGAAACTCGCGGTCTGGCGACAAGATAAGGTCAGCTTCCACGTCGCCAAAATAGCGCACGCGCGCAGAAATGTCCTCGGTGGAAATCTGCTGCGCCAGCGCCAGGTAATCCTGATAATGCCGCGCTTCGGAGCGCAGAAGCGAGAGATAAAACGTCTGTAAATCCTCATCCAGCCAGGGCGCCAGAGCGGCAAAACGTTCGCAGGAGCGGGCTTCGATATACGCCCCGCAAATCAGCTTATCAATTAAGGTGAGCGGTTCGTGCGTGCGTACCGCTTTCAACATTCCTTTCGCGTAGCGGCTGGCGGTGATTTTCACATAAGGAATGTTTCTGGCCTGCATAACCTCGCGTACCTGCCAAAAATGGTGCAACTCCTCTTTAATCAATAACACCATACGGTCGATAAGCTGACGTCCCCAGGGGTCATCAGTTTGCGGCATGGCGCTTTTGCTAATCTGTCTATGCAGGGCAACAAAATCCGGCTCCGGCCCCTGACGAAACGCGAACGCCTCGTAAGGTTGCAGCCAGGCGAGCAGCGCGTCGGCGCCCGATTTATCAGCGACATATTTACGCACCAACAGCAACGCGGTTTGCGCAGCCTTCAGTTCGCAGATCAAGTGATCGGTAAGCAGAAGAGGAAGATTTTGCGGATCGCGGGCCTGGACAATCCACGCCTGCGGCGTCGGGCAATGCAGGAAATTAAGCACCGGAGAGAGTATTTGCGGGTAATTCATACGTAACCTGTTAAAAAAATACGACAGCAGACGCTGCCGTACCGTCATACTATACAGCTTTAGTGACGCACGCCGTCGTCATCTTCATCGACATAATCGTCGTCGTCACCCTCTTCGCCATTAGGGTCTTCGAAATAGGTTCCCCAGCCGTCGTATTCAACATCATATTTTTCCGCCAGGTTCATCAGTTGCTCAACCTGAGCGTCGATGAGTTCGGCGTTCAACGCGCACTCGCTGAGGATGTCGCAACAAATAACCGTATCGCCCTCTTCCACTTCCAGCTCTTCCGGCTCCGTCACTTCATAGCCGAGTTTAAAGGCTTCTACCGCGGCTTTTTCCAACGTTTCGAAATCGTCAGCGGAAAGGTGATGCTCGATAGTGTACAGCGCATCCGGATCGCTGCCGTCCTCAAGTAACTCTTCAATAATTAACCGCGTTTCTTCACGCTGCTCTTCCAGTAATTCCGGGTTTGCCATAGCTCGTTCCTCATAGATGTCCTGCCGATACTCTTATTGTCACATACCGCCGACGTTGCCTCCACCTTATCGAGAAAAGTTTTATCAAACAGGGTTGCAAATGAATAATCATCCATATAAAGTGAATTTTAATTCAATGAGAGGCCTAAGCCATGTGAGGGAAGTATGTCTACGTTTTACCAAAAACCTTTTTTAAAGTTACTTGATTTCACCGCCAGCGAACTCACTGCTCTGTTGCAGCTTGCCGCCAAACTGAAAGCCGATAAGAAAAACGGTAAAGAAGAACAAAAGCTGGTGGGTAAAAATATTGCGCTCATCTTCGAAAAAGACTCGACCCGGACACGATGCTCTTTCGAAGTTGCCGCATACGATCAGGGGGCGCGCGTGACGTACCTGGGCTCCAGCGGGAGCCAGATCGGCCATAAAGAGTCCATCAAAGATACTGCCCGCGTCCTGGGCCGGATGTTTGACGGTATTCAGTATCGAGGATATGGCCAGGAGATCGTCGAAACGCTGGCTGAATATTCCGGTGTGCCGGTATGGAACGGTTTAACCGATGAGTATCACCCAACGCAATTACTGGCGGATCTGCTCACCATGCAGGAACATCTGCCGGGTAAAGCCTTTAACGAGATGACGTTGGTCTATGCCGGAGACGCGCGTAATAACATGGGTAACTCCATGCTGGAAGCCGCCGCGTTAACAGGATTGGATCTCCGTCTGGTCGCGCCAAAAGCCTGCTGGCCGCAAGCCGCGTTAGTGGCGGAGTGCAGCGCCATGGCGAAAAAGAACGGTGGCGCCATCACCCTGACCGAAGATATCGCCTCGGGCGTAAAAGGCGCGGATTTTATCTATACCGATGTTTGGGTCTCTATGGGCGAACCCAAAGAGAAATGGGCGGAGCGTATTGCCCTGCTGCGTGATTATCAGGTCAACAGCCAGATGATGGCGTTAACCGGCAATCCGCAGGTTAAGTTCCTGCATTGTCTGCCTGCGTTCCATGATGACGAAACCACGCTTGGCAAAAAAATGGCCGAAGAGTACGGTTTACATGGCGGGATGGAAGTGACCGACGAGGTTTTTGAGTCTGCGGCCAGCATTGTCTTTGATGAAGCGGAAAACCGAATGCATACCATCAAAGCAGTAATGGTAGCGACGCTGTCTAAATAATGTCGTTATGATGCCGGATGGCGGTTGGCCTACAAAATCGCAACGTGCAGGCGCCGCCATCCGAACAAAATATTACGCCATCAGCATTTTCACAACCGCTTTACGTACCCGCGCCGGTTCTCCCACCGCGCACAGGGGCTTATGCACTTCGCCGGGATAAAACACCACAAAGTCGCCTTCGTTCAGGACGACGGTTTTCTCGTCGACGCTCGTCGGTAAAAATGCAATGTCTTTATCCGTCAGCCAGTCCGTGTGCGGCGTTCCTGCAGGCCGGGTACTGAATGCCATCCCTTCCTGACCTTGTAGCACAATCTGAATATCAAGATAACGGGCGTGATACTCTGCGCTGCGCGATTCGCCCGGCTCCGTCATATTTTCAGAAATCATATAAAACAGCCTGTCGCCGTCAATGTCATACTTACCTGGCGCGGTCGTTGCCGTGACATGCGCATTGACGTGCTCAATCGCCTGCCGTAACGCCGTCGGCAGCCAGGCCTCCAGATGTTCAATATTGCCAATAATCATCGCATCCCCTTAGTTAAAACAGCGTTTTATTTTTCTCTTTATACGAGAAAAATGGCTGCCATACTACCCTTACTCTCATCGATTTTGCGCCAGCGCATGTTTATCGCCAGCGGTGTTTATATATTGTTAATAGTTCGCCCAACTTTATGCAGTACCTATGCATAAACCCCAGCGGCGCCAAACCGCCATCACTAACAACCCTTTGATATTAAAGGCGTTAACATAAAAACGTTTTAGCGATCACAATTCGCTCTCCCCGCATAAATGACTTCTCTATCCATAGTTATTTTTAAATTATTTAAATATCTCCGATAATAAAATCCCCTTCACGCATAGTTATGCAACACTTAAAAATAATCACTTTATTTTCAATTAGTTAAGATTTAAATATAATTCAATACAACAAACAAATAATTAACAATAAAAAAATAACAAACCATATAGCTGCGTAGTAATTCATTTAATGCCTTATTGTTTTTTGAATTTCTCTGACCCGGCTCATATATTAAATAAGAAAAATAGCACTCCTTGATTGATGTGAATCTCATCACATTAACAACCCAAATAAAATTCAATCATTGCTCCCGAATTTAACTGAAACGCCGCGACTGCAAGCACGCTAAATATTTGCAGCCACTCCTTCTTTATTCTTGAAATTATGTAAAAGGTATAATGATGGAAAAGCATTTTGTCGGTTCTGAAATTGGTCAATTACGCAGCGTAATGTTGCATCGTCCCAATCTCAGCCTAAAAAGACTTACCCCTTCAAATTGTCAGGAATTACTTTTTGACGATGTATTATCCGTAGAGCGCGCTGGCGAAGAGCATGACATTTTTGCCAACACGCTGCGCCAGCAAGGGATAGAAGTGTTGCTGTTAACCGACCTGCTCACCCAAACGCTGGATGTGGCTGACGCTAAAGCCTGGCTACTGGACACGCAAATTTCCGATTATCGCCTTGGGCCCACCTTTGCCGCAGATATTCGCGCCTGGCTGGCGGATATGCCGCACCGTGAACTGGCTCGCCATTTAAGCGGCGGTTTAACTTACGGTGAAATCCCCGCCTCCATAAAAAATATGGTGGTCGATACTCACGATATTAATGACTTTATTATGAAGCCATTACCGAATCACCTATTTACCCGTGACACGTCCTGCTGGATATATAACGGCGTCTCAATTAACCCCATGGCAAAACCTGCACGCCAACGTGAAACGAATAATTTACGTGCTATTTATCGCTGGCATCCTCAATTCGCAGGCGGTGATTTCATTAAATATTTCGGCGACGAGGACATTAATTACGACCACGCCACTTTAGAGGGCGGCGATGTGCTGGTGATTGGCCGCGGCGCGGTGTTGATCGGTATGTCTGAACGTACTACGCCGCAGGGTGTCGAGTTCCTGGCGCAGGCATTGTTTAAACATCGTCAGGCGGAACGCGTCATTGCCGTTGAACTGCCAAAACATCGCTCCTGTATGCACCTTGACACCGTCATGACCCACATTGATATCGACACCTTCTCCGTCTATCCGGAAGTCGTTCGCCCGGACGTTCAGTGCTGGACGCTGACGCCAGACGGACGCGGCGGTCTGAAACGAACCCAGGAGAGCACGCTGGTTCATGCTCTTGAAAAAGCGCTTGGCATCGATCAGGTGCGCTTAATCACCACTGGCGGCGACGCATTTGAAGCTGAGCGCGAACAGTGGAATGACGCCAATAACGTGCTCACCCTGCGTCCCGGCGTGGTGGTGGGCTATGAGCGCAACATCTGGACCAACGAAAAATACGACAAAGCCGGCATTACCGTCCTTCCCATTCCCGGCGATGAACTGGGTCGCGGGCGCGGGGGCGCACGCTGCATGAGCTGTCCACTGGAACGCGATGGTATTTAAAGGAGACGTTATGGAAAACAAACGCACACTGGTCGTCGCGCTGGGCGGCAATGCGCTGCTCAAACGCGGCGAACCGCTGGAGGCTGATATTCAGCGTAAAAATATCGAACTGGCGGCCAGAACCATCGCCCAGCTTACCCGGCAATGGCGCGTGGTGTTAGTGCACGGCAACGGCCCACAGGTAGGACTGCTGGCGCTACAAAATAGCGCCTACGCTAACGTTACGCCCTACCCGCTCGATATTCTCGGTGCGGAAAGCCAGGGCATGATTGGCTACATGCTGCAACAGGCGCTGAAGAATCATCTGCCGGAGCGTGAAATCAGCGTCCTGCTCACCCAGGTCGAAGTCGATGCCAACGACCCGGCATTCCTCAATCCAACCAAATATATCGGACCGATTTACGACGAAGCGCAGGCCCGTGCGTTACAGGCAGAAAAGGGCTGGGTATTCAAAGCCGACGGTAACGCCTTCCGCCGCGTTGTGCCCTCCCCGCAGCCGAAACGCATTGTGGAAAACGATGCCATCCGCGCGCTGATTAGCCGCGATCACCTGGTTATCTGTAACGGCGGCGGCGGTGTGCCGGTCGTGGAAAAAGCCGATGGCTACCACGGTATCGAGGCGGTGATCGACAAAGATCTGTCCGCCGCCCTGCTTGCCAGCCAAATTCACGCCGACGCGCTGCTCATTCTGACCGATGCCGACGCGGTGTATCTCGACTGGGGTAAGCCCACCCAACGCCCGCTGGCGCAAGTTACGCCGGAGCTGCTTCGTGAAATGCAGTTCGACGCCGGTTCGATGGGCCCGAAAGTGACCGCCTGCGCTGAGTTTGTCAGCCATTGCCGCGGCATTGCCGGAATCGGCTCGCTGGCGGATGGGCAAGCCATTCTCGCGGGCGAGAAAGGTACTTTGATTCGGTGTGAAACCGCCGACGTTGACGCATAAGGCTTTTTACCGGATGGCGGCTTCCGCCTTATCCGGCCTACAGCGCGCGCATAACCGTGGGCCGGATAAGCGCAGCGCCATCAGGCAATTCATTTTAACAAGGATATTGTAATGGTTATTTCACTGAAAAATCGTAACTTTTTGAAGCTGCTTGACTACACCCCGGCGGAAATCCAACACCTCATCGATCTGGCTATTGAGCTGAAAGCCGCAAAAAAAGCCGGATGCGAAAAGCAAACGCTGATCGGCAAAAACATCGCGCTGATTTTTGAAAAAACCTCTACCCGCACCCGATGCGCGTTTGAAGTCGCCGCTTTCGACCAGGGCGCGCAGGTGACTTATCTCGGCCCAAGCGGCTCGCAGATCGGCCATAAAGAGTCCATGAAAGATACTGCTCGCGTCCTGGGGCGGATGTATGACGGCATCGAATATCGCGGTTTTGGTCAACACATTGTGGAAGAGCTGGGGGAATACGCGGGCGTTCCCGTCTGGAACGGCCTGACCGATGAATTTCACCCCACCCAGATCCTGGCCGATCTGATGACCATGCTGGAACACGCGCCGGGTAAAACGCTGCCGGAACTGAGCTTCGCCTACCTGGGCGACGCGCGCAACAACATGGGCAACTCGCTGATGGTGGGCGCGGCGAAGATGGGCATGGATATCCGCCTGATAGCGCCAAAGTCCTTCTGGCCTGATGCCGCGCTGGTCGCGCAGTGCCGGGAAATCGCCAGCGTTACCGGCGCTCGTATCACCTTAACGGAGAGCGTTGAAGACGGCGTTCACGGTGTGGATTTCCTCTATACCGACGTCTGGGTCTCGATGGGAGAGCCCAAAGAAGCCTGGGCGGAGCGCGTCAGTCTGATGACGCCATATCAGGTCAACCAGCAGGTGGTAAACGCTACCGGTAATCCTGATGTGAAGTTTATGCACTGCCTGCCCGCCTTCCATAACGAGCACACCAAAGTGGGACGCGAAATCGAAATGGCTTACGGCCTGAAAGGACTGGAGGTCACGGAAGAGGTGTTCGAGTCCGCAGGCTCGATAGTCTTCGATGAAGCGGAAAACCGGATGCACACCATCAAAGCGGTCATGGTGGCGACGCTCGGCGACTAATCCCACAGGATATGCGCCCTCGCGGCGCATATCCGTGATATCAGGAGAGAACATCATGGGTAAATTTAAATTTCCCACCGCTTATACCATCCTGTTTATTCTTATTGCCCTGGTCGCAGTGATGACCTGGATTGTGCCGGCGGGAAAATACCAAATGGCGATGAACGCCACGCTGGGAAAAGAGGTGCCGGTGGCGGGAACGTATGCCCCCGTGGAAGCGCATCCGCAAGGGATTACCGCTGTTTTACTGGCGCCGATTGACGGCCTCTATAACCACGAAACCTACACCGCCGGCGCCATTGACGTCGCGCTGTTTGTCTTGATTATCGGCGGCTTTCTGGGGGTGGTGAATAAAACGGGGGCGATTGATGCCGGTATTGAACGGGTAACTATCAAACTCAACGGCAAAGATGAGTGGATGATCCCCATTCTGATGGCGCTGTTCGCCGCAGGCGGCACTATCTATGGCATGGCGGAGGAGTCGTTGCCCTTCTACACGCTGCTGGTGCCGGTCATGATGGCGGCCCGCTTCGATCCGTTAGTGGCGGCGGCAACCGTACTGCTCGGCGCAGGGATAGGCACGCTCGGTTCGACCATTAACCCTTTCGCCACGGTCATTGCCGCCAACGCCGCCGGCATCCCTTTTACTCAGGGAATGCTGATGCGCGTACTGCTGTTAATTGTCGGCTACGTACTGTGCGTGTTTTGGGTAATGCGCTATGCGCGCAAAGTCCGCGCCCATCCTGAGCTTTCTATCGTGGCGGATAAAATGGAGGAAAATCGCGCTCATTTTCTCGGCAATCGCGCCAATACACTGCTGGAGTTTACGGCTACCCGGAAATGGGTGCTGCTGATCTTCGCCGCCTCTTTCGCGGTGATGATTTACGGCGTGGCGGTTCTCGGCTGGTGGATGGCGGAAATCTCCGGCGTCTTTCTGGCGGCGGCGATTATCGTTGGCGTGATAACGCGGATGGGTGAGGAAGCGTTCACCAGTACCTTTATCGACGGCGCGCGGGATTTGCTCGGCGTGGCGCTAATTATTGGTATCGCGCGCGGCATTGTGGTGGTCATGGATAACGGTATGATTACCCACACCATTTTGCACAGCGCGGAAAGTCTGGTTTCCGGCCTCTCTACCACCATTTTCATAAACGTAACCTACTGGCTGGAAGTATTGCTCTCCTTCCTGGTGCCCTCCTCTTCCGGTCTTGCCGTATTGACGATGCCCATTATGGCGCCGTTAGCGGATTTTGCCCACGTACAACGGGATTTGGTCGTAACCGCCTACCAGTCGGCCTCCGGGATTGTGAATCTGGTTACTCCCACCTCCGCCGTGGTCATGGGCGGTCTGGCAATCGCGCGGGTTCCCTATGTCCGCTATCTGAAATGGGTCGCGCCGCTGTTGCTGATCCTGACATTGCTGAATATGGCGGTACTGAGCATCGGAGCGATGATGTAACGAGCCAGATGGCGACGCGCCTTATCCGACAGGACTGATAAGCACAGCGCCATCAGGCACGCCGTCACCTTTTTTGATCGGCTTCTCATTTTCCTGCAAAACCGCCCGATTGATCCGCAATCAATGTGACAAATGTGATGAATTTCGCCAGTCCGTTGATATCAATAATAAAGATAAGGTGCATTTATGAAGGAATACGATGATTACTCCGCCAAAGAACAACAGCAACTGGCGGTTTGTCAGCGCCTGATTAGTGAAAAAAGTTACCTGTCCCAGGAGGAGATTCGCCGCGATTTACAAAATGAGGGATTTGAAGGTATTAGTCAGTCTACGGTTTCGCGCCTGCTCAAGCTGCTGGGCGCAATAAAAATCAGAAATACGAAGGGACAAAAGATTTATTCCGTAAATCCCCAGCGGCGTCCTTCGCCGGATGCCGGACGTTCAATAGCCGAAATGGTCGTCAGCGTTGAACATAATAGCGAATTTATCCTTATCCATACGGCGGCAGGTTATGGTCGCGCCGTCGCGAGAATTCTGGATTACCACGCATTGCCGGAAATTCTCGGCGTCGTTGCCGGTAGCAGTATTGTCTGGGTCGCACCACGGGTCGTTCAGCGCACGGCGCTGGTACACAAACAAATTAATTATTTGCTTAAAATGAATTTAAATTCATAAGAACCGTTTGCGATGAGTAAATCATGCATTAATTGCTTGATCCCCAAACAGAGCTGAGTATAATCGCGGACAATTTGCCGGGAGGAAGCATGGTTCAGTGTGTACGACATTCTGTCTTACCGCGTCTGAAAAAGGACGCAGGCCTGCCGTTTTTCTTTCCGTTGAAAACCAATACCAAGCCCCTCAATTGAGGGGCTTTTTTTTGCCCAGGCGTCAGGAGATAAACATGGCTAACCCGCTATATCAAAAACATATCATTTCCATAAACGACCTCAGCCGCGACGATCTTAATCTGGTACTGGCGACGGCGGCGAAATTAAAAGCCAACCCGCAGCCGGAGCTATTGAAACATAAAGTGATCGCCAGCTGCTTTTTCGAAGCCTCCACGCGTACCCGCCTGTCGTTTGAAACTTCAATGCATCGCCTGGGCGCCAGCGTAGTGGGCTTCTCCGACAGCGCCAACACGTCGCTGGGGAAAAAAGGAGAAACGTTAGCCGACACGATCTCAGTGATTAGCACTTACGTGGACGCGATTGTGATGCGCCATCCGCAAGAAGGCGCGGCACGTCTGGCGACGGAGTTTTCCGGTCAGGTGCCGGTGCTCAATGCGGGCGACGGTTCGAACCAGCATCCGACGCAGACCCTGTTGGATCTGTTCACCATCCAGGAAACGCAGGGCCGTCTGGATAACCTGCATATCGCGATGGTCGGCGATCTGAAATATGGCCGCACCGTGCATTCGCTAACCCAGGCGCTGGCGAAATTTAGCGGCAACCGTTTTTATTTTATCGCGCCGGACGCGCTGGCGATGCCGCAGTACATTCTGGATATGCTTGATGAAAAAGGAATGGCCTGGAGCCTGCATGGTTCTATTGAAGAGGTCATGGCCGACGTCGACATCCTCTATATGACTCGCGTACAGAAAGAGCGTCTCGATCCGTCGGAGTACGCCAATGTGAAGGCGCAGTTTGTTCTGCGCGCCAGCGACCTGAACGGCGCGCGTGAAAATATGAAAGTGCTGCACCCGCTGCCGCGCATTGATGAAATCACCACGGATGTGGATAAAACGCCACACGCCTGGTACTTCCAACAGGCGGGCAACGGTATTTTCGCTCGCCAGGCGTTACTGGCGTTGGTACTGAATAGCGAACTGAGTCTGTAAGGGAGAAAAGCGATGACACACGATAACAAACTGCAGGTTGAAGCCATTAAATGCGGCACCGTGATTGACCATATCCCTGCGCAGGTAGGCTTTAAACTGCTGAGTCTGTTTAAATTGACCGAGACCGATCAGCGAATCACTATCGGTCTGAATCTCCCGTCTGGCGAGATGGGGCGTAAAGACTTAATCAAAATAGAAAACACCTTCCTCACCGATGAGCAGGTTAACCAACTTGCTCTGTACGCGCCGCAGGCCACCGTTAACCGCATCGACAACTACGACGTAGTCGGGAAATCACGTCCCAGCCTGCCGGAGCGTATTAATAATGTGCTGGTTTGCCCGAACAGCAACTGCATCAGCCACGCGGAACCGGTATCCTCCAGCTTTGCAGTGAAAAAACGCGCCAATGATATCGCCCTCAAATGCAAATACTGTGAAAAAGAGTTTTCGCATAATGTGGTGCTGGCCAACTAATGGGGGTTGGTTATGAGATCCCGGCTCCCTATAATGAGCGGGGACATTCTATTACCGCTGTAATTCAGGAGAAATCATGAGCAAAACTATTGCGACGGAAAATGCACCAGCAGCAATCGGCCCATACGTACAGGGCGTTGACCTGGGTAGCATGGTAATCACTTCCGGTCAGATCCCGGTCGATCCGAAAACCGGTGCCGTAGCGGAAGACGTATCCGCTCAGGCACGTCAGTCGCTGGAAAACGTTAAAGCTATCGTGGAAGCCGCTGGCCTGAAAGTAGGCGACATTGTGAAAACGACCGTATTCGTGAAAGACCTGAACGATTTCGCGACCGTCAACGCCACCTACGAAGCCTTCTTCACCGAGCACAACGCGACCTTCCCGGCGCGTTCCTGCGTGGAAGTTGCCCGTCTGCCGAAAGACGTGAAAATTGAGATTGAAGCGATCGCTGTTCGTCGCTAAGCGCCGGACGTCATCCCCGCCGGGCGGCGCAAGTTTGCCCGGTTCGGGGCACCAACAGCCATGGAGAGGCGGCAATGGTAAGATCGCGTTTTACCGAGGAACAAATAGCCGATTTTCTGCAACAGTCGAAAAACGGCGTACCGAATAAGGCGTTGTGCGAAGAATATGGATTTAGCAACAGCACGCTCCGTCGCTGGCAGGAGAAGCATGCTGAAAGCGTACGCCAGGAATTAAAACAGATAGAATCTACCGCGACGATAGTCTTTTTATGCTTCATTGTCGCAGCCATATTGCTTACCCTTATGTTTCCTAAACCCACTGGCGCCTTAGCGATTCCTCCTTACTTAGTTTATTGCGTTAGCTATATTCGCCGCTTTCGTCGCATATCCGCAAAACATATCCGGCAGTGGGACATCTCCTCCTCTCGTTCCGGATTGGGGGCAGAGAATGTATTTTACAAACTTAGCTGGACATTCCTCTTTTTTATGCCTGCATATAGCATTCTACAGTTGCTTGAATAAGCCCTGAAATTTAAAGATAAAGCCGATCGCGTTAAACTTGTCGAGCTTTACGGGCATCTGACCTGGTTAGCGATATCGGGGATTAAGCACGCTGGCGAATCCCCGACGAAAGTGTTTACTGCCAGCCATAACGTCTGCTGTAAAACCCTTTCACCAACTGGGTTAACGTCATATAGCCCGCCAGAATGGCAATCAGCCACGGGAAATAGCTTAACGGCAGCGCCTGCAACTGCAGGTAAGACGCCAGCGGCGAAAACGGCAACGAGACTCCCACCACCATCACCAACAATGTCATCGCCATCAGCGGCCAGGCGGCGCGACTTTGAATAAACGGCAGACGACGGGTACGGATCATATGCACAATCAGCGTTTGCGACAGTAATCCCACCACAAACCAGCCGGACTGGAACAAAGTTTGCGTTTCTGGCGTATTCGCATGAAATACCCACCACATCAGACAAAAGGTCAAAATGTCGAAAATCGAGCTGATCGGACCGAAAAAGACCATAAAGCGCCCCAAATCCGCCGGATTCCAGCGCTGCGGCTTTTGAATTTGTTCTTCATCGACATTATCAAACGGAATCGCCACCTGGGATACATCGTACAGCAGGTTTTGAATCAGCAAGTGCAGCGGCAGCATTGGCAGGAACGGCAAAAAGGCGCTCGCCACCAGTACGCTAAACACGTTACCGAAATTTGAGCTGGCCGTCATCTTGATATATTTCAACATATTAGAAAAAGTACGACGACCTTCAATGACGCCTTCTTCCAGCACCATCAGGCTCTTTTCCAGCAGGATAATATCGGCCGCTTCACGGGCGATGTCCACCGCGCCATCTACCGAGATACCAATATCCGCCGCCCGCAACGCCGGAGCATCGTTAATCCCGTCGCCCATAAAACCGACCACATGCCCCTCGCGTTTGAGTAAAGTGACGATGCGCTCTTTATGCATCGGCGTCAGACGCGCAAACAACGTCGTACGGGCGGCCAGCGCCGCCAGCGCGTCGTCGCTTAACCCTTCAATATCACTGCCAATAACGACATCGCCCGCATCCAGCCCAACTTCATGGCAAACTTTCGCCGCTACCAGCTCGCTGTCGCCGGTGAGAATTTTCACCGTAATTCCGCTCGCCTTCAGCGCTTTCAGCGCCGGCGCGGTGGTCTCTTTCGGCGGATCGAGAAAAGCAATATACCCTTCCAGGATCAGGTCAGATTCATCGATACGCTGGTAATCGCCCTCACGCGCAGGCAGGTATTTGGTCGCGACGGCGACCACGCGTAGCCCCTGACGGTTCAGCGTGTCGGTAACGCGTTTCACCCGGCGCAGCATATTGTCGTCCAGCGGCACAATATCGCCGTTGTGGCGCACCTGAGTACACACGTTCAGGATCTCCTGTAACGCGCCTTTGCAGACCAGTTGATGCACGTTCGAATCTTCGGCGACCACCACCGACATCCGGCGACGCTCAAAATCAAACGGAATCTCATCGATTTTCTGCCAGCGTCCGGAGAGCTGACGCGCGGCGGTTTCGTCTACTCCCTCCAGGACCGCCGTATCCAGTAAATTTTTTAGACCGGTCTGATAATGGCTGTTCAGCCAGGCGCAATGCAGTACATGCTCGCTGGGCTTACCAGAGATATCCGTATGATTCTCCAGCACAATTTTATCCTGCGTCAGAGTGCCGGTTTTATCGGTGCACAGAATATCCATCGCGCCGAAGTTCTGAATCGCGTCAAGGTGCTTCACGATAACTTTCTGTTTCGAAAGCTTCACCGCCCCGCGCGCGAGGGTGGAGGTGACGATCATCGGCAACATTTCCGGGGTGAGTCCTACCGCGACCGAAAGCGCAAATAACGCCGCTTCCCACCAGTCACCTTTCGTGTAACCATTAATAATCAGTACTACCGGCGCCATGACCAGCATAAAGCGGATCAGCAACATACTGACGCGGCTAATTCCTTTCTGGAAAGCGTTCTGCTCGTTATCTTGTTCCGACACGCGCCCCGCCAATTGACCAAACCAGGTGTCGGCGCCGGTCGCCATCACCACGGCCTGCGCCGTTCCGCTCACGACGTTCGTCCCCATAAAGCACAGCGTGTCGCACTCAAGCGGGTTATTTTGCCGGGGCTCACGCGTCGCGGCGACTTTCTCGACTGGCAGAGATTCGCCGGTCAGCGACGCCTGGGCGACAAACAGATCGCGCGCCTGGATAATCCGTAAATCCGCCGGGATCATATCCCCCGCCGCCAGCTTAATAATATCGCCGGGCACCAGTTGATCGATGGGTAATTCCAGCCAGGCGTTTTCGCCATTTTCATTAATAACCCGCAGTACGGTAGCGGTATTGCTCACCATCGCTTTTAGCGCGTCCGCCGCTTTTGTCGAGCGCGCTTCCTGCACAAAATTCAGCAGCGTTGAGATACCGACCATCAGGGCGATAACGCCTGCGGCAAACAGATCCTCCGTGGCATAAGAAATGCCGCCAAGAATCGTGAGTAAGATGTTGAAAGGATTGCGATAACATACCCACAAATGCACCCACCACGGCGAGGGTTTCTGGGCTGGAAGGCGGTTTTCGCCATGCTTTTCACGCGCGCGCGTTACCTCGGCGGCGTTTAATCCCTCCGGGTGCGTATCAAAAACGCGCCAGAGAGTCTCCTGCTCCATTGCCGCGACTTTCAGACAGCGCTCGCTCAGCGAAGGCGGGATAGTCGCATTTACCGCGGTCTGCGCGCCGGGCAGCGGATCGCGGTGAACCAGACGATAAGGCAAATGACGATTAAGCCGGGCAAAAAGCTGGCGGGTAATGGTTTTTAGCATAGGTAATCCCTCCGCGCCGAAGTCAGGCGCAGAAAATTCTTCAGGCGCGGCAAAGCCTTGCCCGATGAGCAATGTTTAAATAAAAACAGGGACGTTATTGTGTCACTGTCTTACACACCGGTAAGACAGCAGAGGCAGGCTTACCGGAAAAGGAAAATTCTCCATCGCGGGAGAGGGGTGGGTTCAGGGTCCATGTCGCCTCCGGTAAGTAAACGATTTGCGCCGTGGATTATACGCATAAATCCATAAGTTTTGTGGCAATTATGGCGGTATCATACCGTTACGTAATTAAACCAACGATAAACCAGACTTTGCCCATTGCCCTTCGCTTGAGTAAAGTTACTCTTTTTATCACCATCACCATCAGCGTCACGCCACGGGAAAACAGGATGCAAAACCGGCTCACTATCAAAGACATCGCCCGCCTGAGCGGCGTAGGGAAATCAACCGTTTCCCGCGTGCTTAACAATGAAAGCGGCGTAAGCGAACGTACCCGCGAGCGTGTCGAAGCGGTGATGAATCAACACGGTTTCTCTCCGTCCCGCTCCGCCCGTGCGATGCGGGGACAAAGCGATAAAGTGGTCGCTATTATCGTCACTCGCCTTGATTCGTTGTCTGAAAACCTCGCGGTTCAAACCATGCTGCCTGCGTTTTATGAACAGGGCTACGACCCTATTATGATGGAAAGTCAGTTCTCGCCGACGCTGGTAATGGAACATCTGGGCATGCTCAGACGACGTAACATTGATGGCGTGGTGCTGTTTGGCTTTACCGGCATCACAGAAGAGTTGATCGCCCCCTGGAAAGCCTCACTGGTGCTGCTGGCAAGAGATGCGCAAGGTTTTGCCTCCGTCTGTTACGACGACGAGGGCGCAATTCATATCCTTATGCAGCGGCTGTATGAGCAGGGACACCGCAACATTAGCTTTCTGGGCGTTCCCCATAGCGATATTACCACCGGCAAACGTCGGCATGACGCATACCTGGCGTTTTGCAAAAAACATAAACTTCATCCCGTCGCCGCCCTGCCCGGTCTTGCCATGAAGCAGGGCTATGAGCATACGGCAAGCGTCATCATGCCGGATACCACCGCGTTAGTCTGCGCCACCGATACGCTGGCGTTGGGCGCCAGTAAGTATTTACAGGAGCAACGTATTGAGACGCTGCAACTGGCAAGCGTCGGGAACACGCCGCTGATAAAATTCCTGCACCCTGAGATCGTCACTGTTGATCCTGGCTATGCTGAAGCCGGACGGCAGGCGGCTTCGCAGCTGATCGAACAGATCAATGGCCGCTGCGATCCGCGCCGGATCGTCATTCCTTCTACCCTCGCCTGAGTGACTGATTAAACGGAATACCACGAGTAATTTGTGATCGTCGCTGCGTTTCGGGAACGTTCCCATTTTTAAACCAACGTTGAAGAGATACTCTTGCGCCAACCCATAACATACCTCCTCTGCCATGAGGCTTTACGATGAGCAAAGTAAAACAAGCCGATATCGACCGGCTGGTTGACCTGGTCGGCGGGCGCGACAACATCGCCACGGTGAGCCACTGCATTACTCGCCTGCGCTTTGTACTCCACCAGCCCGCGAGCGCCAGACCAAAAGAGATCGAACAATTACCGATGGTTAAAGGCTGTTTCACCAACGCCGGACAGTTTCAGGTGGTGATCGGCACCGACGTCGGCGATTACTATAACGCGCTGCTGGAGACCACCGGCAAAGCGTATGCTGATAAAGAGCAGGCAAAAAAAGCCGCTCGCCAGAACATGAAGTGGCATGAGCAGTTAATTTCCCACTTCGCGGAGATCTTCTTTCCGCTACTACCGGCGTTGATCAGCGGTGGTTTGATCTTAGGCTTTCGTAACGTGATCGGCGATGTGCCGATGAGCAACGGCCAAACGCTGGCGCCGATGCATCCGGCGCTAAAAACGCTTTATGATTTTTTATGGTTGATCGGCGAAGCGATCTTTTTCTATCTGCCGGTGGGGATCTGCTGGTCGGCGGTGAAAAAAGTGGGCGGCACGCCGATTCTTGGTATCGTGCTCGGCGTGACGCTGGTGTCGCCGCAGTTGATGAATGCGTATCTGCTGGGCCAGCAAACGCCGGACGTCTGGAACTTCGGCTTATTTAGCATTGAGAAAGTGGGCTACCAGGCGCAGGTTATCCCGGCGCTACTGGCAGGGCTGGCGCTTGGGTTTATTGAAACGCGGTTGAAACGCATCGTGCCGGATTATCTCTACCTGGTCGTCGTCCCGGTGTGTTCGTTAATACTGGCCGTCTTTCTCGCCCACACCTTTATCGGCCCCTTTGGTCGTATGATCGGCGACGGCGTGGCCTTTGCGGTACGTTATCTGATGACCGGCAGTTTCGCCCCGATAGGCGCGGCGCTGTTCGGCTTCCTGTATGCCCCGTTGGTCATTACCGGCGTCCACCAGACAACGCTCGCTATCGATATGCAGATGATCCAGAGCATGGGCGGTACGCCAGTCTGGCCGCTGATTGCGCTGTCGAATATCGCGCAGGCCTCCGCCGTGGTGGGCATCATCATCTCCAGCCGTAAACACAATGAACGCGAGATCTCCGTTCCTGCCGCCATTTCCGCTTACCTTGGGGTAACCGAACCGGCGATGTACGGTATCAACCTGAAGTATCGTTTTCCGATGCTGTGCGCGATGATCGGATCTGGTCTGGCGGGACTGCTCTGCGGTCTGAACGGCGTCATCGCCAACGGTATCGGCGTGGGCGGCCTGCCGGGCATCCTGTCTATACCGCCGCGCTACTGGCAGGTGTACGGCATGGCGATGGTTATCGCGATCGTGATCCCGGTGATTCTGACCACCTTTATCTATCAGCGTAAGCATCGTCAGGGCACATTACAAATTGTCTAATACTTCTTCGGGGCGCAGTTGCGTCCCAACGCACTTGCAGGAAACAACAATGACTATTCCCCTCTGGTGGCAAAACGGCGTTATTTATCAGATCTACCCAAAAAGTTTTCAGGACACGACCGGCAGCGGCACCGGCGATTTACGCGGCGTCACGCAGCACATTGACTATCTACAGCGACTCGGCGTGGATGCCATCTGGCTCACGCCGTTTTATATCTCGCCGCAGGTGGATAACGGTTATGACGTCGCAAATTATACGGCCATCGACCCGACCTACGGCACGCTGGATGATTTTGACGAGCTGGTCGCGCAGGCGAAAGCACGCGGTATTCGTATCATCCTGGATATGGTGTTTAACCATACTTCTACCCAGCACGCCTGGTTTCGCGAAGCGCTGAACAAAGAGAGTCCATACCGTCAGTTTTATATCTGGCGCGATGGCACGCCGGAGGTCTGCCCGAATAACTGGCAATCCAAATTTGGCGGCAGCGCCTGGCGCTGGCATAGCCAGAGCGAACAATATTATTTACACCTTTTCGCGCCTGAACAGGCCGACCTGAACTGGGAAAATCCCGCCGTGCGCGCCGAGCTGAAAAAGGTCTGCGAATTCTGGGCCGATCGCGGCGTGGATGGCCTGCGTCTGGACGTGGTGAACCTGATCGCCAAAGATCAGGATTTTCCTGACGATCCGACGGGCGACGGACGCCGCTTTTATACCGACGGACCGCGCGCGCATACGTTTTTACGCGAAATGAACCGTGACGTTTTTACGCCGCGTAATCTGATGACGGTAGGCGAAATGTCCTCTACCACGCTGGAAAACTGCCAGCAATATGCCGCGCTTAGCGGCGACGAACTCTCGATGACCTTCAATTTTCATCATCTGAAGGTGGATTACCCGAATGGCGAAAAGTGGACGCTGGCAAAACCTGATTATGTGGCGCTGAAAGCGTTGTTCCGCCACTGGCAACAGGGGATGCATAACGTCGCCTGGAACGCGTTATTCTGGTGTAATCACGATCAGCCGCGCATCGTTTCCCGCTTTGGCGACGAGGGTGAATACCGGGTTCCAGCCGCGAAAATGCTGGCGATGGCGCTGCACGGTATGCAAGGGACGCCTTATATCTATCAGGGCGAAGAAATCGGCATGACCAACCCACACTTTACCCGCATCACCGATTATCGCGACGTGGAAAGTCATAATATGTTTGCCGCGCTACGCGCCGCCGGACGCGACCCCGACGAACTACTGGCTATCCTGGCCAGTAAATCCCGCGACAACAGCCGCACGCCGATGCAGTGGGACAACGGTAAAAACGCCGGTTTCACCCAGGGCGAGCCGTGGATAAGCCTGTGCGATAACTATACGGAGGTTAACGTCGCGGCGGCATTACGCGATAAAAACTCAGTGTTTTACACCTATCAAAAGCTGATTGCGCTACGTAAAACCCAGCCTGTACTGATCTGGGGCGATTATCAGGATCTCCTCCCGGATAGCCCATCAGTATGGTGTTATCGCCGCCAGTGGCAGGGGCAAACCCTGCTGGTCGTCGCCAATCTGAGCGACCAGTGTCAGGAGTGGCATGCGCCGCATATCAAAGGACAGTGGCAGGCGCTACTGCACAATTATGGCGAGGTCGCCAGCCAGCCAGCGGCGATGACGCTCCGCCCATTTGAAGCCATCTGGTGGTTACAACGCTAACGCGACGTCCTTATACGGATAAACGCCACAGGCCTATTGACACGGGCTGTGGCGTTGCTCCTGGTTACTGTCTGTTTTTGTTGAATAATTAATCAGATTTTTCTTGCTATCTTTTACAAACGCTACAGCGCCCGCCATCTGTACGCTCTGATTTTTACCTTGTTCTACATCAATAAAATTGCAAACATCCTTGATGCAAATCACTACATATAGACTTTAAAATGCACACCAACCCAATATGTTGTATTAATTGACTACAATTGCTACAACACCTGTTCACTCGACACAAGGTGAATTGTGGATAACCTGGGCCAGGATTGCGGGAAGTCGTTGGAAAAGAGATGAATAAACCTGTTATGGCTTCCCCGGCCTCTGTGGATAACCTGTTCTTACAAATATGGAGTGATCATGACACCGCATGTGATGAAACGAGATGGCTGTAAAGTGCCATTCAAATCAGAGCGCATTAAGGAAGCCATTCTACGTGCAGCTAAAGCAGCGGGAGTCGATGACGCAGATTACTGTGCCACCGTCGCAGAAGTCGTTAGCAGCCAAATGAACGCACGCAGTCAGGTGGATATTAACGAGATCCAAACTGCGGTTGAAAACCAACTGATGTCCGGCCCGTACAAACAGCTTGCCCGCGCCTACATCGAATACCGTCACGATCGCGACATTCAGCGTGAAAAGCGTGGTCGTCTGAACCAGGAAATTCGCGGCCTGGTAGAGCAAACTAACTCCGCGTTGCTCAATGAAAACGCCAACAAAGACAGTAAAGTCATTCCCACCCAGCGCGATTTGCTGGCCGGGATTGTCGCCAAACACTATGCCCGCCAGCACCTGTTGCCGCGTGATGTAGTACAAGCGCATGAGCGCGGCGATATCCACTATCACGATCTCGACTATTCGCCGTTCTTCCCGATGTTCAACTGTATGCTGATCGACCTGAAAGGCATGTTGACCCAGGGCTTTAAGATGGGTAACGCCGAGATCGAACCGCCAAAATCTATCTCTACCGCCACTGCCGTTACCGCGCAGATTATCGCGCAGGTCGCCAGCCATATTTATGGCGGCACCACCATTAACCGTATCGACGAAGTGCTGGCGCCGTTTGTCACCGAAAGCTATAACAAGCACCGCAAAACCGCCGATGAGTGGCAGATCCCGGATGCCGAAGGATATGCGCGTTCTCGCACCGAAAAAGAGTGCTACGACGCCTTCCAGTCGCTGGAGTACGAAGTTAACACGCTGCACACCGCTAACGGCCAGACGCCTTTCGTGACCTTTGGTTTTGGCCTCGGCACCAGTTGGGAGTCGCGTCTGATCCAGGCGTCTATTTTACGTAACCGTATCGCCGGTCTGGGTAAAAATCGCAAAACCGCCGTGTTCCCGAAACTGGTCTTCGCTATCCGCGACGGTTTGAACCACAAGTTTGGCGATCCGAACTACGACATTAAACAACTGGCGCTGGAGTGCGCGAGCAAGCGCATGTATCCGGACATCCTCAACTACGATCAGGTGGTCAAAGTCACCGGTTCGTTCAAAACGCCAATGGGCTGCCGCAGCTTCCTCGGCGTGTGGGAGAACGAAAACGGCGAGCAGATCCACGACGGGCGTAACAACCTGGGCGTGATTAGCCTTAACCTGCCGCGCATCGCGCTGGAAGCAAAAGGCGACGAAACCGCATTCTGGAAACTGCTGGATGAACGTCTGGCGCTGGCGCGGAAGGCGCTGATGACCCGTATCGCCCGCCTTGAAGGCGTGAAAGCCCGTGTCGCGCCTATCCTGTATATGGAAGGCGCCTGCGGCGTGCGGCTGAAAGCGGACGACGACGTGTCTGAAATCTTTAAAAATGGTCGTGCGTCCATCTCTCTGGGCTACATCGGCATTCATGAGACCATCAACGCGCTGTTTGGCGACAAACATGTCTATGACAGCGAGCAGCTGCGCGCCAAAGGTATCGCCATTGTGGAACGTCTGCGCCAGGCCGTGGATCAGTGGAAAGAAGAGACTGGCTACGGCTTTAGTCTGTACAGCACGCCAAGTGAAAACCTCTGTGACCGCTTCTGCCGTCTGGATACCGCCGAGTTCGGCGTGGTGCCGGGCGTAACCGATAAAGGTTACTACACCAACAGCTTCCACCTCGACGTGGAGAAGAAGGTTAACCCGTACGACAAAATCGATTTCGAAGCGCCGTATCCGCCGCTGGCGAACGGGGGTTTCATTTGCTACGGCGAATACCCGAACATTCAGCACAACCTGAAGGCGCTGGAAGATGTCTGGGATTACAGCTATCAGCATGTACCGTATTACGGCACCAACACGCCGATCGATGAATGCTACGAGTGCGGCTTTACCGGCGAGTTCGAATGTACCAGTAAAGGTTTCACCTGCCCGAAATGCGGCAACCACGACGCCGCGCGCGTCTCGGTCACCCGCCGCGTGTGCGGTTATTTAGGCAGCCCGGACGCACGCCCGTTTAACGCCGGTAAGCAGGAAGAAGTGAAGCGCCGCGTGAAGCATTTAGGCAATGGGCAGATAGGTTAATCCTCCGTTTGCAATGCGTAAATGCCGGATGGCGGTGTAAACACCTTATCCGGCCTACAACCGCTGGCTATAGTTCCAATTTCATGAATTTCCTCTAAGCAGTTGGTGTTGTAGCAAGGCGGCAAACGAACGAATCCCAGGGAGCTTACATAAGTAAGTGACCTGGGTAAGTAAGAGCGGCCAACGCCGCTACAGCGCCAAATGCAACGAGGAAACATGAACTTTCACCAATACTACCCCGTAGACATCGTTAACGGCCCCGGCACCCGCTGCACCCTGTTTGTGTCAGGGTGCGTGCATGAATGCCCTGGCTGCTATAACAAAAGCACCTGGCGGCTGAACTCCGGCCAGCCGTTTACCAAAGAGATGGAAGATAAGATCATTGCCGATCTGAACGACACGCGCATTCACCGTCAGGGGATCTCGCTGTCGGGCGGCGATCCGCTGCATCCGCAAAACGTACCGGATATCCTGACACTGGTACAACGTATCCACGCGGAGTGCCCGGGGAAAGATATCTGGGTGTGGACCGGCTACAAGCTCGATGAACTTAACGCCGCACAGATGCAGGTGGTCGATCTCATCAACGTGCTGGTCGATGGCAAATTTGTGCAGGATCTGAAAGACCCGGCGCTTATCTGGCGCGGTAGCAGCAACCAGGTAGTGCATCATTTGCGTTGATCGCTAAAGCCGTTTGTTTGCATCGTGATAGACGGCTGAATGTTCTCGCTTGCCGACCGCGACAACAAACACAATCACAACGTCATCCCGAACCTGGTACACCAGACGATAACCGGACGATTTAAGCTTAATTTTATAGCAGTCAGGAAGACCGTTTAAACGGGCAGAGTCAATTCTGGGGTTCAATAGCACATCAGCCAACTTTTTCTTAAGCTGAGCCTTCACCGTATCGCCCAGCTTATGCCACTCTTTTAAGGCCCTCGGGTCGAATTCCAGTTCATAAGTCATCCAGACTAACCTTGATTCCCTTTTGCGGACTAGACAGCCTCTCCCGAACTGTCTGAATCAGTGCATCCTCACTGTCGCTAAGAGTGACGGTTTTCACTGGCATGCGCCCCGTTTCCGCGACGTACTGGAACAGTAATCGCACGGCCTCCGTTGGAGTAATGTTCAGTTTTTCCAGCACGGCATAAGCCTCATTTTTGAGTTTGTCATCCAGACGGACGTTCAGCGTGGCCATTATGCCTCCAGTAAAATCGAATGTGTAATGCAGTTTAGCATTACATTCGCATTACATCGAATTCTGGATAACGCCTCTCAAAAACGACTCACGCACTCCATCGCGACCGTTTTAAATTGCGTAAAATTCTGACATGCGCAGAGGCGCGTCATGGCGCGTTCGCGCAGGAAAGTGACGAAAATATCGTAGATGGCCATCGCCTCTTCATATTCACTTTTGCTGATGGCGAGTAAAAAAATAACGTGCGCCGTTTCATCACCCCAGGCAATCCCCTGTGGCGCGAGCACCGTATAAACCACCGTTTTCTTCGCCAGCAGCCCCAGCGCGTGTGGCAAGGCAATCCCGTCGCCTAATAACGTACTGACGATAGCTTCACGTTCAATAACCGAATCGAGAAACGCCGCATCAACAAAGCCTTCCTCATGCAACTGATCGCACAGCGTTTTAAACAGCGTCTGTTGATCTATTTCCCCTTCCACAATGCGAAAATGCGAGGCATCGAAATATTTATCCAGCATCCACGGACGGGTTCTGTCCACCAGCACCAGCTTACCGATCTGCTCCAATTGATAGTCGGTAGGAAAGGGCGCGATCATGATGACCGGTTTATCTTTTTCACCGATCCGCGCCGTGGAAATCACAAAATCCTCCACAATACTGTCCCGCGCCTCATAGTCGCGTAGCGTCAAAGTGCGGGCTATCTCAATCTGCGGGTATTTCCGCGCCAGTACCGCTTCAATCATCCGCACCATCGCATTACCAGCATCACACACCAGCAGTACCTGCGGCTGCCGCTGGTAGCCAATGTTGTAACTACGTTCCAGCCCAACGCCAATATGCAGCACCAGAAAACCGATTTCGTTTTCGCTAATGGTATACGGCGTGTATTTTCCCCAACTCGATATCGCCGCCAATGTCATATCCCACGCCATCGGATAGTGCTGCTTAATATTTTCCAGTAGTGGGTTGGGGATCATGATCTGGTAGCGCACGCGGGTGATCATCGTTTTGATGTGGGTCAGCAAGTCCGCGTGAAGCTGTTTATCATTCAATAGGTTATAGTTGTACTGGGTATTAATAAAATTGAGGATATAGCGCACCAGCGCCTCTTCATCATCGGCATTAATGGCGCTGGGGGCAATCTCCTGTACCTGGCGGGCGGCAATATGCACCTTCAGCCAGCTTACTTCCGGCTCCGACAGCGGCTTGTCGGCCAGCTGTTGTAGTAGCTCCGCAATTTCATGCGCCGCATGGCGCACCTTTTCATCGACCTCCTCCGCCACGCATTCCGATAACGGATACCCCTCGCGAATACGCCGTACCGCCACCGCGCAGTATAAACGCAGAAACAGCTCGCCCTCATCGGTCAGGCGGATTTGACAATGAGAGAAAATATCCGGCAAAAGAGACTGCAGCCGTTGAGACACCTCGGTGTTCAGCGTGGTACTAACAATTAACGGATGGGAGGGCTCCTGCTGCGCCAGCGTCCATAAAAGGTCGGTCAGACAGGCGCGAATCGCCATCTCTCCACCAAACAGTTTCATGCCATGACGCGGACGCGTTTCCAGCGTCAGATGATAACGCAGCAAATGCTCGCGCACGTCCGCCATGTCGTTCTGCAGCGTCGCACGGCTGACAAACCATTCATCTGCCAAATCCTCCAGCTTCAGCGAGAAGGCGGAGGTTAAAAAACGCGCCAGCAAATAGTGTATCCGCTCCTGGCTGGTGCGCGGACCGCGCGCCAGGGCGGGGGATTGCTGCGTTTGCAGGGATTGATAACGTGCCGGATCATCAATTTTGAGCTGATACCCGTTGCCGCGGCTGAGAGTAAATTGCGCGCCATGCGGCGTCAGCAACATGTTCAGCGCGGCGATATCCGCCCGAACGGTACGCGTGGAGACCGACAACCGCTGCGCCAGTTCGTCCTGCGGCAGCGTCTCGTTTTGCAGCATCGCAAATAGCTGCGCTAAACGTTGGTTGGGGAATCGCACGTCTCTCTCCTCATGATTAGCCGACACGCGACCGGACGATAGCGAGTAACTGACGCACATCGTCCGCACGAGTGTTGCCGCTCACCTTATCAATAATCGAACTATAAATGTGAGGAATGATTTTGCTTACACCTGCATCAAGGGCGATGTGCAGAATCTCGGCGAAGTTTTCCAGATCGATGCCGCCCGTCGGTTCCAGCCAGAAATCATGGCGGGCGCAGGCCTCAGCCACCGCTTTATACTCGTCGCGACAGGTGAGTCCTCCCATCGGAAAGTATTTAACGGAGCTGCCGCCCATGTCTTTGAGTAGCGCAATCGCCGTTTCTATGGGTACGATGCCGTCCGGCGCGCGGCTGCTTAGCGGGCCGGTGGAAATTTTCACCAGCCCCGGCGTGCCGGTCGGCGAGACAAGACCGTTAACCACCGTCTCATTTTGCCCCAGCAGCGCCCGGCTGGTCCCGACGCCGGTAAACACCTGGTTGACATGCTGCGGCTGTACCTGACGCGAGATTTCGCTCACCATCGCCGACTGGTTAGGATCGCCTGCCCCCAGTCCGACGGAGAGCGCATTATCGATAAGCGCCGCATATTCACGCATATCCGCGACTGCGCTTGCCACATCCGGATAGTTTTTGGAGAGCACGCCAACCAGCACATGACCTTCCGCCGCCGCGTAGATTTCCCGGGCGTTATCTTTCGAACCGGCCAGTACGTTCAGGCAAACGCGATCGCGGTAAAAGTTAGGGGTCAGTTTCATGCTTGTTTCTCCTGATTAATCACCTCGCCAATACGACGCGCCACAATCGCTAACTGCGCGCGATCGACGCTGCGGACATCCGCTTCAATAATTCCTTCGTTGGCTTTGTATCCGCGAAAGTAAATCGCGTATTCCCCTTGCTTCAGCGCGTCGACCAGTTCGCCTGTGGCGATGCCGGTAACGGCTTCATCAAACTTAATTTCCGTGCGCGCGATGTCGCGTCCGGCGCTGTCCCACACCACACGGGCGCTAACGCCGTTAAACGTGTTCAACGTGTCGATAAAGGGCGCCATTTTTTCTACCATCTCCGCGCCGCTCTCTTTTTGCGCCCGCAGGTACAATTCAATGGCGCAGGTCAGGCCAACAATTCCCTCTTTGCCGACCTTCATCGCCCGGCCAATGCCCGCTGACTGACGTTTTACCCACTCAACATACTGCGTTTTACCAATCACCAGCCCACTGGTCGGCCCTTCAATCGCTTTCGCGCCGCTATAGATAACGAGATCTGCGCCCACGCGGTAGTAGCACTGCAAATCTTCTTCCGCCGCCGCGTCCACAAGCAGCGGGAGATTATGCGTGCGTGCCACTACCGCAGCCTGCTCCACGCTGAGCATACTTTTCTGTACGCAGTGGTGAGATTTGATATAGAGAATAGCCGCCGTGCGCGGCGTAATGGCCGCCGCCAACTGCGCGGCGGAACATTCGTTGGCGTAACCGGCTTCCACCAGTTTGCCGCCGCCCAGCGCCACCATCGTTCCCACCGGCGCGCCAAAGTTGACGTTGTGGCCCTTTGGCAGGACGATTTCGTTATTTTCAATCGGTGTAACGTGCAGGTTTTCCAGCAGCCAGTCGCTGTCCTGAACCAGGACCGCGGCAACCGACTGGGCAAGGCCCGCACTGGCGCAGGAGACTACCGTCGCCCCTTCCACTTCCAGCAATTTCGCAATGTACTCACCGGTTTTATTCACCAGATCTTTCATCTCGAAATACTGATTCATTCCGGCCATCGCCGCGTCTATCACTTCCGGGCGCGGCGTGGAGACGCCGAGCGCCGTCATACGTCCGGAGGCGTTAATCACCTGTTTTAATTGATACTTCTCAAAAATCGAAGGCATGTTCCGCGCTCCCCTGTTCGGTCATATAGCCCTTGCCTGCGCGTATCGCGGCAAGCGGCGTCAGCAATTCTTCAGCCTGTAAGCTGTCGTTTTCCGCGTCTACCAACACGGTGGGCTGGCGTTTAAGCGTAAAGAGGGTCAGGTCGGCATCCAGACCAGGCTGAAGACGACCTTTGGTTTTCAGATTCAGGCTATCGGCGGCATTGGCCGTCACGCACGCAATGACCTGCGGCAGCGACATGCCGATGGCGAGGAATTTCGACATCACATTAGCCAGCGAATGCACCGGGCCATTGATGCGGTTACGGCAGTAGATATCGGAACTGATGGTATGCGGTAAAATCCCCAGGCTAATGGCGTGTTTCGCCACCGCAAAGCTCATGCTGGCGGTACCATGCCCGACGTCCAGACGCACGCCGCGCGCCAGCGCTCGTGTCACCGAGGCGCGCAGCTCGCCTTCCGGCGTCAGAATACGGTTCGGCTTACCGTTGTAACAGTGGGTAATAATATCGCCCGCCGACAGACGCTCCGCTATTTCGTCCAGATCCGGCGGGTTATTGCCAATATGCACCATCAGCGGCAGGTTGCCGTTTTCTTGCTGCATGGCTTTAGCGCGTTCCAGCGGCGTGATGCCGTTAACGCCTACCACGCTGCTGCTCATCCGCGCCTTGAGGCCGACGATAAAATCCGGGTGGCGTTTTACCGCCTGCCGGACCGCATCGGCGTCAATATTGGCCATGTTAGCCAGCTCGTTTTGGGCAATAAGCCCAACGCGTGAAACATTCAGCAGCGCATAAACCTCGGTGGTCGCCTGACGGGTCAGAGCATAGAAATCATCAATATCATCTGCGCCAGTGCTGCCGGCATCCACCACTGTGGTAACGCCAGTGGCAATACCCACGCTGTCCGGTTCGTCGTGGTAAATCGGCGATGTCGGGTAGCAGTGAACGTGCGAATCAATCCAACCCGCACTAACGTAACACTCGCCGCGCAGGTCAATGGTTTTCACCGCCGGGCCATCAACGTCACCCAACGCCGCGATTTTGCCATCTTGCAGGGCAATATTAGTCAGCGTGTCATCGACCAGACGCGCATGGCGCAGGAGTAAATCAAACATCGTTCTCTCCTTTGCCGGATGGCGGCGCAACCGCCTTATCCGGCCTACAAATCAACAGTTAGCTAATCGCAATCGGGAAGATGGAACCGAGGATCATCGCGCCTAAAATCGCGCCGCCGGTAATCGGCTTCTGCCAGATATAAAACAGCAGCGCGCCCACCAGAGAGCCCAGACCAATAGGAATCGATGCCGTCATGGCGCTGAGGATAATCAACGGCCCCAGAAAACGGCCTGAAGTGTTACCAGCCCCCATCATGACGTCCGCCCCGTACGTGGAGTCGCTCTGATTAATGGTGAACTTACGCGCCAGAACAATGATGTAGCCAATCGCCAGGCCAATCACCAGACCGGTTATCAGCGAAGCGATAAAGTTCGCCACCGGGAAGACAAAGCCAGCCCCCAGCAGTAACGCCGGAACCCCTAAGCCCACGCCAGTCTGAATTGCCCCGCCGATATCCAGAATCCCGACCAGCGAACCTTCGATAATGCGGGCAAATAAAAAGCTGGCGCCGAAAGCGGCGACCGCGCCGTAGACGCCGGTATCCATCCCCGCTTTCAACATCGCCACAAAAGCGACTTCGTTAAATGCGCCGATACCGTACAGATAGTACATATGCGTCCCGGCGAAAACGCCGGAGGAGAGCAGGCCAACAAAGATCGGGAACGACCAGTCGGCATACCAAAAACCTTTATTCTCTTCCATTGTGGCCTCCGTTATTTGCCGCTGAGCGAGTTGTGGATCAGTTCAAGCCAGTTCGGTACCGTCATGTTGAAAGACTCGATCATTTTCATGTCGAAGCCGCGGAAGAAGCCGCTCAACACAAACAGCAAAACGATGGCGACCATCATCACTTTGGTGACATGGTTCCAGCCGCTCTCTTCTACGCCTTTACCGATCAAAATACCCAGTACCAGCCCCGGTACGGCGTTCCCCATGATGAGCTGCGCCGCGCCGCCGAAAACGGTGGCCCAGAAGCCCGATTTTTTACCAGCGTCGATCGCCGCTAACCAGAAGATCACAGGCATGACGATGTTGACCAGCAGGTTTGCCGCCGGTACCAGCACCTTAACCGCTGTCACCTGTAGCGCTTCTGGCACGGATGAGGCGGTCAGGTTAAGGAACGTCACGACGATCATGCCGATGACGGCGCAGGCGATCGCCATTTTTTTCGGGTCGTGCAGCGTCTCGCCAACGTTACGGTTTTTGATCATTAGCGCCGCCGCGCCCCAGTTAGGGATGATGCGGTGATCGACATCCTGGGTGAACGATCCGGCCGCCACAGACGACGCCCAGGCGTTAAAGAAGAAACCCAGTCCAAAGGAGAAGTGAGATGCCGGGTCGCCTTCACAAGAGTTGAGTTCGCCCAACGTACGGAACGCGCCCATCCCCTGCGTGGTTGGCGCGTGAAACATGCGTGCAGCCCCAGCGCCCACCCCTACGCCGACCAGCGCACCGATAATGAGCGATTTAATTAGTATTATCAGGAACATAACTATGCCTTTTTAATAAAAATCAGCGTTTCGCGACGAAATCCACCCTGTCGAGATTGATGGCGGTCACGTTGACGGTCACATCCAGCTCCACGCTGTAAGTGCGTCGTTCCCGGCGCAAAAAGAAAAACAGAAAGGCCTCTTTACGCACCGACTCATGCGCCTGAACAATCCGCACATCCTGTGGCTCAATACGCAGTAAGATATACGGCGACTCTCTCATCACCGCCGACTGAACATGGTTCAGCGCATCGGCAAAGGCGCGTGCTTTGGCGTCGCCCTTGCCTTTTACTCTCACCGTGGTGGTGAATTGCTCTTTCATCATCAGGCGCCGTATTTCTTTTGCCACGCCTGCACCAGGCGCTCGCCGAGCTCTTCTTTATCCATAAAGCCAAAACCCAACACGTTGCAGCCTTCATTGATAGCGGTGACGCCTTCATCCACTGACCGCATTCCATATTTGGCTTTGTAGCCATGCTTGTTTTGCGCGGTGATAGCGCCCGCGCCGCCGCTGCCGCAAAATGAAATGCCGAAGGTGGCGTTTTCCGCTTTCATCACATCGCCCAGCTTCATGTCTGCCGCGACGCCCGGTACGACGACCGCGCGACCGCCCGCTTTTTCCACGCCTGCCGCCACTTTCTGGCCTTTACCCAGGCGATCGCCAATCACGACGGTAATCTGTTCCATTTTTTGCTCCTTAGAGGTTGTCTTTCGCGACTTCAAAATGTACCGATAATAGCCAGGCTTCTTCGTCAGGAAGGTTGCCAAACGCCGCCACGATTTCGCGGGCGAGCGCCATTGATTCGGCTGAGATTTCATCAAACAAGCTGGCATCGACTTCCGGTAAAGGCTCGCCGGTAATTGACCGGTGCGCCATCGCGCGAACGTGCGAGGTCAGCATTTGCGTCTGTACCGCATTGGGGACAATGTGATGCCTCCCCAGCAGGCCATCCACCTGCGTTAACACCTGTTCAGCCAGTTCGTTAATTCGCTCACCGGCATCGTGTTTTACTGCTCCGTTATCCACGCGTCTCACCCCGTTAATGGCAATGAGATAAAACTAGCGGCAAGGGTTAAAAGTTTGTAGCGAGTTATTTTCCACCTCGAAGTGGAAACGCGAGTGGGATAGGTGATCTGCGCCACAGAAAAGGCGGCATTAATGAATTATCGCCGGGAAAGTGTGAGATCTATCGCGGCATAAAGAGGAAATGGCGAAACAATGACGTTGCCGTATAAAGTGAGAAAGTGTGATGGGTATTACATTTTGCCGGATGGCGACCTGCGGATAAAGCGAAGCCGCCATCCCACAAAAATTAACGATACTTTTTATGATACGTATTGCGGGTGGTTTTTAGCGCTTCCGCCGCCGCTTTCGCTTCTTTAACGTTACCTTCGTTCGCCAGCTTCAGCGCGCCATCAATTTGGCCGACCAGAATGTCAAAACCGTGACGAAAATCCTTCATCTCCGGGCTATCCGGCGCTTTATCTTCCAGCTTTGGCGGCGTAGCTTTTTGAGCATCCAGCGCGGCCGCGCGCATTTTGGTTAATGCCGCTTTCAGTTCAGGGGCACTATCCGTTTTCTCAACAACTTTCAGGTTATCATTGAGAATATCCATATTATCTTCAAGATCGGCAGCAAAAACAGCCGAACCGAATACCAGCGATGACACAGCAAGAATAGCTAACAGGCTTTTACGCATTGCTCACTTCCTTTTTTATTATTAACGATAAGTGTAATACCCTGAATAATTCGAGTTGCAGGCAGCCAACGCGCCTGCAGCCTGAAGTATGACGGGTATTATTGTCCGGCGATTTTCATCTCCGGTAACAATACCGAACCGCACTGTATATTACTGCGCGTTTCAATATCATCACCCACGGTGACAATATTACGCCACATCTCTTTTAAATTACCGGCAATGGTAATTTCACTTACCGGGTACTGGATTTCACCATTTTCAACCCAGAATCCCGCAGCGCCGCGGGAGTAGTCGCCGGTAATACCGCTGACGCCCTGGCCCATCAGTTCCGTCACCACCAGGCCGGTGCCCATCTCTTTCAGTAACTGCTCAAAGTTCAGCCCCTGCCCGGCGATACGCCAGTTATGAATGCCGCCAGCATGACCGGTACTTTTCAGCCCCAGTTTGCGGGCGGAATAGTTGGTCAGCAACCATTGCGTCAGTACGCCATCCTTCACAATGTCCCGGCGCTCTGTACGCACGCCTTCGCTGTCGAACGGTGAAGACGCCAGCCCTTTTAGCAGATGCGGGTGTTCTTCGATGGTTAACCATTCCGGCAGAATTTGTTTGCCCAGCGAGTCGAGCAGAAAAGTGGATTTACGGTATACCGCGCCGCCGGCAATCGCCCCGACCAGATGACCAAATAGCCCTGTCGCCACTTCATTGGCGAAAATGACCGGCGCTTTCATGGTGGAGAGCTTGCGCGGCGACAGGCGGGATAAGGTACGGCGCGCGCACTCGGCCCCGACCCATTCCGGCGCTTGCAGATCCGCCATTGCCCGACCGATGGTGTAAGCGTAATCACGCTCCATATCGCCGTTCTCTTCAGCGATGACGCAGCTTGATAGCGAATGGCGCGTGGAGCAATAGCCCTGCAACATGCCGTGGCTGTTGCCGAACACTTTAATGCCGTAATGGCTGTTAAAGCTACCGCCTTCGGTATTGGTGATGCGTTTATCCGCCTTTAGAGAAGCCTGTTCCGCACGCGCGGCCAGTTCAATGGCTTCGTCTGGCGTAACCTCTGCCGGGTGGAACAAGTCCAGATCCGGCGCGTCAAACGCCAGCAGTTCTTTGTCCGCCACGCCTGCGCACGGGTCCGGCGACGTGTAACGCGCGATATCCAGCGCGGCCTGCACGGTACGGGCAATCGCCTGCGGGCTTAAATCCGTCGAAGAGGCGCTGCCTTTGCGGTTCTGGTGATACACCGTAATGCCCAGCGCGCCGTCGCTATTAAATTCGACATTCTCTACTTCACCATAACGGGTGCTGACGCTAATGCCGGTGGTCTTGCTGACGGCGACTTCCGCCCCATCCGATTTGCCTGAGGCTAACTCCAGCGCTGTCGAAACTGCTTCTTCCAGAATCTTACGCTGCGCTTCAACTTGTGAGATTACTTTCATTGCAAATGCCATAATGTAGAGAGAGTTTCTCTGAAGTCTAACAGAGAACCGTTTTTCAGTGCGCATCTTAACTGGTAACATTAGCCTCTTTTTTTAAGGAGCCTGACATGACAAAGCAGCCCGAAGACTGGCTCGACGACGTTCCCGGTGATGACATCGAAGACGAAGACGATGAAATTATCTGGGTCAGTAAAAGTGAAATTAAACGCGATGCCGAGGAATTAAAACGCCTGGGCGCGGAACTGGTGGATCTGGGGAAAAACGCGCTGGATAAGATCCCGCTGGACGCCGATCTGCGCGACGCCATTGAACTGGCCCAGCGAATCAAAATGGAAGGACGCCGCCGCCAGTTGCAGCTTATCGGAAAAATGCTGCGCCAACGCGACGTTGAACCTATTCGCCAGGCGCTGGACAAGCTGAAGAACCGCCATAATCAGCAGGTGGTGCTGTTTCACAAGCTTGAGCATCTGCGCGATCGTCTGATCGTCGAAGGCGATGACGCGGTAGCCGAAGTACTGACCCTGTGGCCGCACGCCGATCGTCAACAGCTTCGTTCATTGATCCGCAATGCGAAGAAAGAGAAAGAAGGCAACAAACCGCCGAAATCAGCGCGTCAGATTTTCCAGTATCTGCGCGAGCTGGCGGAAAACGAAGGGTAATTTTACACGTTGGTAGCGTCTGCCGGATGGCGGCGCTGGCGCCTTATCCGGCCTACGGGAATGTACGTATTGTAGGCCCGGTAAGCACAGCGCCACCGGGCATTTTTTACTCCACAACCAGTGCTTTTTTCGCCAGCCCATCCAGCAATTTCTGATGGATGCCGCCGAAACCGCCGTTGCTCATCACCAGGATGTGATCGCCAGGCTGTGCGGTTTTCACCACCATTTCCGCCAGCGTATCGACATCGCCACTCCAGTGAGCAGGCTGTACGCAGGCTTCGGCGACTTCCGCCACTTGCCACGGAATATGCGGAGGCTGCAGCAGGAACACTTCATCCGCACGCCCTAACGACGGTGCCAGGTCATCCTTGCATAACCCCATCTTCATCGTGTTAGAACGCGGCTCCAGCACTGCGATAATGCGCGCGGTGCCGCCCACTTTACCGCGCAGCGCCGCCAGCGTGGCCAGAATTGCCGTCGGGTGATGAGCAAAATCGTCATACACCGTCACGCCGTTCGCTTCGCCGCGCAGTTCCAGACGGCGGCGGGCGTTAATAAATGACCCCAGCGCGCTGGCCGCTTCTGCAGGCGCGACGCCCACGTGGCGCGCGGCGGCAATCGCCATCAGCCCATTATGCATATTGTGCTCGCCGACCAGGCCCCATTTCACATCGCCGACTTTTTCGCCGTCCAGCCACACTTCCCACTCGGAAGCATCCGTAGTCAGCTTCTTCGCCTGCCAGTGTCCCTGCTCGCCCACCAGCTCCTGCTCGCTCCAGCAGCCCAGAGCCATGGTCTGTTTCAGGTTGATGTCGTTTTCCGGCCAGATGATGCGCCCCTGCCCCGGCACGATGCGCACCAGATGGTGGAACTGCTTCTGGATCGCTTTCAGATCGTCGAAGATGTCGGCATGATCAAACTCAAGGTTGTTGAGGATCAGCGTCCGCGGGCAGTAATGCACAAATTTAGAACGTTTATCAAAGAACGCGCAGTCGTACTCATCCGCTTCGATAACAAAGAACGGGCTCTCGCCCAGGCGCGCGGAAACCTCAAAGTTGCCCGGTACGCCGCCGATCACGAAGCCCGGTTTGTACCCGCACGCTTCCAGTATCCAGGTCGCCATGCCTGCGGTCGTGGTTTTACCGTGGGTACCGGCGACCGCCAGTACCCAGCGGTCGCGCAACACAAAGTCATGCAGCCACTGTGGACCAGACATAAAGGGAATGTTTTTTTCCAGCACCGCTTCCACGCACGGATTCCCGCGCGTCATCGCATTGCCGATAATCACCAGATCCGGCTGCGGATCGAGCTGGCTGGCGTCATAACCCTGGATCAGATCAATGCCTTGCTTCTCAAGTAAGGTACTCATCGGCGGATACACATTGGCATCCGAACCCGTTACTTCATGACCAAGCGAGCGAGCCAGCATCGCCAGCCCCCCCATGAAAGTGCCACAAATTCCCAAAATATGAATGCGCATACGTCACTATCCTTTTTTTATCTGCGAGCCATTTTACGCACATGTCTGGCAAGTGAGAAACGCATTTCAGGTAAATCTGTACTTTGCTGGCGCGATTCACCTGAGCGCATCATCTGAAATGTTTGTTAAGATTGTTACGGTCGCTTTACTCCAATCAATTGCAGGGAAAGTGTTATGAAAACGTTAGGTGAATTTATTGTCGAAAAGCAGCACGAGTTCTCTCAGGCTACCGGTGAGCTCACTGCTTTGCTGTCGGCAATAAAATTGGGCGCCAAGATCATCCACCGCGATATCAATAAGGCCGGTCTGGTCGATATCCTGGGTGCCAGCGGTGCTGAGAACGTACAGGGCGAGGTTCAGCAGAAACTCGATCTGTTCGCGAACGAGAAACTGAAAGCTGCACTAAAAGCGCGCGATATTGTAGCGGGCATCGCATCGGAAGAAGAGGACGAAATTGTCGTCTTTGAAGGCTGCGAACACGCGAAATATGTGGTGCTGATGGACCCTCTGGATGGCTCTTCTAACATCGACGTTAACGTCTCTGTCGGTACGATTTTCTCGATTTATCGCCGCGTGACGCCCGTCGGCACGCCGGTCACCGAAGAAGATTTCCTGCAACCCGGCAACAAACAGGTCGCTGCGGGATATGTCGTGTATGGCTCGTCCACCATGCTGGTTTACACCACCGGCTGCGGCGTCCACGCTTTCACCTACGATCCGTCGTTGGGCGTGTTCTGTCTGTGCCAGGAACGTATGCGTTTCCCGGAAAAGGGTAAAACCTACTCCATTAACGAAGGCAACTACATTAAATTCCCGAATGGCGTGAAGAAGTACATCAAATTCTGCCAGGAAGAGGATAGTTCAACAAGTCGCCCTTATACCTCACGTTACATTGGCTCTCTGGTGGCCGATTTCCACCGCAACCTGCTGAAAGGCGGCATCTATCTCTACCCCAGCACCGCCAGCCATCCGCAGGGGAAACTGCGTCTGCTGTATGAGTGCAACCCGATGGCGTTCCTCGCGGAACAGGCCGGCGGCAAAGCAAGCGATGGTAAAGAACGTATTCTGGATATCATTCCGGAAAGCCTTCACCAGCGCCGCTCGTTCTTCGTCGGCAACCGCCATATGGTTGACGATGTGGAACGCTTTATCCGCGAATACCCGGACGCGTAATCTTTACCACCATGCGGAATAACGCATGAAGCCGCCATTGGGCAATAACATGTCCGATGGCGGCGTTGCCTTATCAGGCCCGTGATTTTTTCGGTTCTTAACCTTTGTCATTCATGCTCCGCAACGACGCGCCAGATGAGGCGGAAACGAAAACAAGCGAAGACTTTCGGCGTGAGTTGGCTATAATACTCGCCACTTGTTTGTCATAAATTCAAAGGAAACAGACATGAGCTTACTCAACGTCCCGGCGGGTAAAGAACTGCCGGAAGATATCTACGTCGTTATCGAGATCCCGGCTAACGCAGATCCGATCAAATACGAAGTTGACAAAGAGAGCGGCGCGCTGTTCGTTGACCGCTTCATGTCCACCGCGATGTTCTATCCGTGCAACTACGGTTACATCAACCATACCCTGTCTCTGGACGGCGACCCGGTAGACGTTCTGGTCCCGACGCCGTACCCGCTGCAGCCAGGCGCCGTCATCCGTTGCCGTCCGGTTGGCGTACTGAAAATGACCGACGAATCCGGTGAAGATGCGAAACTGGTTGCCGTACCGCACACCAAACTGAGCAAAGAGTACGATCACATTAAAGATGTGAACGATCTGCCGGAACTGCTGAAAGCGCAGATCACTCATTTCTTCGAGCATTATAAAGATCTCGAAAAAGGCAAATGGGTGAAAGTTGACGGTTGGGACAACGCCGAAGCGGCTAAAGCGGAAATCGTTGCCTCCTTCGAGCGCGCAGCGAAGAAATAAGTTCGCTTTTACATAATCGTCAAGATAAAGGCTCTCATAGTAATGAGGGCCTTTTTATTGGCTAATGAATAGAACACAATTTTTATCATTATTAGTTTAACATTCACGGAATGAATAAGACTTTACCTTATTTTTTATTAAAAAGGGTTGAATACGCTCACGGTTTCTCTAAAAAGCTTAAGATAATAATTATTTTGTGAATGCCCCCAGACTCCCCTGGACTTACGCCCTAAATATTAGCAAGCGCTAAATTCTTATTTAGTGCATAAGCCCGATTACCTTTTTAATAAGGTATCCTAAGCTCTCCCTACCAATAATTGTATTTTTAATCCAACATAACATCCGCTCAAAACACACTTTTTAATATATTTTTAAGGGCTGCCATAATTATTTACTATTTTAAGAGATTATGATGAAAAATGATATATTAATTACCGGTGGACATATCATCGATCCCGCTCGTAATATTAATGAGATTAACAATTTACGCATCGTTAACGATATTATCGTTGATGCCGATAAATATCCTGTAACTTCGGAGACCCGGATTATTCATGCCGACGGCATGATCGTCACTCCCGGTCTTATCGATTATCACGCGCATGTTTTTTATGACGCGACGGAAGGCGGCGTCAGGCCTGATATGTACATGCCGCCGAATGGCGTCACCACCGTCGTGGATGCAGGTTCTGCCGGTACGGCAAACTTTGATGCCTTCTACCGAACGGTGATTTGCGCCAGTAAAGTTCGAATCAAAGCGTTTCTGACCGTGTCGCCGCCGGGCCAAACCTGGTCACAAGAAAATTATGATCCTGACAATATTGATGAAAATAAGATCCACGCGCTGTTTCGCCAGTATCGCAATGTTCTTCAGGGATTAAAACTCAAGGTTCAGACTGAGGACATTGCTGAATATGGCTTAAAACCGCTGACTGAATCCCTTCGTATTGCCAACGATTTAAGGTGCCCCGTGGCAATACACTCGACTCATCCCGTCGTTCCCATGAAAGAACTTGTCTCCTTGCTACGCCACGGCGATATTATCGCTCATGCGTTTCACGGCAAAGGTAGCACCATTCTTACTGATGAAGGCGCTGTCTTAGCCGAAGTCCGTCAGGCAAGGGAAAGAGGCGTTATATTTGATGCCGCCAATGGTCGCAGCCATTTTTCAATGAACACGGCACGCCGGGCCATCGCCAATGGCTTTCTTCCGGATATCATCAGTAGCGATCTCTCAACCATCACTAAACTCGCCTGGCCTGTTTACGCCTTACCATGGATTTTATCGAAATATTTAGCACTCGGCGTCGCGCTTACCGATGTCATTAACGCCTGTACCCATACCCCAGCAGTTTTAATGGGTATGGCAGCAGAAATTGGTACGCTGGCCCCTGGGGCATTTGCCGATATCGCCATCTTTAAATTAAAAAACAGGCATGTTGAATTTGCCGATATTCATGGTGAAACGCTCACGGGGACGCATGTGCTGGTACCACAAATGACCATAAAATCCGGTGAGATATTATTTCGTCAAATTGATTTTGGCGCGCGGCCAAACGGAGTTGAAAAATGACCTCAATGCAAAAATGGCTACGGATCGGCGCGACATTAATGTTCGGCCTTTTTGTTGCTTATCTTGACCGTTCTAATCTTTCCGTTACGTTACCTACGATTACACACGACCTGAATATTGATGGCGCAACGGCCAGCATTGTATTAACCATATTTCTTATTGGCTATGCCTTTTCAAATATTTTTGGCGGCGTATTTACCCAGCGATACGATCCGAAAAAAATAGTCATTCTGATGGTGCTAATCTGGTCGATTGCGACCGTTTTTGTCGGATTTACCTCGTCAGTGTACGTTATTTTGATTTGCCGGTTGGTGCTTGGCATTACCGAAGGCATTTATTGGCCGCAGCAGTCCCGCTTCGCCAGCGACTGGTTTTCAGACAAAGAACGGACGCAGGCGAACAGCATTATCCAGTATTATGGACAGTTCCTGGCATTAGGCCTGGGATTTATGATTTTGTCCCCGCTGGATGCTGCCTTCGGTTGGCGAAATGTTTTTATTATCACTGGTGTGATCGGCATTTTTGTTGTGGTTCCACTTTATATAACAATGCTGAAAAAACAGGAAGAAGCGCCTTATTATCGTGCGCCGGCGCCAACAGAGAAAACTAAACTTACCCTGGAATCGCTGGGCGGAACCCCTTTCCTACTCCTTATTTTTACCTACATCACTCAAGGGATGTTGTTCTGGGGAATTACGTTATGGATCCCCATGGTTGTCAATTCTCTCGGCTATACCGGATTCAGTAAAGCATTGGTCAGTTCTCTGCCTTATCTGACTGCGGTTATACTGGCAATCCCTATCTCATGGATCAGTGATAAGACACAAAAGCGTGTACTTATTGCTTCACTGGGCCTACTAATCCCCGGCGTAATGTTATTTCTCTTGCCATTTGTCGATGCGCCGGGATTTAAAATCACGCTCATTACCCTGGCGATGGGTTATTATGCCGCCAGCTTTACCCCCAATATCTGGTCGATTATCCAGTCGAACGTTAAACCCCATGCGATTGGCCCAGCCTCCGGTATTATTAATGGCATCGGCGCCGGCGGCGGCGGTACGCTGGCAGGCCTAATGGTCGGCTATTTTTACCGGACAACCGGCAGCTACATGCAGGGATTTATGGTTCTCGGATGCATTGTTATCCTGGGCGGCGCGTCATTATTGATCTACGGCAGAATAAGAGCTCACCATGCCCGGCGCTAGCGCCATCAGCCAGAATGTAAAAAACAACGCCACCCGAGGGTGGCGTGTTCAGTTCAGGGCTGGTTTCTGTCTAACCAGTCACCGCTTTCAATCAGAGTTAACCCATCAACAGGACGTTGATATACATACATCCATGCGCTGCCGTAAGGCGTCTGGATTAACTGGCGTGCGTATTCACCGCCCCTGGTGCGCAAAGCATCAAGTTCGGCCAGCGTGGCGTTATCAATTCGATAAACTTCACCGTATACCGCTCCGTTTCCCGGAACTGCGCCTGGATAGTGGCCCAGACTATACAACTGGTAGTTATCGATACGGTAATCGCCAAGCAATTGGGCATTGGTCATCCAGTGACTGTTGCCTTGTTTCTGTCGTAAACTGCCATAGACAAATATTCGCATTGCTAAAACTCAAACTGATAGAGCAAATCAAGTGCCTGATCTACGCCAGACACTGCTTCCAGATATAGCTTAGGCATCAGGCGATAACGTAACGTGAGCGTCGCCAGAGAGTCAAATATCCCTACACCATACTTCACCTGTAGACCCGGCAGTACATAGCCGCTGACCACGACCTGAGACGAATCGCCCACCCCTTGCGTGTCCAGCGCC
This sequence comes from Salmonella sp. NW38, assembly GCF_051807745.1. Classification (NCBI taxonomy): domain Bacteria; kingdom Pseudomonadati; phylum Pseudomonadota; class Gammaproteobacteria; order Enterobacterales; family Enterobacteriaceae; genus Salmonella; species Salmonella sp. NW38. The sequence goes on along the minus strand of NZ_JAMMTO010000002.1, from coordinate 54,136 downwards.
AGATTACTTACACCGAATGTCTCTCCGATTTTACCCACAACCTGACCACTTTGCGCAACCCCCAGACCAATAAGCATGGAGGTCATTGCTGCGCTATCACTCTGATTGCTGTCCAACCCCTGCCCACGCAGCAGATAAGAAAGCGCTTCAGCCTGCGGCATCGCCGGATCGGAGAAGATTTCCGCTTTGGGTTCATCAGCAGTGCCTGTGACACGCACGCCCGCAATGACATCGTCTTCGGTGGCGTCAGGGTTACGGATCGCTTCGATATTGAGCAGCGGCTGATCCGGCGGGCCGGAGAACAGCAGCTCGCCTTTACGGACAAGCAGGTCCTGGCCGTAGGCGCGGAATCGGCCGTCAGGAATATTGATTTGACCATTCAGCCCCAGTCCCTGCTTATCCTGCGCGACTTTCAAATCGCCGGTCAAACGCGCTTTAAGCCCGAAGGCGTCGATGCGCACGTTGTTGCCGACGTGGACCGTCAGATTACTGTTGATGGGAATAGACGCTGTCTGCGGCGTTTCTGGTTGCAGGTCATTATTGAGCATAACCACATCGCTGGAGACGCCAACCGCGCTCTCCGGCAGGTCGTGCACCACAATTCGCGCCCACGGAACGTCCACACGCCCATCCAACGTGAACAGCGAAGGCGTCGCGTCAAAGACCACATCCGGCGAGACATCCAGGCGCACCATCGGCGGAACGGTAATCCGCACCCGGCTGCCTTTCGCCGTCACCCGCGCGCGCCAGTTGTCAATCTGGCTCCAGTCGGCGTTACCGTTCAGGTTAATTTGCCCTTGTTGTGTTCGCACGATACCGGCGAGCGTCGAACGCGTACCGCTAAAGTTCATGGTGAGCTGGCTCGGCTGCATCTCAAACGGCATAAAATTACCGTCAATATCCAGCGCGCTAAGCTGCAACTGACCAAACAACTGCGGGCTTTGCACATCGCCGCCCAGACGTAGCCTGGCGTTTAACATTCCCGCCGCTTTTTCGCCGCGCGAAAAGACAGGATTGACCATCGCCAGATTGAGATTGCGCATGTTGACGTTACCGCCGAGATTGCGCCGCCCCTGAGGATCGGTTACCTGCACCTGGCCATCAAATTGACCATTGTTCGTCAGGCGAATCAGCCATCCCAACTCGGCGCGATTATTGTGCAGATCGGCGCTGAGGTTCAGCGTCTCAAACGCGACCGGTAACGGCGCGTCATTGACGGTCTGCGTGACCTTCACATTACGACCGGAAAGCGTGACCTTCCCCTGCGGCAATCCCTCCTGAGTGGTGTCCCACGACACGTCCGCTTTCCCGCTAAAGACCCCGCTGGCCTGCGTGGTATCAGGCATAAATGGCTTCAGCATCGCCAGATCAAAGCGGTTGAGATTGACCACCGCCCGTCCTGCGGCGCCCGCATCAATGGTTTGCGGGATGCACAGCTCGGCGTTCGGGTTCAGCCAACAATGCGGCCCGATACTGATTTTCTGTTCTTTATTACGGTAGTCCAGCGCAATCGCGCGGGTCAACGACCATGGCCCCACTGGCGTCTGGAAACGGGTGTCGCTTAACGTCCCTTTCCAGCGCGCCGCCTCGCGATCAAAACTGCCTGTCAGGGAGAGTTGACCGGATACCGGCTCTCCCTGAACACGGAGCTGTAGCTGATGCTGCTTCTCGCTGCCTTTGGCGTCAAGCGTCACCAGATTGATGTTAACGTCGGGCTGCGAAATCCGCTCTACGCGAACGTTGAGATGGCCCGCTATCTGATCGGTGGATTTAATATCGCCCTCAATGCGCGCCTGGGCGACAGACAGCTCCTGCCAGCGCAAGCCGCGGGCGGTGATATCCGCCAACAGCTGCGGCGCTTCTACCGTACCGCGGACTTTAACGATTCCTTTTGCCATGCCGCCCAGCCCTGGCAGCGCATTATCCAGCCCTGGCGCATCGATGGCGGCGTCAAGATTCAGCTCCTTAACGCCAAGCTCGCCTTTTATATCGGCGCTGTTTGGGCCCAGCGCAAGGTGCAGCCCCGGGATCGTCCACTGCATGTAGCTGTTGCCCTTTAGCGTCCCGTTGACGTTAACGCTGTTCTGCTTCACATTGCCGGTCAGCTTGAGCTCCGGGACATCCATCTGCCAGGTGCCGCCGTAGAGGCTGCCTTTGGTTTTCATGACGCCGTTAAGCTTCGCGGGCCAGTCCGGGATCTCTTTAGCGGTATTGATGCCATTCAGCGTCAGTTCGCCACGCCAGCTAATCGCCTGCTGCCAGTCCACCAGCGCTTTCAGTTCGGTTTTTCCCTCCAGAGCGGCGACGGTGAGTTTATCGAGATTAATCTGCCGCTCATTCCCTTTGGCATCCAGCGTGATGGTCGCCGGCGGAATATCTTGTCCTTTCACGGCGGTTCGCATCGACAACGTATAGTCGGTCATCTTACCGCTCAGTTTGAGCTTCAGATCGTCAGCCTGAAACTGGGTATCACCCGTCAATGGCCAGGCAATGCGTTGGCTGACGACTTCAAGATTGAGCGGTAAACCGGCCTCCGCCAGCCGCGTCTGGGCGCGAAGCGCGACATCCATCGGCCCGGAAAGGTTCACCCCGACCTCCAGTTGTTCGCGTAGCGCGCCGCCGACCTTGAGTTTTATCTTTTCACCCTTTAGCGGATCGATATTCAGCGTACTGTTGAGCGTAATATCAACCGGCCAGTTATTGGCGAGCTGCGCCGTACCGGAGGCTTTCACCGTGCCCTGGTTGGCGTCGATATCCAGAGTATCCAGCTTCATATTACCGTCGATACTGCTGACTTTAAGCAGCATCGTGCGCACCGTCAGATCGGTATCGCCGGTGATGCGTAGCTGCTCGCCGCGAAATGACTCGATATTCAGATTGAGCGGCAGGTGAACATCGGTCATCTCCGGCATTACCGGTTTTGCAAACAGATCTTTTAGCGTTTCGCCAAGCGGCTTTTCATCCGGTTGAGGTTTCTCGATTTTGGGTTCAACCACCTCTTCCTGCGCCACATCAGCGACCTTCGGCAGAGCGATCAGCAGTCCCTGAAGCCGCGTCGGTTTCAGGGTCAGGTTTTTCTCCTGCCATGCCAGCCCGGAGGTAAAATCCAGCACCGAAACGGTAGTGTCATCAATCTTGATATTGATGTTATTCAACGCCACGCGCGACAGCGTGATGGGCCAGGGGGTGGAGAGGTTCAGCGGTCCGCTTTCTTCCTCTTCTTGCGCCGGTTCGGAGGGTGGCATTTTTTTGCTGTTGATAGCGACATTAATGTCTTTTAGCGCCAGATCATTGACGCACAGGCTACTGCGCCACAGGCAATCAAGCCCGACGGCCAGATGAATTTCGCCCGCATTCACCGCAACGCCCGGCTGCTCATAGCGGATATTTTTTAACGATAAGTCCCGCCAGCCGCCGGTGACCTGCCCAATCTCCAGCCCCGGCACCCAGCGGTTCGCCGCACTGAATACCAGATGCAGCCCCGTCGTCGTCCCGACCAGAAACGCAACGCTCGCCAGTAACACCACAATGAAAATCAACACGCCGAGGCTTATTTTCTTCCATAAACTCATAATTCAGGCCCCAGACCGATATAAAACTGTAAACCGTGTTCGTCTTTGTCGCCGACCGGTACGGCAAAATCGAGTTTGACAGGCCCAACCGGCGACGCCCAGCGCACGCCGACCCCGGTCCCGGTTTTGAAATCGCTACGGCGAATATCACTCACCGCCTCGCCGCTATCGACAAACACTGCCCCCCACCATTTGCCGGTGACGTTATACTGGTACTCCAGCGATCCGGTTGCCAGTTTTGAGGCGCCTTTAAGATTGCCGTCGCTATCTTTAGGCGAAATAGATTTGTATTTATAGCCGCGAATACTGCGGTCGCCCCCGGCGAAGAAACGTAAATCCGGCGGAACTTTGTCGAAATCACCGGTTTCTATCCAGCCCAAATTGGCGCGCATCACAAAACGGTGGCGATCGTACAAAGTCCGAATCCAGACGTTTTGCGCCTGCAGCACGGAGAAATCCACATCGGAGCCCCAGGCCGTATTCGAATAGTCTACCGAGTAGCGCTGCGAATCGCCCCAGGTTGGCATCAGTCCCCCTCGCGAGCGGGTTCGGCTGATCATCACGCCCGGGTAGAACAGCATGGTGGTATTGGTGACGTTCCCCTGGGTAAAGTGGTCGAAACTCCAGCGCAGGTTAATCGCCCGCTGCCAACCGCTGGAAAGGTCCCAGTAACGCGACACGGCAAGCGTGGTCGAGTCCTGCTCCGTATCATTCAAATCGGTACGTTTAAAACCGCCCTGTACCAGATAGTATTGCTCCAGCGGGTTTTTCAGCAGCGGCATTTTATAACTAAAATCCAGCACCTGTTCCGGCGCAGAAATACTGGTGCTGGTGGTCAGGCTATGACCGTAGGAGTTCATCCACGGTTTTTTCCACGACGCTTTCACGCGCGGCCCGACGTCGGTGGAGTACCCCACCCCAGTTTCAATCGTGTTTTCGGTTCGCGGCGATACCACGCCTTTTAACGGCAGAATTTTTGTTTTACGCGATTTCTCAAATTCCGGCGCCACCACGACAGAATTAAACCATCCGGTAGCGGAAAGTCGGCGGTTTAGTTCCGCCAAATCTTTCGACTCGTACTCATCGCCCTCTTTAAACGGCAACAGATTTTGTAAATATTCATCACGAATCTGCGAACCTTCGAAGGTGACAGGTCCGAAGCGATAGCGCTCACCGCTATCATAATCAATATCCCAAAACGCCTGATGACGGCCCAGAGCAATTCCCAACTGACTTTTAACGAATTCGCTGTCGAAATAGCCTTTACGTAGCGACACGCTGGTTAACGACTTCTTAAAATTGTCATAGTCTCCCTGGTTCAGCACCGTGCCGATTGCCGGACGCGTTTTCAGTAAGGCCAGATAATCTTTGTCCGTGCGCGCGCCGCCGCGTAAAATGACTTCTGTACCGCCAATCAACACCGGCTGGCCGGGCGTAACCCTGGCGATTAATACCTGCCGTCCTTTCGCAGGCGGTGGAAGCAAGTCGAATTTGATAGTGGGTTCGTAATAGCCTAACGCTTTAAGCCCTTCGCGAATCGCATCATCAACTCGGGCGCGAAAGCGCCGATCCGGCGTCACCTCATCGCTCTGAATCGTAGAGAGCTGTGCGCGAACGTTTTTTTCCAGTTCTCCGGATAGCCCTTCGACTTTCAGACGAACATTTGCGGCTACCGCAGAACTGCTCAGGCACAGTAAGCTAACCCAACATAACTGACGGATATGTGGCACATTTTCTCCTGAATATCCCCTATTCCCACCCCTGGAAAAAATCACACTACCGCTCCGCGGCTTAACATAAAATCAACAATTGCGATTGAAAAGCAGACGACTGCCCAAATATTTCTTATGGTTAAATCCAGATACATTAATGTTGTTATTGTGTGCAAAGATGCGTCTCGTTACAACCTTAACGCCAATTAACGCTTTCGGGAGAATAGCTCATGAGTTTATTTGATAAAAAACATCTGGTTACTCAAGCAGATGCGTTACCAGGACGCAACACCCCGATGCCGATCGCCACTCTGCATGCGGTAAATGAACACTCTATGACCAATGTCCCTGCCGGGATGGAGATCGCCTACTTCGCTATGGGCTGTTTCTGGGGCGTAGAACGTTTATTCTGGCAATTGCCCGGCGTATATAGCACCGCGGCAGGGTATGCGGGCGGTTACACGCCTAATCCAACCTACCGGGAAGTCTGCTCCGGGCAGACCGGTCATGCCGAAGCGGTACGGATAGTGTACGATCCTGCCGTTATCCGTTATGAGCAGCTTTTACAGATTTTCTGGGAAAATCACGATCCAACGCAGGGGATGCAACAGGGTAACGATCACGGTACGCAATACCGTTCTGCGATTTATCCCTTAACGCCGGAACAGAGTGCCGCTGCTCACGCCAGTCGCGAGCGCTTTCAGTCGGCAATGGCCGCCGCCGGAAACCATCGCCCTATTACCACGGAAATCACCCATGCGACGCCGTTTTACTACGCCGAAGATGAACACCAACAGTATCTGCACAAAAATCCATACGGTTACTGTGGGATTGGCGGGATCGGCGTTTGCCTGCCGCCTGACGCGTGACGACGCTGGCGTAGGGGGAACTTGTCGGAGTTGAAAATGAACCCTCTGGCGACTTTACAGTAGCTTACGCTATACTAGCCCTGAACTTATCGGCTCACTGCTACGAGCCGGTTTTCATTAAACGTTACCACACGGATTTATAAACTTCCCTTCCGAGGATCTGGCGTTTCGCCGGATAAGATATGTTAAACAGTATATTCATTATATTCTGCCTGATCGCTGTAAGTGCGTTCTTCTCCATCTCCGAGATCTCGCTTGCCGCATCACGTAAGATTAAACTTAAGTTATTAGCTGATGAAGGCAGTATCAACGCACAACGCGTATTGAAAATGCAGGAAAATCCCGGCATGTTTTTCACCGTTGTGCAAATTGGCCTGAACGCCGTCGCTATTCTTGGCGGTATCGTCGGCGATGCGGCATTTTCGCCCGCCTTTTCCGCCCTTTTCTCGCACTATATGTCGCCAGAACTCTCCGAGCAGCTGAGCTTTATTCTCTCTTTCTCGCTGGTGACGGGGCTGTTTATCCTGTTCGCGGATTTAACCCCGAAACGCATCGGTATGATTGCGCCAGAAGCTGTGGCTTTGCGTATCATCAACCCGATGCGCTTCTGCCTGTTCGTTTTTCGCCCGCTGGTGTGGCTGTTTAACGGCATGGCAAACAACATCTTCCGCCTGTTCAAAATTCCAATGGTGCGGAAAGACGACATTACTTCTGATGATATTTACGCAGTGGTGGAAGCCGGCGCGCTGGCGGGCGTCTTGCGCAAGCAAGAGCACGAACTGATTGAAAATGTGTTTGAACTTGAATCCCGCACCGTACCGTCTTCCATGACGCCGCGCGAAAGTATCATCTGGTTTGATCTGCACGAAGACGAGCAAAGCCTGAAGAAAAAGGTCGCCGAACATCCGCACTCAAAATTTTTGGTGTGTAATGAAGATATCGACCACATCATCGGCTATGTAGACTCCAAAGATCTGCTGAACCGCGTGCTGGCGAACCAAAGTATGGCGCTGAATGGCGGCGTGCAAATTCGCAATACCTTGATTGTGCCGGATACGCTGACCCTTTCTGAGGCGCTGGAAAGTTTCAAAACGGCGGGCGAGGATTTCGCGGTCATTATGAATGAATACGCACTGGTCGTCGGTATCATTACGCTGAACGATGTGATGACCACGCTAATGGGTGACCTGGTCGGCCAGGGACTGGAAGAGCAAATTGTGGCACGCGATGAAAATTCCTGGCTGGTTGACGGCGGCACGCCGATTGACGACGTCATGCGCGTGCTGGATATCGATGAGTTTCCGCAATCCGGCAACTATGAAACCATTGGCGGCTTTATGATGTTTATGCTGCGCAAGATTCCAAAACGTACTGATTCGGTGAAGTTTTCCGGCTACAAATTTGAAGTGGTGGATATCGACAACTACCGTATCGATCAGTTGCTGGTGACGCGTCTCGACAATAAAAGCAACGTACCGGCACCGAAACTGCCCGATGCGCAAGGTAAAGAAGACAGCGCGGCCTGAAATCCGTTTGCCAGAAACATCAACGGCTCCTGATTCAGGAGCCGTTTTTTTTACTTTTTTAACCTACTGCATAGCACTTTTGGTTACGCCATCTCAGTTTGCAGACGCATAACCTGACGGTTAACTTCAGACATCACAGACAAGTGCTGCTTGTCTCTCACTTTTGGGATAAGAATCTTACCCTTATCGAACTCAAAAGCGCCAACATCCTTGATATATAACCGTCCACGGAACAGGATCTTCACGTACTTCGCCACCTGTAGCGGGTTGTAGCGTTGGAAAATTTTCATTGTTGTCTCCTGCAGAGTATTACGCCCTTGCGGTGCCACAATCGGCCCAACAGTTTTAAGGCGCAAATTTTAATGCCATATGACTATAGACCATATCTACGTCGTTTCCAGTGTGCATAAGTATATTTACCTTTTGATTACAGTTATTCAGAATTATCTAAACATCAGCTCATTTTTCTCAGTATATGCCTTCATTTTTCACAGGAAGTGTGCGCCCGCCCGCAAACTGGCATCCCCTTTGCGGGAAAAAGCATCAATCGCACATATGATTAACTATCGGCCCAAAGTGGTCGGATCACCTGCAAAAAAATAAAGAAGGAATGACCATGACCCTACGTAAAATTCTGGCGATGTCGTGTCTGCTACTCCCCATAATGGCTTGTGCGCATAACCTTGAAGTTAACCAACGGGTGCCGCCGGTAGGCATTGCCGATCGTGGCGAACTGACGTTGAATAAAGATGAGTTTAGTTATAAAAACTGGAATAGCGCGCAGCTGGCGGGAAAAGTGCGCGTCCTGCTGCACATTGCGGGTCGAACGTCAGCGAAGGAAAAAAACGCCACGCTGATTGAAGCGATTAAATCAGCCAAGCTCCCGCATGACAGATACCAGACGACCACAATTGTGAACACTGATGATGCGATCCCAGGCTCCGGTATGTTCGTGCGTAGCAGTATAGAAAGTAATAAAAAGCTCTATCCGTGGTCGCAATTTATTGTCGACAGCAATGGCGTGGCGCGTAACGCCTGGCAATTAAAAGAAGAGGGGTCCGCCGTCATTGTGCTTGACAAAGACGGTCGGGTTCAATGGGTGAAAGATGGCGCGTTAACCCAGCAAGAGGTACAGCAGGTGGTCGACCTGCTGCATAAGCTCCTCAGTAAATAGTCACCCGGAAGCCGGGGTTAAGGAACGATTCACGAGGGGTATAGTCCAGCGTTTTTCCCTGCCAGTCGTGAACGTGCGCCCCGGCTGCAACGGCAATGGCATGACCTGCGGCAGTGTCCCAGACGCTGGTCGGCCCAAATCTGGGGTAAAGCTGCGCCTGGCCTTCCGCCACAAGACAGAATTTCAGCGAGGAACCAATAGAAGTTGTCTGATGTTCGCCAAGCTGTTGGAGATATTCGGTGAGTTCATCATCCGTATGCGAACGGCTAATCACCACCAGCGGCGGGCGGGCATCCCGGACCTGAATCTGCTTACGCACTCCGCACTCCTCTTTCCAGGCCTTACCTTCCGCCGCGTAGTACATCACTTTCAGCACCGGCGCATAGACCACGCCCAACACCGGTTTGCCCTGCTCAATCAGCGCGATATTGACCGTGAATTCGCCATTGCGCTTGATGAACTCTTTGGTGCCGTCGAGCGGATCGACCAGCCAGTAGCGCTGCCAGTGCTGGCGCACTTCCCAGGCAGGCGGATCTTCTTCTGAAAGCACCGGAATATCCGGCGTGAGCGTGCGTAACCCTTCGAGAATCACGGTATGTGCGGCGATATCCGCCGCAGTGACTGGAGAATCGTCCTGCTTGCGGGCGTACTCCATCGGTTTGGCTCCATCATAAACCTGCATAATGGCATCGCCCGCGTTCCGTGCAAGCTGGCATACTTGTTCTAACATTCTCCACCTCTTTATGACGGGGGCGTTAACTCGTTGTTTTACTTATACCCGATCGTTAAGGGTTCCGCCAACTGTGATACCGTCTGCGGTTTTGATAATACCTTTCATGGCATGATTCACCCTTCTGTGAACACTCGCAAAAAATCGGCCGGATGGGGCGGTTTCGCCTTCTTCTGGCGACGGTCGGAACGATATCGGGTTTCACTGTTTATCATCGCTATTTTTCACTATCCGGCTTTTCTATTGCGTTCTTAAAAGGTGCCTCTGATGATTAAGTTTAGTGCAACGCTTCTGGCTACGCTGATCGCCGCCAGCGTGAATGCGGCCACCGTCGATCTCCGTATCATGGAAACTACTGATTTACATAGCAACATGATGGATTTCGATTATTACAAGGATACCGCAACCGAAAAATTCGGATTGGTACGTACCGCAAGTTTGATTCATGCCGCCCGAAATGAAGTCAAAAACAGCGTGCTGGTGGATAACGGCGACCTGATTCAGGGGAGCCCTCTGGGCGATTATATGACGGCAAAAGGGCTCAAAGACGGTGATGTTCACCCGGTCTATAAAGCGCTCAACACTCTGGATTACGCGGTTGGAAACCTCGGCAACCATGAGTTTAATTATGGTCTGGACTATCTGCATAACGCGCTGGCCGGCGCGAAATTCCCTTATGTTAACGCCAATATTATCGACGTTAAAACCCAAAAGCCGCTCTTTACGCCTTATCTGATTAAAGAGACGAGCGTTATTGATAAAGACGGCCACCCGCAAACTCTGAAAATCGGCTATATCGGCTTTGTTCCGCCGCAAATCATGATTTGGGATAAAGCGAATCTGAGCGGCAAAGTTACCGTCAATGACATTACGGAAACCGCCCGGAAATATGTGCCCGAAATGCGCGAGAAAGGCGCAGATATCGTGGTAGTCATTGCTCACTCAGGCCTTTCTGCCGATCCGTACCACAGCATGGCGGAAAACTCGGTTTATTACCTCAGCGAAGTTCCCGGCGTTGACGCGATTATGTTTGGTCACGCCCACGCCGTCTTCCCCGGTAAAGATTTTGCCGACATCAAAGGCGCGGATATCGCCAAAGGTACGCTTAACGGCATTCCTGCGGTAATGCCTGGCATGTGGGGCGACCATCTGGGAGTGGTCGATCTGGTGCTCAACAACGACAACGGCAAATGGCAGGTTACGCAGGCGAAAGCGGAAGCGCGGCCTATTTACGACGCCGCCGCTAAAAAGTCGCTGGCGGCGGAAGACAGTAAGCTGGTCGGTATTCTGAAAGCCGATCACGATGCCACCCGCGAGTTTGTCAGCAAGCCCATCGGTAAATCCGCCGATAATATGTACAGTTATCTTGCTCTGGTGCAGGACGATCCTACCGTACAGGTGGTGAATAACGCGCAAAAAGCGTATGTGGAACACTTTATTCAGGGCGATCCGGATCTGGCGAAACTGCCGGTGCTGTCCGCCGCCGCGCCGTTTAAAGTTGGCGGGCGTAAGAACGATCCTGCCAGCTTTGTCGAGGTGGAAAAAGGCCAGTTGACCTTCCGTAACGCCGCCGATCTTTATCTCTATCCGAATACGCTGGTGGTGGTGAAAGCCAGCGGCAAGGAGGTAAAAGAGTGGCTGGAATGTTCTGCCGGACAATTTAATCAGATTGATATTCATAGCAACAAACCGCAATCGTTGATCAATTGGGATGGCTTTCGCACCTATAATTTCGATGTCATTGACGGCGTGAATTATCAAATCGATGTGTCACAGCCCGCCCGCTATGATGGCGAATGTCAGATGGTGAATCCGCAGGCGGAACGTATTAAAAACCTGACCTTTAACGGTAAGCCTGTCGACCCGAACGCTACGTTCCTGGTCGCCACGAATAACTATCGCGCTTACGGCGGCAAGTTTGCCGGCACGGGCGACAGCCATATCGCCTTTGCGTCTCCGGATGAAAATCGCGCCGTGCTGGCGGCATGGATTGGCGCAGAGTCAAAACGCGCGGGCGAAATCCATCCGGCGGCGGATAATAACTGGCGTCTGGCGCCAATCCACAGCAATACGGCGCTGGATATCCGCTTTGAAACATCGCCAGGCGATAAAGCCGCTGCCTTCATTAAAGCGAAAGGACAGTATCCGATGAAGAAGGTTGCCGTCGATGATATTGGTTTTGCCATTTATCAGGTGGATTTGAGCAAGTAACGTGTGTCCCGTATGGCGCTGCGTTTATTCGGCCTGACTGGCAGGCCGAATAAAGCGCTAGCCGCCATCTGATAAACGGTCCCGCTGCGCCAATACCTGCGGCAAATTCAGTTCTATCCAGTCCGCCAGCGCGGCGACTTTATCACTCACCTGCTCGCCAAGCGGCGTCAGGCTGTACTCCACATGCGGCGGAACAACTGGATATGACACCCGGTTGAGAAATCCGTCCTGTTCAAGCGCCTGTAACGACTGCGCCAGCATCTTTTCACTCACGCCTCCCATCTTGCGACGCAGGTCGCTAAAACGGTGTGTACCGTCGCGTAACGCGACCAGAATCAGTACGCCCCAGCGACTGGTGACATGTTTTAACACCTCACGGGACGGGCACTGTTCAGCAAAGAGATTGCCTTCACGCAACTGCCGGGAAAGAGTATGAGCGCGCATTGATACTTACCTTTTTGTACGTACTTACTAAAAGTAAGTTTAGGTGGTAGCGTAATAAAACACAAGACCAACACTGAGGAGTTCACCATGATTGCTATCACTGGCGCAACAGGCCAACTGGGCCAACACGTTATTGAAAACCTGCTAAAAACGACGCCCGCCAGTCACCTCGTCGCGATCGTCCGTAACCCGAAAAAAGCCGCCCCGCTCAGTCAGCGCGGGATTGCCGTTCGCCAGGCGGATTACGCTAACGAAGCCGCGCTGACCACCGCCTTACAGGGCGTTGATAAACTGCTGCTCATTTCATCCAGCGAAGTGGGACAACGCACCGCGCAGCACCGCAACGTCATTCAGGCCGCCATTGCCGCGAAGGTGAAATTCATCGCCTATACCAGCCTGCTACATGCGGATAAATCGCCGCTGGCGCTCGCCGATGAACATATTGAAACGGAAAAAATGCTGGCTGAGTCAGGTATTCCTCACACGCTATTACGTAACGGCTGGTATACGGAAAACTACCTGGCGAGCGTCCCTGCCGCGCTGAAGCATGGCGTCTTTATTGGCGCAGCGGGAGAAGGGAAAATCGCCTCCGCAATGCGCGCTGACTATGCCGCCGCCGCCGCGCGCGTCATCCGTGAAGAGGGTCACGCCGGGAATGTCTACGAACTGGCGGGTGATGACGCCTGGACATTAAGCCAGTTGGCGGATGAACTTACTCATCAGAGCGGAAAAAAAATCGTCTACCAGAACCTGAGTGAAGTCGATTTTGCCGCCGCGCTGAAAGGCGCAGGCCTGCCTGACGGACTGGCGGATATGTTAGCCAATTCTGACGCTGGCGCGGCGAAAGGCGGCCTGTTTGATGACAGCCATACGCTGCGTAAACTCATCGGTCGCCCGACGACGACGCTCACAGAAAGCCTTCGCTCCGTACTGTAAGTGTTAAAATTTAGTTAATTTATGTAGCATCCTCATAGACCTTCTCTGATAATGACAGAACGGTTTATGAGGAGAATCTGATGATTAGCGGCGTGCTATACGCCCTGCTGGCAGGGCTAATGTGGGGATTGATTTTCGTCGGCCCGTTAATCGTGCCGGATTACCCGGCCCTCTTACAGTCAATGGGACGCTATCTGGCGCTGGGGCTGATTGCCCTGCCGATTGCCTGGTTAGGCCGCACGCGGTTACGCCAGTTGACGCGCAAAGATTGGTCCACCGCCCTGTCGCTGACCCTGATGGGCAATGTAATCTATTACGCCTGCCTCGCCAGCGCTATTCAGCGAACCGGCGCGCCGGTGTCGACGATGATCATCGGGACATTGCCGGTCGTCATTCCGCTTTTCGCTAACGTTCTCTATAGCCAACGAGACGGCAGATTATCCTGGCGGCGTTTAGCGCCCGCGCTGGCGCTTATCGGTTTTGGCCTGCTGTGCGTCAATATTGCTGAACTTAGTCAGGGATTATCCGATGTTAGCGGCTGGCGCTATGGTTCAGGCATTGTGCTGGCGCTGATTTCCGTAGCGTGCTGGGCATGGTATGCGCTGCGCAACGCCCGCTGGCTGCGGGAAAATCCCGACAAACATCCCATGATGTGGGCAACGGCGCAGGCGCTGGTTACACTGCCGGTCTCGTTAATCGGCTACGCGGCGGTCTGTCTGTGGCTGAGTATCCAGAAACCGCTATTTACCCTGCCCTTTGGCCCGCATCCCGCGCTGTTTATCGGTCTGATGATCGCCATCGCGGTGCTGTGTTCCTGGGTGGGCGCGCTGTGCTGGAATATCGCCAGCCAAAAATTGCCAACCGTTATTTTAGGGCCGCTGATTGTTTTTGAGACGTTGGCGGGACTGCTCTATACCTTCATTCTGCGCCAGGAAATCCCGCCATTCCTGACGTTAAGCGGCATTGCGCTCCTGGTGGCGGGCGTGGTCATTGCCGTGAGAGCGAAACCGGAAAAAGCGACCGTCGTTCCGGTCACGGAACGCTAATCTCATCCTGGCTTAAATTATACGCACCCCGAAAGAGTTATAGCCTCGCCTTAAAGATGCATTTAAAATACAACTTATATTATTGCAAATGAGGTAACGGCAATGGCTTATCGCGATCAACCTTTAGGCGAACTGGCGCTCTCTATTCCCCGCGCATCGGCGCTGTTTCGCCAGTACGATATGGATTACTGCTGCGGCGGAAAACAGACGCTGGCGCGCGCCGCCGCGCGTCACGACGTCGATATTGACATCATTGAAGCGCAACTCGCGCAGTTGGCTGAACAGCCCATCGAAAAAGACTGGCGCGCCGTTCCGCTGGCGGACATTATTGACCATATCGTGGTGCGCTATCATGATCGACACCGCGAACAACTGCCGGAGCTTATCCTGCAGGCAACCAAAGTGGAACGCGTTCACGCGGATAAGCCAAACGTCCCACGCGGCCTGACAAAATATCTCACCGCGCTGCATGAAGAGCTTTCCAGCCATATGATGAAAGAAGAACAGATCCTGTTCCCCATGATCAAACAGGGTATGGGTCGCCAGGCAACGGGCCCGATAAGCGTAATGGAAATCGAGCATGACGAGGCGGGAGAGCTGGTAGACGTCATCAAACACGTCACCCAAAATGTAACGCCGCCGCCAGAAGCCTGCACCACCTGGAAAGCGATGTATAACGGCATTAATGAGATGATTGATGATCTGATGGAGCACATCAGCCTGGAGAATAACGTGCTGTTCCCACGCGCGCTGGCCGGGGAATAATCGCCAGCCAGGCATTTTGCCGGGTGGCGGCTGTAAACCGCGCCTTATCCGGCCTACAAATCAACGCTACGCTGTAAGCCCGGTAAGCGCCAGCGCTACCGGGCAAAACAATTAACGCATTCCCGCCATCCGTTTCTTACCTATCAACAGCCAGCCCAGACCCAACGCGATAAACCACAGCGGCGTCACGATCAGCGCCTGGCGCGTATCGTCTTCCAGCGTCAGTAATACCAGCACGAACGCAAAGAACGCCATACAGACCCAGCACATCAGCTTACCGAGCGGCATCTTATAGATGGATTTTTCATGCAAGTGGGGACGCTTTTTGCGGTACACCAGGTATGAACACAGAATGATGGTCCAGACAAACATAAACAGGATAGCCGAAACCGTAGTGATCATGGTGAATGCGCCAATCACGCTCGGGTTGACCATCAGCATAACCACGCCGCCCAGCAGGCAGATACAGGAGAAGGTCAGGCCTTTCGCCGGTACCGCGCGTTTCGATAGCTTAGCGAACGCTTTTGGCGCCACGCCTTCTTGCGCCAGGCCAAACAGCATACGGCTGGTCGAGAAGACGCCGCTGTTGGCGGAAGACGCCGCCGAGGTCAGCACAACAAAGTTGATCACGCTAGCGGCGGCAGGCAGACCCACCAGTACAAACAGCTCAACAAACGGGCTCTTATCCGGCACCACGGAACTCCACGGCGTCACCGACATAATGACAATCAGCGCAAAGACGTAGAACATGATGATACGGATCGGTATTGAGTTAATCGCGCGCGGCAGCGATTTTTCCGGATCTTTAGTTTCTGCGGCGGTAGTACCGACCAGCTCAATGCCCACGAAGGCGAACACCGCAATCTGGAAACCGGCAAAGAACCCGCTAATACCTTTCGGGAACCAGCCGCCGTCATTCCACAGATGCGCAAAAGACGCTTCAACGCCTGTCGGCGATTTAAAGTGCATCGCAATCATGACCAGCCCGACCACAATCAACGCCACGATGGCGACGATTTTGACCATAGCAAACCAAAATTCCATTTCACCAAACATTTTAACGGTGGCGAGGTTGAGGCTTAGCAGCAGGATCACTACCGCCAGCGAGGCGACCCAATCGGAAAGGCCGGGAAACCAGAACTGCGCGTAGGCGGTAATCGCCACCACGTCAGCCATACCGGTCACTACCCAGCAAAACCAGTACGTCCAGCCGGTGAAATATCCCGCCCAGGGGCCAAGCAGGTCGGAAGCAAAATCGCTAAACGATTTATATTCCAGATTCGAGAGCAGCAATTCCCCCATGGCGCGCATCACGAAAAAAAGCATAAAACCGATGATCATATACACAAAAATGATCGACGGTCCGGCGAGACTGATCGTTTTACCCGATCCCATAAACAGACCGGTACCAATAGCGCCGCCAATAGCGATAAGCTGTATATGACGGTTTGTAAGATTGCGCCGTAGCGACTGTTCAGCCGGAGCCTGTTCGTCGGCTGCGACTTTTACCTGATCTACCATGTTTTTCTTCCTGTACCTGTCTGTGTTGTGCGGGCTCTACGGCCTTTGGTCTATGATACGACGATCCTGTTATCAGGACTCATCGATATTAGGTAAGAATCGGCGGGATGAATACTAAGATTCAAATACAATGTTAATTTTATGTTTAAAATGAGTGTTATATCACTTTGATAATGCGAATTAGCTCACAAAAATACACGTAACGACGCCATTTGCAAAATAAAATATTGGCATCTGCTGAAGTCAGGGTTGCCGGATAAGGCGTTTACGCCGTCATCCGGCAAACCCGGAGCGCTTAGAGAATTTCCAGCAGTTCCACCTCAAACACCAGGGTGCTGAATGGCGGAATAGATGCCCCGGCCCCACGCTCGCCATAGGCCAGCTCCTGTGGGATAGTCAGTTCCCATTTGGAACCTACTGGCATCAGAGTCAGCGCTTCAATCCAGCCGGCGATCACGCCATTTACCGGGAATTCAGCCGGTTCGCCGCGCGCGACGGAGCTGTCAAATACGGTGCCATCAATAAGCTTACCGGTGTAATGCACGCGTACGCGGTCGGTACGCGCCGGAATCGCGCCTTCGCCCTGCGTCAGAACGCGGAACTGTAAACCAGATTCAGTACTGTTCACACCGTCTTTTTCGCGGTTTTCTTCCAGGTATTTCACGCCTTCGGCCGCCATCGCTTTGAAACGCTCACGACGCACCGCGTCCGCACGCTCATGAATTTCACGCAGCGCACGATGCACCACATCAACAGGAACCGCCGGGTGTTTACCTTCCAGCGCATCAGCAATGCCTGCAACCAGCGCTTCAGGCAACAGCCCTTCAAGACCGGATTCGCTGAGCTGCTGCCCTACCTGCAAACCAATGCCGTAGCTCGCTTGCGCTTCAATAGTGTCAAAAGTCGGGGTGGCCATTATTTTTCCTTCATCGGATATCAAAAAAGTAGCGGGCAGCATAACAGCCACGCTTCTTCTGGTAAAACTTTGTCTCAGGGAGGATGACAAATCGCAGGGAAAAAGAAACAATAGATTATCCGTATTGATGTCACGAAAGCGGATAGCACTACCAGTATCATAACGTTAGCCATCTATACTCTATGATTAAGGAACGAGATGCGGAGCAGGAGGTAAACCATGCCCGGGCGCTTTGAATTAAAACCAACCCTGGCGAAAATCTGGCACGCGCCGGATAATTTTCGCATCATGGAGCCGCTGCCGCCTATGCATCGTCGTGGCATTATCATTGCCGCTATCGTGCTGGTGATCGGTTTCCTGCTGCCCGCCAGCGAGACCAGCGACTCGCCTGTCGTCACGCGGGAAGCGCAATTGGATCTGCAATCGCAATCACAGCCGCCGACGGAGGCCCAGCTTCAGGCGCAACTGGTCGCGCCGCAAAACGATCCGGATCAGGTGGCGCCCGTTGCGCCGGAACCTATCCAGGAAGGCCAGCCGGAAGAACAAAACCAGCCGCAAACGCAGCCTTTCCAGCAGGATAGCGGCATCGGTCAACAGTGGCGCTCGTACCGGGTAGAGCCTGGTAAAACTCTGGCGCAACTGTTCCGTGACCACGGACTGCCCCCAACAGACGTTTATGCAATGGCGCAGGTAGAAGGCGCTGGCAAGCCGCTGAGTAATCTCAAAAATGGTCAAATGATTAAAATTCGCCAGAATGCCAGCGGGGTGGTGACAGGTTTAACGATAGATGGCGATAACGGCCAACAGGTGCTGTTTACGCGTCAGCCTGACGGCAGTTTTATTCGCGCACAGTAACGCCGGCTACGCCTTACCCCGCCTATACCCTATTCGTTCAGGTGAAGCATTACCGCTTCACCTTATTCACCCACCAGATCCCCGAACACACCAGCACCAGCGCAATCATGTATTTCCACTCCAGAATATTCTCGCCGAGGAAAATAGCCGAAAGAGCCGCGCCGGAAACCGGGATCAGAAAGTTAAACGGCGCAATCATCCCCACGCGATTATATTTGAGTAAAATGCTCCATAGCGCAAAAGCGACCGACGAGAGCAACGTCAGGTAGACTAAAATCGCCACCGACGAGAAGCCATGTATCGTCAGCGTACCGCCAAAAACGTAGCCGCCAATGACCAGTACCAGACCGCCAATCCCCAATTGATAGCCAGTCATGACCATCGGATCGACCGTCTGCGAGAGACGTTTGCCATACAACGTGGCCGCAGAAAGAATAAACGCCGCCAGCACCACGGAGCCTTCTCCCGGCAGATTAAAGCTGAAATCCAGGCCGTTGCTGACGTTCACCACCATGACGCCCGCAAAGCCCAGAATACAGCCGAGCGTTTTGTTGTAGCTCAATCGGTCGTTCTGATAAATAAAGTGCGCCAGCAATACGCTGAAGAATGTGCCTGTCGCGTTCATGATTGAGCCTTTCACGCCGGAGGTGAACGCAAGGCCGATATAGAAAAAGAGATATTGTAGCGACGTCTGAGTCAGCCCCAGTAACGTTAACTGAGCAAACTGGCGCGGACGAAACCGACCAATCGGTTTACGCTGAAGCAGCGCGAACAGTAGCAGCAACCCACCCGCAAACAAAAAACGATAACCAGCAAAAACAATTTTAGAAGGGATATCGTCGGTGGCTATCTGAAAGAGGTCATAACCGCTTTTGATGGCTGGATAAGCGCTGCCCCATAGCAGGCAACAAAATGCGGCACACACATAAACGACGTTTTTGCGGGCAAACGGGGAGGCCTGGCGTTGGGTATCCATTCTTTCACCAAGAAATTAAAATAATGTTTTATTTTTGATTATCGCGAAAAGAGGGGGAGATAGCCAGTCGAAAAGCGATGGGGTTAAAAAAGCAAAACGTCGGCGCTGGGCCGACGTTTCGTTGCTAGCAAAAACGAGAATGCCTGATTACTCAGCAACCACGTTGATGATAACTTTTGCGAATACTTCGCTGTGAACCTGGAAGTTCACTTCGTGTTCGCCAGTGGTACGCAGAACGCCGTTCGGCAGACGAACTTCGCTCTTAGCCACGTCAACGCCAGCTGCAGTCACAGCGTCAGCGATGTCGCGAGTACCGATGGAACCGAACAGTTTACCTTCGTCGCCTGCTTTAGACGCGATAGTAACGGTTTCCAGGGCGTTGATTTTCTCTGCGCGTGCATTTGCAGCAGCCAGAACGTCAGCCAGTTTAGCTTCCAGTTCAGCGCGACGTGCTTCGAAGTATTCAACGTTTTTCTTGGTAGCCGGAACAGCTTTACCCTGTGGTACCAGGAAGTTACGAGCATAGCCCGCTTTAACGTTAACCTGATCACCCAGGCTACCCAGGTTTGCTACTTTATCAAGCAGAATAACTTGCATTACCTTATCCTCTCAAAGTCGTATTAATGGACCGTGACCGATTACTGATGGCGATCAGTGTACGGCAGCAGAGACAGGTAGCGAGCGCGTTTGATAGCGCGAGCCAGCTGACGCTGGTATTTTGCACGGGTACCGGTGATACGGCTTGGGACAATCTTACCGCTTTCGGTGATGTAGTTTTTCAGCGTAGCGATATCTTTATAGTCGATCTCTTGAACGCCTTCCGCGGTGAAACGGCAGAACTTGCGACGACGGAAATAACGTGCCATATGGCTAGTCTCCAGAATCTATCAATTCAATCTGCTCGGCATGCAGAACCATTTTGCTCAGACCGTTCTTTGCCTTGTGGCAAGAGATAAACCCCTGAACGGTTATGCGGCTGCCGACCGTTATACTGTGAGTAATGGCCTGGTTTTCGTGTCCGCTAACAATAACGGGCATTTGGCACCACGCCTGCCGGTGAAAGCCGGCTTCCTCTTGCACAGAACGATGCTCAAGCACGAACTGGCAATGCGGAATTCCTGATGGACTGACCTTTCGAAGGGGGGCCCTGCACACGGTGCCGGACAACGCCAGACGGTTGGTCATCAGAAATTACTCTTCAGAATCCCCAGCTTCAGCATCATCTGCGGTTTCGTTAGCGAAATCATCGCGACGCTCACGGCGCTCGTCTTTCGCTTTAACCATCGGAGAAGCTTCGGTAACAGCGTGCTTAGTACGCATAACCATGCTGCGGATAACGGCATCGTTGAAGCGGAAGGTAGTTTCCAGCTCATCGATCACTTCCTGCGGCGCTTCAACGTTCATCAGAACGTAGTGCGCTTTGTGCAGTTTGTTGATCGGGTAAGCCAGCTGACGGCGGCCCCAGTCTTCCAGACGGTGGATCTTGCCTTCTGCGCCAGTGATGGCGGCAGAGTAACGCTCGATCATACCCGGAACCTGTTCGCTCTGGTCAGGATGGACCATAAAAACGATTTCGTAATGACGCATCGAATTGCTCCTTACGGATTATTCAGCCTCCTGTCTGGGTCAGCCGCGGCCCATGGAGGCAAGGAACGTGTTAAAGGTCGGCTGAAAAATGACGCGTTATAATACTGACACGCCCGGCGAAACTCAAGGCAATAGTTCGATTATTTATGTGCCTGCCGATCAGTTCTGAAATGTAAAAGATTAAGGATGAGATACCGACCTGTTAACCACCATAACAGCTAGCGAGTTGACGATTTATCAGGCATCAGCGGGAAATGCGGTAATTTTTTGAACAACTGCATCAGAAATGGTCGCTATCGCTCCTGCTGGTAGCGATTAAAATAACATCAGAGGTTCACAAAAAAGGAGGCAGGGCCAGGTCAGCAACCGCCGCCGAGGAGGTCACTATGTTCTTCCGTATTTTCCCCCTTCTGGCTGGATTTTTGCTCAGCGTAAATACAATGGCAGCCATTGAAATTGATAATCGTCAGGCCAGAAATATGGACGATATACAGAGCTTAGGCGTGATTTACATAAACCATAATTTCGCGACTGAAAGCGAGGCCCGCCAGGCGCTGAAAGAAGAAACTGATGCGCGAGGCGCAACTTACTACCACCCGATTTTGTTACGGGAGCCCGGTAGTAACGGCAACATGCATGCCAGCGCGGAGATTTATCGCTAGTATCAGGAAAATGCCATAGTTTTGCCCCCTGGTCAGGGGGCATTTTTTTCGCTTATCGGGTTGTTAATGGCACTTCGGCATCCGGCTCATGCGTTATGCGGTTTCGCAGATCGCGGCGCATTAATTCAATCACCCAAAACCAAAATACATGTCCCAGAATTTCAGAAGCGTACTCGTCAAAAGGAAGTTGTGTAAGCGGAGGCGTTAAGTTCAGCGCCGGGCAGAATATGCCATGCACGACAACCGTAACAATCAGCCCCGCCAGTATCCCCTGCCATAATTTAACTTTCGGGAAAATTTCCGCGACGACGCAGTAACCTATTGCGAACACCAGCGAAAAGATAATGTGAGTTACCATCACAGGGTTAATAACATGCTCAGAAAAGGTATAAACCGTTTGTGTTGGGTCAATGCCTAAATAATCCCGCAAAAAAATATACGGTGGATTAAACTCATCGCGCCCGCCGGAAAACGTTCGCGGCGGTAAAGGAACTTCCGCGCCCCATTTTACAAATGCTGAAATAATACCCGCTGCAAAACCAATTAACGCAGCTACTCCATACCGACGCCGCTGTGGGTCAGTTTTAACAAACAATCCGTTGATAGACACAGTAGTATGATTCTATAGAGTGTTATGAAAGAAGCTCCGGAATCTGACCAATTACATCCCTGAGGGATAGGATCCCGGAGCGTTGTTTTACTTCTGCCCGTAATACGCATTCGGGCCATGCTTACGCATGAAGTGCTTGTTCATCAGATAATCGTCGATGGGGTTGAGGCCAGGGTTAATACCGCGCGCAATCCACGCCATTCGCGCCACTTCCTCCATGACGACCGCGTTATGTACCGCATCGTGCGCATCTTTCCCCCAGGCGAACGGCCCGTGTTGATACACGACAATGCCTGGCGTATGCAGCGGTTCCACCTCGCCCAGCGTTTCGATAATCACCTTACCGGTGTTCAGCTCGTACTCGCCCTGCACTTCTTCTTCGCTTAACGCTCTGGTACAAGGAATATCGCCAAAGAAATAGTCCGCGTGCGTGGTGCCGAGCGCTGGAATAGCCATCCCCGCCTGCGCCCATGCCGTGGCGTGGGTGGAGTGGGTATGAACGACGCCGCCAAGCGACGGATAGCGTTGATACAGCGCCAGATGGGTAGCGGTATCGGAAGAAGGACGATAACCTCCCCCCACCACTTTGCCATCCATATCCACCACCACCATGTCATCTGCCTGCATGGTTTCATAGGCGACACCGCTTGGCTTAATTACCACCAGCCCGCGTTCGCGATCGATAGCGCTGACGTTGCCCCAGGTAAACGTCACCAGTCCATAACGGGGCAAATCCATGTTAGCGTCAAATACCTGCTGCTTGAGTTTTTGCATTAGGCTGCCTCCACCAGACCGGCGCTGGCCATGCGCGCTTTCACCCAGTCACGCGCTTTCGCTACCTCTGCCGCCGGGTTCTCTGCTGTTTCGCTCCACATCTCAATCAGATAGGGCCCGCAATAGCCACTCTGTTTGAGCGTTTCGAAGCAGCGTTCGAAATCGACAACGCCTTCGCCAAACGGCACATTTTTGAACACGCCGGGTTTAGTATCTTTGACGTGTACCGCGACGATATGCCCGATTCCCGCCTGTAGCTCCATCTGTACGTCGTTATCCCAGGCAGACAGATTGCCGATATCCGGATAGAGCTGGAACCACGGGTTATTGAGGTAGTGAGCATAGCCCAGCGCTTTACTGATGGAATTCATCAGCGGGTAGTCCATGATCTCCATCGCCAGCGTCACCTGGGCGCGGCTGGCCATAT
Organism: Salmonella sp. NW38; assembly: GCF_051807745.1. Classification (NCBI taxonomy): domain Bacteria; kingdom Pseudomonadati; phylum Pseudomonadota; class Gammaproteobacteria; order Enterobacterales; family Enterobacteriaceae; genus Salmonella; species Salmonella sp. NW38. The sequence continues at coordinate 30,823 of NZ_JAMMTO010000002.1, read as the reverse complement.
CAACGCTCTCTTTTAACCCATCGCGGAAGCGGCAACGCGTTTCGTCGTTGGCCTGCTGATAGTAAACGTCGTACCCCGCCAGTTGAATGACGCGAATCCCGACATCCTGCGCAAACTGAATCGCTTTACGCATAATCTCCAGCCCCTGCGCCCGTACCGCGTCATCTTCGCTACCGAGCGGAAAACGACGATGCGCGCTCAGACACATGGACGGCACGCGCACGCCGGTTTCAGCAACCGCGCTCACCAGCGCCAGACGCTGCTCGCGGCTCCAGTCAAGCCGCGCCAGTCGGGCGTCGGTCTCGTCCACCGACATTTCAACGAAGTCAAAACCCAGCGTTTTCGCTAGCCGCAGGCGCTCCAGCCAGCACTCCCCCGCAGGGAGCGCTTTTTCATAGATGCCGAGCGGAATTTGTTTCGACAGCATAGCCGCTCCTTAGCCCCACAGTTGGGCAATGGAGCGTTTGAACTGCCGTGCGGCTTCTACCGGCGATTCGGCATCGCGAATGCTGCGCCCCGCGATAAAGACATGGATCGGAATGCCTTTGAACAGCGGCAGGTCTTCCAGCGCCAGCCCGCCGGTCACGGTCACTTTAAAGCCCATATCGGACAGCCGCTTAATCGCAGTAATATCCGCTTCACCCCACGCCACGCCTGCGGCCTGCGCGTCGCGGCTGCGGTGGTAAACCACTTGCTGAATGCCCGCATCGCGCCACTGCTGCGCCTGTTCCCAGGTCCAGTAACCGGTCAGCTCGATTTGCACATCGCCGTTAAACTCTTTTGCCACATCCAGCGCGCCTTTCGCAGTGTTGATATCCGCACAGCAAATCACGGTCACCCAATCTGCGTTGGCTTCGAAGCACATACGAGAAAGGATTTTGCCGGCATCGGCAATTTTGGCGTCCGCCAGCACAATTTTGTGCGGATAGAGCGCTTTCAGGTCGCGAACGGCGCGCACGCCTTCGCCCACGCACAGAATGGTGCCCACTTCAATGATATCGACTTCTTCGGCAATCAGGCGGGTGGTTTCATAGGCGCTATCCATAGTCTGGTTGTCCAGCGCGACCTGCAACATTGGTAATGACATATTCAATTCCTTCTTAAGCTGCCGCGTTGGTGCGGTCAATGAGATCCAGGACTTCCTGCGCGGTACGGCAGGCGCGTAAACGGTCAAAATTGGCTTCGTCTTCAAACAGATTAACGATCTGCATGATGCCTACTTCCTGATGGGTATTGGCGTCTACTGCCGCCATGGTGATCAGAATATCCACCGGATCGTTATCTTCGTGGTTGAACTCCAGCGGCTTTTTCAGGGTCACCAGAGAAAAACCGGTTTTCTTGACCCCTTCTTCCGGGCGGCCATGCGGCATCGCCAGGCCGGGGGCAATCACAAAATAGGGGCCAAACTGCTCAACGCCATCGAGAATGGCCTGGTAATAGCGCGGCTCCACCACGTCGGCAGCCACCAGTAAATCGACGCCGATCTTGACGGCTTCCTGCCAGGTATTCGCTTCAGCCTGCAGGCGGATAGAATTATTCTCCGCCAGTGAATCACGTAATTTCATGTTGCATCCTTACTTCACATCTTGCGGGAAATGTTCTTTGATCACTTCCAGCAGTTTCGGGCCGAAGTCAGCTGGAGAGAGCATGTTGCGCACGCCAACCACATATTTGTTGCCGGTCACGCTGATTTCGCCTGCAATATGGGTAGAAGCGATGATGATATCCGCGCCGCTCAACTCGCTTTTGTACTCGCCAACCGCGCAGCTGTTTACCGTGTGGTCAATGTTTGATTGGGTTAAAAACTGGTCCACTTTCATTTTCATGATCATGGAACTGCCTTGTCCGTTGCCACACACAGCCAGAATACGTACGGTCATAATCAAAACTCCTTATTAAGCAGACTGTTCTGCCAGTTGTTTTTCTGCATCTTCTTCTGCGCGCAGTGCGCGGCCAGCGAAGAACATATAAGCCAGTGCAATTACAATGATGACGGCCATAAAGGCGATACCGAGGGAGAAGAAGCCCTGCATCATCGGCGGTGCCAGAATCGACCAGTCCGCCATACCCATCCAGGCACTCATACCGGTGAGTTTCACCGCCCAGACGCAACCAAAGATTTCAATCATCCCCATCACCAGACAAATTTTCAGCGCCGCACGCCAGCCGCCGAAGTGGTTAGCGAACACGCCGATAGTGGCGTTAGAGAAGAACATCGGGATAAAGCCAGGAATAATCAGGATCGAGGAGCCGCAGGCAACCAGGATGCCAACCGCAATCAGCTGACCAATGGTGCCCCACATAAAGCCCCAGACCACCGCGTTCGGCGCGAAGCTATAAATAGCCGCACAGTCAATCGCCAGTACTGCGCCCGGAATCAGACGCTGGGAGATACCGTTAAAGGCCTCAGAGAGTTCTGCCACAAACATGCGCACGCCCTGAGTGATGATGAAGATCGCCACCGCAAAGGAGAAACCGGTTTGCAGGATGTAGACCGTCCAGTGCACTTTGCCCGCCATCGCCTGCACGGTGTCGATACCGAAGGAGAGCAGAATGGCACCAAAGAAGATGGTCATTACAATCGCCGTGGAGACGATGTTGTCGTGGAAAATGTTCAGCCAGCCCGGCAGTTTGAGGTCTTCAACGCTTTCCTCTTTTTTGCCCAGGAACGGCGCGACTTTATAGGCAATCCAGGAAGCAAACTGCTGCTGGTGACCGATGGAGAAACCACAGCCATCGGTCACTTCCTGAGTCGGCTTATACATCATGTTGGAGGTAATACCCCAGTACAGGGAAACCAGTATCGCCGTGCAGATAATGGTGGTCCACATGGAATAGCCGAAGATATAGAAAGAGACCGCAATCAGCCCCGCCTGCTGGAACATGATGTGCCCGGTCAACATGATGGTGCGAATACCGGTAATGCGTCGCAACAAGACGTAACAAATATTCAGCGCCAGCGCGAGCAACACCGCGTAGCCTACCCAACTATACGCATCACCCATCCGTTCGATCGTTGCCATCATCGAAGCATAGGTATCGGAAATCGCGCCGTTGATGCCGTAAACCTCAGACATTTTCGCCACCACCGGTTTAAAGGTGCTGGTCAGAATGCCGGACCCGGCCTGTAGCAGCATGAAGCCAATGATGGTTTTGATCGTCCCTTTGATGATCACGCTGACGCTTTTACGCAGCAGGATATAGCCCAGGCAGGTCACAATACCCAGTAATAGCGGGGCATTGGTCATTACCTGATTAAAAAAAATGGTAAAGATGTTGTAGAGGATCTCCATAACGATCTCCGGTAGACAAGGTTGCTGAGTCACAGGCGCTCAGAATAATGTCCCTCCACTGTAATTTTCAAAAGTAATCACAACAAGATTGAATTTGATTAAATGTGACGTAGCGCGCAAATAATTAGCACACTTAATACATGGTTTACTTATAAATAACTCATTTCTTCATTAAAATAAGTAAAATCATAAAGATGAATACATCGCCATGACGCCAGAAAAGATTAAATTTTCTTCTGGCTGCGTTCTCCTCTACTCAAAAGTCAAAAAATAGCCCATTGCCTTCTTGATAAAATAGTGTCAGGATTAATCAAAACAAATCACGTTTTGAACCATTTTGAACAAACATGAAGGTAAATGCGATGAGTAAAGTACAAAGCATCACGCGTGAATCATGGATTCTGAGCACGTTTCCGGAGTGGGGAAGCTGGCTGAACGAAGAGATTGAGCAAGAGCAGGTCGCGCCGGGTACGTTCGCTATGTGGTGGCTGGGCTGTACCGGTATCTGGCTAAAATCTGAAGGCGGCACTAACGTATGCGTCGATTTCTGGTGCGGTACCGGTAAACAGAGCCACGGTAATCCGTTGATGAAAACCGGCCATCAGATGCAGCGTATGGCTGGCGTCAAAAAATTACAGCCTAACCTGCGCACCACGCCGTTTGTTCTCGATCCTTTCGCTATCCGTCAAATTGACGCCGTACTAGCGACCCACGACCATAACGATCACATTGACGTCAATGTCGCGGCTGCCGTAATGCAGAATTGCGCCGATGATGTTCCGTTTATCGGCCCGCAGACCTGCGTGGATTTATGGGTTGGCTGGGGCGTGCCTAAAGAACGCTGCATCGTGGTAAAACCGGGCGATGTCGTGAAAGTGAAAGATATTGAAATTCATGCGCTTGATGCCTTTGACCGTACCGCATTAATCACCCTGCCCGCCGATCAGAAAGCCGCTGGCGTACTGCCGGACGGCATGGATGTACGCGCGGTTAACTATCTGTTTAAAACGCCGGGCGGCAATCTCTATCACAGCGGCGATTCTCACTATTCCAACTACTACGCGAAACACGGCAACGAACATCAAATTGATGTCGCGCTCGGTTCTTACGGTGAAAACCCGCGCGGTATTACGGACAAAATGACCAGCGCGGATATTTTACGCATGGCGGAATCGCTGAATACCAAAGTGGTGATCCCGTTCCATCACGATATCTGGTCGAACTTCCAGGCCGATCCGCAAGAGATCCGCGTGCTATGGGAAATGAAGAAAGATCGCCTGAAGTATGGTTTTAAACCGTTTATCTGGCAGGTTGGCGGCAAGTTTACCTGGCCGCTGGATAAAGACAATTTCGAATACCACTATCCGCGTGGGTTTGACGATTGCTTTACCATTGAACCCGATCTACCGTTCAAATCCTTCCTGTGAGTCGATATCATGCCGGGATTACCCGGCATTTTTTCCATTTACTTTAGTATTTCCAGGCTATTTCAAATATCATCTTTTCAAATCAATTTGTATCGGAATAGCTCATGACTGAAGCACAAAGACATCAAATACTGCTGGATATGCTGGCACAGTTGGGCTTTGTTACCGTCGAAAACGTGATTGAGCGTCTGGGGATCTCCCCGGCGACAGCGCGCCGCGACATCAACAAGCTCGACGAAAGCGGGAAACTTAAAAAAGTGCGCAACGGCGCAGAGGCCATTACCCAACAGCGGCCCCGCTGGACGCCGATGAATCTGCACCAGGCGCAAAACCACGATGAAAAAGTACGCATCGCGAAAGCGGCGTCGCAGCTGGTGAACCCGGGTGAAAGCGTAGTGATTAACTGCGGCTCCACCGCTTTCCTGCTGGGGCGTGAAATGTGCGGGAAGCCGGTACAGATCATTACCAACTATCTGCCGCTGGCGAATTATCTGATCGATCAAGAGCATGACAGCGTGATTATCATGGGGGGTCAGTACAACAAAAGCCAGTCGATTACCCTGAGCCCGCAGGGAAGTGAAAACAGTCTCTATGCTGGCCACTGGATGTTTACCAGCGGAAAGGGCTTAACCGCGGATGGCCTGTACAAGACCGATATGCTAACCGCCATGGCGGAACAAAAAATGCTCAGCGTCGTCGGGAAACTGGTCGCGCTGGTCGATAGCAGTAAAATTGGCGAGCGCGCGGGAATGCTGTTCAGCCGCGCCGATCAGATCGCTATGCTGATTACCGGCAAAAATGCCAATCCGCAAGTTTTGCAACAGCTTGAAGCCCAGGGTGTAAGCATACTCCGCGTTTAAAGATGCTGTCGGAAAAACGCTACCGTCGCCGACAACGCTTCTGGCGTAATGCGATGCCGCACGCCTGCGGCCCATAAACAGGTCACATGCTTATCCAGCTTCGCCCCGGCGAGTGCCTGCTGGAGCCGGAAGGTTTCGATAGCAGGCACCACGTCATCCTCCTGACCATGCCACAACAGAAGCGGCCTGTCGGCCAGTCGCTCTAACTGGTGTGTGACTTCCCATTCACGTAGCGGCGCAATGATATTGTCGAATTCCGCCTGCTGTGCCGGGTTCTGCGGGGATAACGGCGGGAAAAGCGTCCGGGCAAGCCCGGTAAAATAGCCCGACCCCATTAAACTGGCCCCGCATTTTACCTCCCGGTGACGCGTCATAATGCCCAGCGCCGTCATACCGCCCATGGATGCGCCGCCCACCGCCAACCGCCCGTCAAGTAGCCAGTTTTCCGCCTGAATCGCCGCACGTAACGTCGTAAATTCCTGCATGTTTTGGTGCAGAATCTGCCAGAATCGGTGTATCCGTCCCTGTGAGTCGCCGCCGAAGCGAGCGCCATGCTCCGGCGCATCCGGCATGACTACCCGGAATCCTGCCTGTGCCAGGGCAACGGCAAAATAACTATAAACCAGGCTGGAGGAGGTGAAGCCATGATAGAACACCACACAGGGAAGCGACACGGCGCGTTTCCCTTCCGGAAAGGCATGTAGTACGACGCCTCCGGCTAATTGTCGTGTTTCAATCGCTATCATTATTCTCTCCTTTTTATCCGGTATGCCACGGAGAAATACTTAACGCAAGTTTATGGATAGCGCAATAATTCATAATGTTTGAGAACTGGGTTACGCTTTCGCAACGTTTTCATTCGAAAATCGCGTGACAGGTAACACTTCGGGAACATTCCCCCTAAAGGGAAATCAATAAGGCATTACACTATGATTATCAGGAAACGAGATAGAGTTATGCGTCGGTTTGCTTCATTGATAGCAGCGCTGTTATTAAGCGCGTGTAGCGTGCTGCAGGGTACGCCGCAACCTGCGCCGCCTGTCGCCGATCACCCGCAGGAAATCCGTCGCGATCAAACGCAAGGACTACAGCGGATGGGGACCGTAAGCGCGCTGGTTCGGGGCTCCCCGGATGATGCTATAGATGAAATCAGAGCGAAAGCCGTCGCTGCGAAAGCCGATTATTACGTTATCTTAATGGTTGATGAAACGGTTGTAACCGGCCAGTGGTATTCACAAGCCATTTTGTATCGTCAATAACAGTAGATTGATTTTTAGTCAGTTTTACATTGCTTTGCGTCCCTATGCGTTTACCTGTGCACAATACACAAACAGGTTTACCGTGATGGAGCGTCCTGTTAAATGCGGGGTATGTAATAAGGAGCTGACGATGAAACAAGAACTTGCCTTATCCTCACTGCTGCTTTCTGCCGGACTGGTGAGTACGACGGCACAGTCTGCCGAATTCGCCAGTGCTGACTGCGTAACGGGTCTGAATGAAATCGGCCTGATCTCGGTCAGTAATGTTGCAGGAAACCCACAGGATGTAGAGCGGATTATCGCCCTGAAAGCCGATGAACAGGGTGCGTCCTGGTACAGAATTATTCAAATGTATGAAGAACAACAGTCGGATAACTGGCGCGTACAGGCGATACTCTATGCCTGATGCCGCGTGGCTCGCGCCGGATGGCATGTACCACAGGCCAAACGTTACCGCAGTCCCCCGGTCGCCCTTAACAGTAAATCATTTTGCACCTGGGCAGGCAGCGGCATTTCGCCGCGTGTATCCAGCATCATCTGACACCACGCTTGCGCCAGCGGCGGCGAGGCATGACGCAGCATTTCCGCTCCGCATCCCAGCAGGAAAAGCTGCTGCGTAATCTCTCTGCCCATTGCTTCGTCCGGTTTGCGTAAACGTTGCTGTAGCTGACGTACCGCGCGGTCGTAATGGCGATCCTGACCTTTGACTTCCGCAAAAGCTTCACTCAATACGTCATAGACGCCGTGTTGTTTTGTCAGCACCCGAAGTACATCCAGACACATGATATTGCCGGAACCTTCCCAGATACTGTTCACCGGCATTTCACGGTACAGGCGAGGGAGTTCGCTCTCTTCGCAATACCCCATCCCGCCGAGAACCTCCATCGCCTCAGCCACAAAAGGGATTCCCTGCTTACAGATGGCGAATTTCGCCGCTGGCGTGAATAATCGCGCCCATAATGCCTCTTTCGCCTCGCGACGTTGCTCCCAGGCGCGCGCCAGCCGAAACAAAAGCGCCGTCTGCCCCTCCAGGCATAGCGCCATACGACTTAAGGTTTGTCGCATCAACGGTTGTTCGATCAGCGGCTTACCAAAAGCCTGACGCTGATGAGCATGGTAAATCGCGACTGAAAACGCACGCCGCATTAAGCCATGACTCCCGAGCGCGCAGTCAAGACGCGTCATACCGCCCATCTTTAAGATATGCCGAATCCCGTCGCCCTCTTCTCCCAGACGCCAGCCGACGGCATCCTGAAACTCGACTTCGGCGCTGGCATTAGATCGATTACCGAGTTTATCTTTCAGGCGTTCAAGACGAACAGAGTTCCGTTGCCCGTCTGGCAGGAAACGCGGCACAAAGAAACAGGATAATCCTCCTTTTGCCTGCGCCAGCACGAGGTGCGCATCACTTTGCGGCACAGAGAAAAACCATTTATGTCCCACCAGCCGATATGAATCATCCGCCAGCCGCTCCGCGTGGGTCGTATTACTGAGTACGTCCGATCCGCCCTGCTTTTCCGTCATTCCCATGCCGATGAGCAGGCCCCGTTTTTGCCCGCCCGGCAGCAAATGCGAATCGTAGCGATCGCTGCGCAGCGGCGCCAGCCAGTCATGGAAAGTGGCGGGAAGCATCTGCAATAGCAACGGCGTCGCGGCAAAGGTCATCGTGACAGGACAGAGTGTTCCCGCTTCTACCTGAGCATGTAATACAAAACGCGCCGCCCGGGCGACAAAACTTCCCGCCCTTGCCTCCTCCTCCCAGGCCAGGTTATGTACCCGATTAGCGCAAAGCCCCTGCATCAACAGGTGCCAGGCGGGATGAAAGCGAACGTCATCCAGACGTTGCCCCTGGGGATCGTAACGCAGCAACTCAGGAGGATACGCATTCGCCAAACGACCCAGTTCCAGTGATTCCGCCGTTCCCAGTTGTTGGCCAATGCTGGCGAGAAGATCGCTATCCCATCCCGCGCCTTCCCGGGAAACCGCTTCACACAGCGCGCCATCAGACAGGAATAAGTTACTGTTATTGAGCGGAGCAGGTTGATTAAAGACGGTATGTGTTTGCCAGGACATGGTGTCTCCCTCCTTCAATGGCGCTGAAGTCAAGTATGGTCATGACTGCGCCATTGACGCCGGAGCAAGATCACAAAAGTATGATTAACCGGCAATATAATGTGGGACGAAACGGGAAGTGTCTTTGGTAATTAGCGTATTGTCCTCGCGAATCCCCATCCCGGCGGCTTCATCGTCAATGATCCAACTGCCAATCAGCGTATAGCTATCGCCAAAGCGCGGCAAAGGCTGAAACGCCTGGTAAATCATCGGCTCGTCAGCGTAGTCGCCGTCGGCATGATCGATAACATTTTGCCGCTCGTCGAAAATCGTGACGTTGCCGCCTTCACGTGAATAAATCGGCTTCCGCACGCTGCTTTCACCTGGCGCTGCGAGCGATTTTTCGCCCTCAAACCAGGCCGGCAGCAGATTCGGATGGCCTGGGAAAAAGCGCCACAATAACGGCAACAGCCCTTTGTTACTCAGAATACTTTTCCACAATGGCTCAATCCATTGCTCACGCCGTTTTCGCAGTAGCGGGCCGTTGTCGTCGCGCATCATCCATTCCAGCGGGTAGAGCTTAAAGGCGCGGCGAATCACGTTATCGTCCAGATCGGTCAGCACGCCGCCTACGCCAAGCCCCAGTTCTTCAATATAGATAAATCGCGTTTCCTGGCCCGCCTGCTGCGCGCAATCCTGAAGGTACAGCACCGTCGTACGATCTTCGTCGGTATCTTCACAACAGCAAAAGTAGAGCGGTTCCCGACTGTACAGCTCGCTGAAGCGGGCGATCAGCCGCTCCTGTATCGCGTTGTATTGATCGGCATCACGCGGAATGGCGCCGCTACGACGAGCATCCTCCAGCCATAGCCATTGAAAGTAGGAGGATTCATAGAGCGATGTCGGCGTATCCGCGTTGTATTCCAGCAATTTAACTGGATCTTTGCCGCACCAGACGAAATCCATCCGTCCGTAAAGCGAAGGATCGCGGCTGCGCCAACTTTCGGCGATGACATCCCAGTACAATGGCGGGATCGCCAACTGCTGCATGATCTGCTCATCCCGGACGGCCCGCTCGACAACCTCCAGACACATCTGATGAAGCTCTGCGGTCGGTTTTTCGATCTGTTCTTCAATTTGCCGTAATGTAAAACGGTAGGCCCGGCTTTCATCCCAGTAAATTTCGTTATCGATAACATGAAAGTCAAAACCGTGATCGCAGGCGATCTTATCCAGATCCCGGCGTACCGGTACGTTATGTCGTAGCATGGTTAGCCTCCCCAGTGCCCGCGGGCGCTGGAAGAACGGCCATAGCCGCCGCGGGAGACGGTGGACGCTTTCCGTGTCGTATAACCAGGGCTGGTCGCGGTATCGCTTTTCCCTGTGCCGCTGCGCCACGCATAGTCGCCGGACGTAGTGCGCCAGACGGGACGGGAGACGTAAGATGAACCGCCGCTGCTATAGATGTATTGTTCGTCACGGTTTTGACGAATCGCGCGGCTGAGCAAAAAGCCGCTTAATACCGGAACCCAACTCCGATCGGTGCTATCAAAGTAGCAAACGCCAAACTGCGACTGACAGCTCTCCTGCGTCAATTGCTTAGGCACATTCGCGTAAAATTCTGTTTTCGCATTATTCCAGCCGTCAGCGCAAACGCTGGCACTATTGCCATCGTCAATACAGTCGTTCACCGTGGCGTAAAACGTCCCATCGCCGTCGTTGTCAGTATTGCCGCCATCACCGCACCCTTTCAGGAGAAAAAAGGCCGCTCCGCCCATAATCGCCAGCGTCAGGCATTTTGGCGTGTAGCGATTTCGTTGCCGCTCAAAGGGATTAACCGGTTCGGCTATCCGTCTTATTGCCGAATGGCCTACGCCGGATGTTCTTCTGGATTTTCGTTTTTTTGCCATGATCTTCCGTTACCATGTCATACAGGCAGCGTTAAAAATACCGCCAGCCAGCGCTGCGGTTCCCATAAATAGCCCCGCCGCCACGTTGTGATGAATAATTTTTTCGCTCAGCGTAGGCATGTATAACCTTACGCAGCCATAAATCAGCAGTTGAATCACCAGCGCAATGCCGCCCCAGGCAAAATAGTCCGGGATGCTGACCGAGTTTATCGCCGCGCTGGATAAGGGGATGACATAGCCCAGCAACGTACCGCTAAAGGCCAGCGATGCCGCAGTATTGTTATTTTTTATCAACTGCCATTCATTATGCGGCGTTATCTTTGAGTAAATAAAAAGAAATGCGATGACCATTGCCGCGCCAATAAAAAAATAGGCGCAGAAAGCCAGTAATGCGTCCAGTATATGCATAATTGTCCTGTATGTGCTTAACTAATAACCGTCAGTGAGGTGAGCGGGATATCCACGCCGAGCGCGCGCGAAAACACCCATTCAGGCTCACCGCGTTCGTTAAATGATTCTTCCCCGTTCAATAGAAGATACTCCCAGGCGTCATCCGTCACCTGGCGCTGGAAGCCCATCGTAAAATTGTGAACGTCCCATTTCTCTGCCTGCTGATTTTCAACCTTTTCCAGCATGTAGACAGGTTCAATATTGCCCGGCTCTTCATGGTTAAAAAAGCGCTGCCAGCGCCGTTCTTGCCAATTGAGCGTCATCGGCCCTATTGCCGCTGGCGCAATGGCTGAACGCCAGTGACGTTCCTCGTTAATACCGAAACTTTCCTCATATACAAAGAGTTTGATGTCATCAATGTCGTCAACATCCGTGCCGCCAGTGGTGTTAATTTGCAGAAACTCATCGCCAGAAGTGTAGTAGCGAAAAATCTGACTGCCGCCGCCTAAATCTATGCGACTCGCTGCCGCGACAGTGTATTTTTCACCCGGTAGCTCTACCAGCAACGACGACTTCAGTAGCCGGAATGCCAGCGTATCCAGCGTGAAACCGGCGTTAAGATGTAGTCCTAATGGTCCGCGAATCGGCGCTGGCGCGCTTGTTTTACCGAGCAAACGCTGAAAAAATTGCATCATAGGGGAACCTCTATCTCTTGCCATGCGACCTCTTCAGCCAGAATGCGATTGTCGTTAGGCATAATGCCATTTGAGATCGCGCATTCATGTGCCGTCTCGTATGAAAGCGACGAGCTCAGCACGGTAGCGCGCTTTCGCGCTACCGATAACAAAGCAGATACTGCCCGATAAACAGGCCAGGTCAGTCTGGACAAATGACGCTGGCAGGTTTTGACCATCCATGTAAAGAGCATTATTCGCCTTGTTGACGCTATAAACGCGCCAACACATCCTGAGCATTGCTTTTATTGGTTGCGCCAATACCGGCCTGCGCCAGTTTTTCGTCCAGGTCGCGTCCATCGGCGACTTTTTCCAGCTGCGCGGCGGCATCCAGCCGGGCCTGGCGTTCAGCCTGACGCGTTTGTAAACGTTTAAGCGACTCCGCCGCCGTAGACACATTCGACGCGGCTCCGACGGTCGAAGTCGTCACCGCCTGCTGGGCGCGCTGCATGGCTTCTGTCGCCTTAACCACTTCAAGTTGCTGCTCAAACTGCGCAATCCGCTGGCCTGTTGCCGTTACGGCCTTCTCCACCGCATCGCGAGAGGCTTCCAGATTAGTCAGCACCTGTTCTTCGGCAAGAATGGTATTTTCCAGACGGGCTATCTCTTCCGCCACTTCGTTGAGTAAAGCGGCGTCGACATTCTTACTCATTGCCGCCAACGCCCGTGTTTCAAGGCTGGCTTTACGCTCACGTAAATCATTCAGCTTGTCATGGCTTAGCTTCACCCGCGCCAATAAATCCACTCTGGATTTACCTGCTTTATCCAGCTCGGCTTTTGCGTCGCGAATATGCTGCTCCAGCATACGTACACCCTGTGCTTCATCAATGGCGTCTTCTGCCTGAGCAACGAATGATTTACCTAACGTGAACAAACTTTTTAAAATTCCCATGTAAGCCGCCTGTATTATTCCTGTGAATAGACTTGTGTTATTTCAGCGATATCCAACGCATTTTCTACAAGCGTGGTGATTTCCAGCATCACGTCGGCAAGCGACGAATTTAACGACAACGCGCCAAAAGCGACATAATATTCCTCCTGTTTTACCTAGGTAATACCGACCGAAGACAGCGGTAAAACCTTCTGATTTCTCAGCAAGAAAAGATTAAATTCCGCGGTATCTCTAATCGTATTTACCGGACAGATATAAGTCTCGATAACTATTTGTTGCGAGGTAAATAAAACCGCCAGTGGTAAATCGCCATAATCATTCATTTTTATTATTAATGAAGATTCATTATTTTCTATATCAATATTTAATTCAGCGATGTTGTTTAATGCATCCGCCAGCGTCCGTGGAGTCCATGCCATATTATTATCTCTATCTCTTTTTTATAAATAAAGGAAATTACAGGGTAGGTTTTGTTTTATATATTACCAGCCAAAGATAAAAAAAAACCATCCGATTATGGATGGTTTTTTCTTAAAAAATACTATTAGCGTCAGGTGCGCTGGCGAACGGCTTCAAACAGACAAATCCCGGTCGCAACAGAGACATTCAGCGACGACACGCTACCGGCCATAGGAATGCTGATCAGCTCATCGCAGTGCTCACGGGTCAGACGACGCATACCTTCACCTTCAGCACCCATGACCAGCGCCATGCGGCCAGGCATTTTGCTCTGATACAGCGTATGGTCAGCCTCGCCCGCCGTCCCGACAATCCAGATATTCTCTTCCTGCAACATGCGCATCGTGCGCGCCAGGTTGGTGACGCGGATCAACGGCACGCTTTCCGCTGCGCCGCAGGCGACTTTCTTCGCCGTCGCGTTAAGTTGCGCGGAGCGGTCTTTCGGCACGATTACCGCATGTACGCCTGCGGCATCGGCGCTGCGCAAACAGGCGCCAAGATTATGCGGATCGGTGACGCCATCGAGGATCAACAAAAAGGGGCGATCGTGTAATGCGATCAGATCCGGCAGATCGTTTTCCTGATACTGCCGGCCTGGTTTCACGCGAGCGATAATGCCCTGATGCACGGCACCGTCGCTTTTCTCGTCGAGATATTGGCGGTTTGCCAGCTGGATAACCACGCCCTGGGACTCAAGGGCGTGGATCAGCGGCAACAGACGTTTATCTTCACGGCCTTTTAAAATAAAGACTTCCTGAAAACGTTCAGGGGCGCGCTCCAGCAGGGCCTGCACTGCGTGGATGCCGTAAATCATTTCGCTCATTAATGTACTCATTGTTTACGTTTTGCCGGGGGCGCTACGCTTGCCCGGCCTACAGATAATTCACCCTCTTCTGTTTGAAGAGGGTATTGCTCACTCTGCCGCTTTTTTCTTCGCCGCACGCTTCGCTTTGGTCGCTGCGGCTATTTTCTGCGTTTTAGCCGATGGCTTTTTTGCTTTTCTCGCGTCTTTCTTCGCTGCTTTCGGCTTCGCTTTTTTCTCGCCGCGGAAGGCGCTATCAGGCTCGAAGTTAACTTTTTTACCTACCTGACGACGTTTACCGGCGTTTTTACTTTCACCTTTTTTCGCTTTTTCACGCGCCGTTTTGCCGACGTTACGCGGTGCGCGCTCGCTGGAGATCAGGCTAAAGTCAATTTTCCGTTCGTCCATATTCACCGCTTCGACGCGTACCTCGACCCGGTCGCCCAGGCGATATGTCTGCCCGCCGGACTCGCCAATCAGACGTTGCCCTACCTGATCGAAGCGATAGTAATCGTTATCCAGTGAGGAAACGTGTACCAGCCCATCGATAAACAGTTCATCAAGACGGACAAAGAAGCCGAAACCGGTGACGCTGGCAATCACGCCCTTAAAGACGTTGCCTACCTGATCCAGCATAAAGTCACATTTCAGCCAGTCGGAGACATCACGCGTCGCTTCATCAGCGCGGCGTTCCGCCATCGAACAGTGCTGGCCGAGCTGCAACATCTCTTCCATCGAGTAGTGATAACCGCCCGTTTCTGTGGTGTTGCCCTTGTTCCCTTGCTCTTTCGCCAGCAGGTACTTAATGGCGCGGTGCAAAGAAAGATCCGGATAGCGGCGAATCGGCGAGGTAAAGTGCGCATAAGACTGCAACGCCAGGCCAAAGTGCCCGCGGTTTTCCGGATCGTAAATCGCTTGCTTCATTGAACGCAGCAGCATAGTTTGCAGCATTTCGGCGTCCGGCCGGTCGGCAATCGATTCAAGCAGTTCGGCATAATCGCGCGGTTCCGGTTTGTTTCCGCCCGGCAGCTCCAACCCCAGCTCCGCCAGTACGGAGCGGAATGAGGTGATCGCTTCGGTGGTGGGCTTATCATGAATACGGAATAACGCCGGCTCTTTAGCTTTTTCGACAAAGCGCGCCGCCGAGATATTCGCCATGATCATGCACTCTTCGATAAGCTTATGCGCGTCATTACGCTGGGTCTGTTCGATACGCTCAATGCGACGATCGGCGTTAAAGATAAACTTCGCCTCTTCGCTCTCAAACGAGATCCCCCCGCGCTCTTCACGCGCTTTATCCAGCACTTTGTAGAGGTTGTGCAGCTCTTCAATATGCTTCACCAGCGGCGCATATTGTTCACGCAGATCCTGATCGCCCTGCAGCATATGCCAGACTTTGGTATAGGTCAGACGCGCATGGGAGCTCATCACCGCTTCATAGAATTTGTAGCCGGTCAGCCGACCTTTCGCCGAGATGGTCATTTCACAGACCATACACAGCCTGTCAACCTGCGGGTTTAGCGAACACAGGCCGTTGGAGAGCACCTCCGGCAACATTGGGACAACCTGTGACGGGAAGTAAACCGACGTGCCGCGATTGCGCGCCTCGCGATCCAACGGCGTTGGCGGCCGTACATAATAGCTCACGTCAGCAATAGCGACCCACAAACGCCAGCCGCCGCCGCGTTTTTTCTCACAGTAAACCGCGTCGTCAAAGTCACGGGCATCTTCGCCATCAATAGTGACCAGTGGCAAATCACGCAGATCAACACGACCGACTTTCGCCTCTTCCGGCACCTCTTCTTTCAGCCCGGCGACCTGCTGCTCTACCGCCTGCGGCCAGATGTAAGGTATTTCATGGGTACGCAGCGCCATATCAACCGCCATACCGGTGCCCATATTGTCGCCCAGCACTTCGACGATTTTCCCTACCGCTTTAGTACGGCGAGTTGGACGTTGGGTCAGTTCAACCACGACCACGAACCCCATCCGCGCGCCCATGACGTCTTCTGGCGGGATAAGAATGTCGAAGCTGAGACGGCTGTCGTCCGGCACTACAAAGCCGACGCCCGCATCGGTGAAATAACGTCCGACTATCTGACTGGTTTTCGGTACCAGTACACGGACGATACGCGCTTCGCGGCGACCTTTACGATCGGCGCCCAGCGGCTGCGCCAGCACCTGATCGCCATGAATACAGGTTTTCATCTGCTCGCTGGAAAGATACAAATCGTCTTTGCGGCCTTCGACACGTAAGAAACCGTAACCATCACGATGACCGATCACGGTGCCTTTCAGCAGGTCGAGGCGTTCCGGCAGCGCATAGCACTGGCGGCGGGTAAAGACCAGTTGTCCGTCGCGCTCCATCGCGCGCAGGCGGCGACGCAAGGCTTCAAGCTGCTCTTCGCCTTCAATATTCAGTTCTACGGCCAGTTCTTCGCGACTGGCCGGTTTTTCACGTTTCGTTAAATGTTCGAGGATAAATTCCCGGCTCGGGATAGGATTCGCGTATTTTTCTGCTTCGCGTTCCTGGAAAGGATCTTGTGACATTGAGGTTCCTCCATTGTCATCTCTAATGAAGTTTACTTCACTCCACCAGTAATAATTTATAAAGCGGTTGATTCTCTTCAACCAAATCGGCAAGCGTGTAGTTATCCAGCTCCTTGAGAAAACTCTGCACGGCCTTAGAAAGCGCCTGTTTCAGACGACAGGCAGGGGTGATGTGGCAAAATTCGCTGCTACAGTTGACCAGTGATAAGGGTTCCAGCTCACGCACCACATCGCCAATACAAATAGTATTAGCCGGTTTACCCAGGCGGATACCGCCATTTTTTCCCCGAACGGCGGTGACAAAGCCCGCCCGGCTAAGCTGATTGATAATTTTGACCATATGATTACGGGACACGCCGTAGACTTCTGTCACCTCAGAAATGCTGGTCATTCGTCCATCTGGTAACGACGCCATATAGATTAGCGCACGTAAGCCGTAATCGGTGAAACTCGTTAACTGCACATCAACCTCAGGAAAAGGGAAAACGGGATATAACTTATCTGTATTGATGATAAACCAGCCACCTGTCAGGCTGCTAATTTATTTCGGTTCAGGAAGGAAAAAAGCGGGGAACAATGACGCATTTGAGCCGAAGGGTGATGCAAAGCATCTTATCCGGCCAACAAATGCGTACTCATCATAGACCCGGTAAGCGTAGCGTTACCGGGCATCATCCATCAATTACGCGTCGAACGGATCGCGCAGAATCATCGTCTCAGTACGATCGGGGCCGGTAGAAATAATATCAATCGGCACGCCGGTCAGTTCTTCGATACGCTTGATGTAGTTCAGTGCCGCCTGCGGCAGACCGCTACGATCTTTCACGCCGAAGGTGGATTCAGACCAGCCCGGCATGGTTTCGTAAATCGGCTCTACACCTTTCCAGTCGTCAGCTGCCAGCGGAGTGGTAGTCACTTCGCGACCATCCGGCATACGGTAAGCCACGCAGAGTTTCACCTCTTTCAGGCCATCCAGCACGTCCAGTTTGGTCAGGCAGAAGCCAGACAGGGAGTTCAGCTGTACCGCACGACGAACGGCAACGGTGTCCAGCCAGCCGGTACGACGACGACGGCCGGTAGTGGCGCCGTATTCGTTACCCTGCTTGCAGAGGAACTCGCCGGTTTCATCAAACAGCTCAGTCGGGAACGGACCTGCACCTACACGAGTGGAGTAAGCTTTGAGGATACCCAGAACGTAATCAACATAACGCGGGCCCAGGCCGGAACCGGTCGCCACGCCACCTGCAGTGGTGTTAGAAGAAGTTACATACGGATAAGTACCGTGGTCGATATCCAGCAGGGTACCCTGCGCACCTTCAAACATGACGAAATCGCCACGCTGACGCGCCTGGTCGAGCAGGTCCGAAACGTCAACAACCATAGAAGTCAGGATGTCGGCAACAGCCATCGTATCATCCAGAACTTTCTGGTAATCAACCGCTTCAACTTTGTAGTAGTTAACCAACTGGAAGTTGTGATATTCCATCACTTCTTTCAGTTTTTCAGCGAAGGTTTCTTTGTCGAAAAGGTCACCAACACGCAGACCGCGACGTGCCACTTTATCTTCATAAGCAGGCCCGATTCCACGACCGGTGGTGCCGATCGCTTTCGCGCCACGCGCTTTCTCACGCGCGTTATCCAGCGCAACGTGATAATCAAGGATCAGCGGACAGGCTTCAGACAGCAGCAGACGCTCACGAACGGGGATGCCACGGTCTTCCAGTTCTTTCATCTCTTTCATCAGCGCGCTCGGAGACAGCACAACACCGTTACCGATGATGCTGGTTACATTCTCGCGAAGAATACCTGATGGAATAAGATGGAGAACGGTTTTTTCACCGTTGATTACGAGAGTATGGCCTGCGTTGTGACCGCCCTGGTAGCGTACAACATATTTAGCCCGTTCAGTCAGAAGATCGACGATCTTTCCTTTACCTTCGTCACCCCATTGGGTGCCCAGTACGACGACGTTGTTACCCATTTTTCAAAATCACCGTTTGCTTAAAAATGGATTCTACCATCGCTTTTTCAGATATACAGCACTTTTTGCACTCAATCTGCGGCAAATCCGACCACTTTTTGCTCAGCCAATCGTTTTCCTCAACATGTAGTAGACCACAACTCCCGCGACCACAAGTCCGCCGCCAAAACGACGTAAAACATTTTCCGGCAGTTGCGCCAGTGCCGAAACCATTTTTTTCCATGCGCCGGGATACAGCATCGGTCCCAGCCCTTCGAGGACTAATACCAGAGCAAGCGCCAACCAGATTGTTGAATTCATTTATCGCCCTTATAAAAGAAAACCACCGGCATCCTTTGGATGCGGTGGTTTTGCTGGTCTAAAACTGCTGACGCTATTTTAGCGTGCCGTCGAACTCGGTGTCTTCATGTAGCGGAAGAAATCGCTGTCCGGGCTCAGTACCATCACGTCCTGATTACCTTCGAAGCTCTTCTCGTAAGCGCGCAGACTACGAATGAACGCGTAGAAATCAGGGTCCTGACTGAACGCGTCGGCAAACAGCTTCGCGGCTTCAGCATCACCTTCACCACGCATGATACGCCCCTGACGCTCGGCTTCCGCCAGAGTTTTCGTCACCTCATAGTCAGCAGCCGCACGCAGTTTTTCCGCTTCTTCCTGACCTTGTGAGCGATGACGACGCGCGACCGCTTCACGCTCGGCGCGCATACGGTTGTAAATCGCCTCAGAAACCTCGGTCGGCAGGTTGATCTGCTTAATACGCACATCGACCACTTCGATACCCAACGCCGCCATACTGTTCGGGTTGATGACCGGTACTTTACCTTTGGTTTCCGCCGTGACGCGTTCCGCCGCTTCGGCAATCGCGTCATCCGCCGCCGGGGTCGCCACTTCATCATCGGTACCGGCTGAACCGGAGTTCAGCGCGTCGCGCACTTCCAGAGTCAGACGACCACGAGAATCGGTCACGATGTCTTTTACGTCCAGGCGACCAATCTCAGAACGCAAACGGTCCGAGAATTTACGTTTTAACAGCACTTCGGCTTGCGAAATATCGCCGCCGCCGGTCGCCAGATAGTAACGGCTAAAGTCGCTGATACGCCATTTGATGTAGGAGTCGACAATCAGGTCTTTCTTCTCTTTAGTCACAAAGCGATCGGCCTGGTTATCCATCGTCTGGATACGCGCATCAAGCATTTTCACTGATTCAATAAACGGGATCTTAAAGTGCAGACCCGGCGCGTAAACCAGCGGTTTGTTCTCATCGTCACGCAGAACTTTACCAAAACGCAGCGTAATGCCACGCTCGCCCTCTTTGACCACAAAGACGGACATGTAGAGCACTACCAGCACGATGATGATAATCGCAATAACTGACTTACGCATCGTTATTCCCCCTGACGCTGGTAGTCGTTACGCTGCGCATTCGCGCGGCGTTGGTCCATAATATCGCCCTGATTTGAGGACGACGTGTTGCTTGCTCCGCTGGCGTTAGACTTTGTGGACGGCGGCAGGCGCAGCAGGTTGCTGGCGCTATTGTCGCTCTTTGCCGCCGGCGCATTCCCGCCTTTCAGCATCTGATCTAACGGCAGCACCATTAAATTACCGCTCTTGTCGTTAACCAGTACTTTACGGGTATGGCTCAGCACTTTTTCCATCGTTTCAATATACAGACGCTCGCGTGTAATCTGCGGCGCGGCTTTATATTCCGGCAAAATCTTCGCAAACCGGGCGACTTCACCCTGCGCTTCCAGGATAGTCTGGGTTTTATAGGCGCGTGCCTCTTCCAGAATACGCTGCGCCTGACCGTTGGCGCGCGGCTGAACTTCGTTGGTATACGCTTCCGCTTCACGAATGTACTGCTGCTCGTTTTCACGTGCGGCAATCGCGTCGTCAAAGGCGGCTTTCACCTCTTCCGGCGGACGCGCAGCCTGGAAGTTCACGTCCAGCAGGGTAATCCCCATGTTGTACGGTTTGATAGTCTCTTCCAGCTCGCGTTGGGTATCGCTACGAATAACGGTACGACCTTCCGTCAGAATGCGGTCCATGGTGTATTTGCCGATAACCCCGCGCAGGGCGCTGTCGGTAGCCTGACGCAGGCTATCGTCCGGGCTGGTCACGCTAAACAGATATTTCTGCGGATCGGTGACGCGGTATTGCACGTTCATTTCAACGCGCACGACGTTTTCATCAGACGTCAGCATCACGCCTGACGCCGCCAGTTCGCGCACCGCTTCGACGTTCACCGGCGTGACGTCGTCAATAAATGTCGGCTTCCAGTTCAGACCTGGCTCTACCAGATGGCTGAATTTACCAAAACGCGTCACAACGCCGCGCTCGGCTTCTTTAATGGTATAAAAACCGCTGGCCGCCCAGATAATGACTACTGCCGCCGCGGCGATGGCGACAATACGGCCTCCCAGTTGCGGACGCGGGCCTTGCGATGAGCTACCGCCGCCGGAACCGGTGCCTTTACCGCCCCCAAAACCACCGAGTTTTTTACTCAGCTTACGGAAGATATCATCCAGATCGGGAGGTCCCTGATCGCGGCCACCTTTGTTTCCATTTCCCCCAGAGTTGCTGCCAGGTTTGCTGCTTCCCCACGGGTCGCGGTCCTGTCCGTTATTACCGGGCTGATTCCACGCCATGTTTGTGCTCCATATTTGTTATGCGGTGATCCCCGTTGTCTTTCGACCTCAGAGGATAAGGCGAAATTACTCCATGCTTCAGACGAACCGCCGTTACAGACATCATCTTTCAGGCTGCGTCTTGAGTGGCGGCTTTTTTACCCCAGGTCACTTCGTTGTGAGCTCCTGAGATTCTCTCAGCTACCGCCTCAATACGACCTGAATGACTTCGCGTCTAGATCACGTATTCGATCAACGCCGGTTCTTGTTTACAGAGGCGACGCCAGTCGACAATCGGCATTCGTACCTGCAGACTGACGCTACCGTCTTCCTCCATCCACTCTTTTTCTATTGCCTGAAGCTGATAAAACCGGCTTCTCAGACGCCCTTCCTGCGGCGGCAAACGCAGCGTATGCTGCGCCACCTCGCCGGAAAGACGCTCCGTCAAAGCCTGAAAAAGCTGTGGTATTCCCACGCCGCTTTGCGCTGAAAGCCAAACGCGGATGGGTTTATTCTCTTCATCTCTGTCGATACGCGGTTCAAAGTCGTCCAGCATATCGATTTTGTTCATCACCATTAAGGTGGGGATTTCGTGAGCGTCAATCTCTTCAAGAACGGTGTTTACCGCCTCGATGTTTTCCTGCACACGAACATCCGCCGCATCGACCACATGCAGCAGCAGCGTCGCCTGACGCGTCTCCTGCAGGGTAGCTTTAAAGGCAGCCACCAGATCGTGCGGTAAATGGCGGATAAAGCCTACCGTATCCGCCAGAACGGTTTCACCGACATCCGCTACATCAATACGACGTAACGTGGGGTCCAGCGTCGCAAATAGCTGATCTGCCGCATAGACCCGCGCTTCAGTGATCTGATTAAAAAGGGTGGATTTTCCGGCGTTGGTATAGCCCACCAGCGATACCGTCGGAACGTCGGCCTTGATGCGCGACTGCCGCCCCTGCTCACGTTGCTTCTCAACTTTCTCCAGGCGCGACTGAATCTGCACAATGCGATTACGCAGTAAACGACGGTCGGTTTCGAGCTGGGTTTCACCCGGACCGCGCAAACCAATCCCGCCTTTCTGACGTTCAAGGTGGGTCCAGCCACGCACCAGACGCGTAGCCAGATGGCGTAGCTGCGCCAGCTCAACCTGCAACTTACCTTCATGGGTACGCGCACGCTGGGCAAAAATATCTAAGATAAGACCGGTGCGATCGATAACCCGGCACTCGCACAAACGTTCCAGGTTTCGCTCCTGGGCTGGACTCAATGCATGATCAAACAATACGACCGCTGCGCCAGTCGCTTTCACGGCTTCCGCAATTTCAACTGCCTTACCTTCACCTACAAAGTACTTCGGGTGCGGTGCTTTACGGCTACCGGTAATCACCTGCATTGCTTCGACACCGGCGGAAGAGACCAGAGATTCAAACTCCTGGAGGTCTTCCATATCTTTGTCTTGCGAAAAATAGATGTGTACCAGTACCGCCTGCTCACCGGCATCATAACGGTCAAACAAGCGTAAACCCTCTTAATAACCAGCGGGGGCGATTATCCGACGCCCCCGACATGGATAAACAGCGCGTGAACTTATTCAGTCTCTTCGCTGTCCTGTTGCGCAGTAGAACCCTGCGCGTTGCTACCGTGATGGTAGTTATTGCTGGCGCCGCCACCGGCATTGTTGCTGTGATGGGAAACCGGGCGAGACGGGACAACAGTAGAAATCGCGTGCTTATAAACCATCTGGCTGACCGTGTTCTTCAACAGGATCACGAACTGATCAAAGGACTCGATTTGACCTTGCAGCTTAATACCATTCACCAAATAAATAGAAACTGGAACACGTTCCCGACGCAATGCGTTCAGGAACGGATCTTGTAAAGATTGCCCCTTAGCCATTCTCTTTTCCTTATATGCTTATTTGTACTTTGAACCTTTCGATTCTGAAAAATTGCGCACGATACGTCTCAATTGTACACATTCAGTCTGCGATAGCACCAACAACCTGTAATACTTCTTTTCGCGCCCGATCGGGATTCTCACTGTCAAGCCAGCGCACCCCTTCCCAACCGCGCAACCAGGTCATCTGGCGCTTCGCCAACTGTCTCGTGGCGCAAACACCTCTATAAACCATTTCATCATATGAGATTTCGCCCTCAATGTATGACCACATCTGGCGGTATCCCACACAACGGATGGAAGGCAAGTCCGTATGCAAATCTCCTCGGGCAAAAAGCGCCCGGACTTCTGCTTCAAAACCTGAAGCCAACATCTGATGAAAACGCAGTTCAATGCGCTGATGGAGCAGTTCACGGCTCGCCGGGGCGATAGCGAACTGATGCACCTGGTACGGTAGCGCGTCTCCTGACGTTTGCGTTAGCTCCGTTAAAGTTTTACCCGAAATGAAAAAAACTTCCAGTGCCCGGGAAAGTCTTTGCGGATCATTTGGATGAATTCGCGCGGCGGCAACCGGATCTATCTCCTGAAGTTGCTGATGCAACGCCTCCCATCCAAGCTCCGCTGCTTGCTGCTCAATCCGGGATCTGACTTCCGGATCTGCTGAAGGCAGCGGCGATAACCCTTCCAGCAATGCCTTAAAATACAGCATGGTACCGCCCACTAACAGCGGGATACGCCCCGCAGCGGTGATCTCCGCCATTTGCGCTAACGCGTCGCGGCGAAAATCCGCCGCCGAATACGCCTGCGACGGGTCGCGTATATCCAGCAGTCGATGCGGCGCCGCTTTCAGCTCATCGGCATTCGGCTTAGCCGTGCCAATATCCATTCCCCGATAAATGAGGGCGGAATCAACGCTTATCAACTCTACTGGCAAAACTTTACGCAGTTCTATCGCCAGCGCCGTTTTGCCGGAGGCCGTCGGCCCCATCAAAAATATCGCCTTAGGCAGGCTCGCCTTGCTTACATCATTCATGCTTCAGGGCGTTCATCGCCGAATGTAAATCAACAGGTTGTAACAGGCCACCCGGCGGCGCTTTTACCAGCTGCGGACATAGCCGCTCAACATCCGCCAGCAGCGATATGGCCTGCGCCATCGACCACTGCGGATGTTCACTCTGCACATTACGCGCTATCCATTGTGCAATATTGACCGTTGCAAATGTGGTCTGTTGCGCCAGGTAGCCTATCAGTTCAGGAATCAAGATTTGTAAATTTTGTTGTCGTAAGGGTAAAGGCACCGCCCGAATGGTCACATGCTGCGCATCCGACTGAAATTCAATACCCAATTCTCCCAACAAAGATTGGGCTTTTTGCAGCGCGGCTTTTTCATCGGCGCTCACTTTTAAACGCAGCGGAATCAGCAACGGCTGCGCGCAAACCGGACTTTGACCCGGTGTAAGCTGCGCCTGACGCAGCCAACGCTCCGCAACCGGCAGCGACAAGAGCTGGATAGTCCCCGCGTGTTCCAGCAACGCGCAGTCACCGCCGACTATCGTCAGTACGCGACCAAAACTCTGGCTATGTCCGTCAAGCGCAGGCGCAACCGGCTCCGGCGCGGGGCTCGTCGTCGGCGTCTGTAAAAGCGCGCGATAAACCTCGCCCTGCTGCTTCTGATAACCTGGCTGCGCGTGCGGCCAACCACCTGCGGACTGACGCCCGCCGTTGCCGCCCGATGCGCCGCCGGAATAACGCGGTGTCGCGGGCTCGCGCGCCGCAGTTGGCTCGGCGGGTACAGCAAAATGGTTGCGCCCCGCGGCGATACGGTTTTCCGGGACATGCCGCGGCGCTGGCGCAATCTCCTCCAGCGGCAGCGTCGTTTCCGTCTGCTGTTGCAGAACGCTCAGCACCCCTTGATAGATGAAGTCGTGCACCAGCCGGGATTGATGAAAACGCACTTCGTGCTTGGCGGGATGAACATTGACATCCACCTGATGCGGGTCAATCTCCAGATACAGCACAAACGCAGGCTGTTGGTCCGCGCCCAGTTTATCTTCACAGGCCTGGCGAATGGCATGGTTGATCAAGCGGTCGCGCATCATGCGGCCATTCACATAACAGTACTGGATCTCCGTTAACGCCGTGGTGGTGTGATTCGGATCGGCGACCCAGCCGCGCAGGGTCAGATCGCCATGCTGCCACTCGATCGCCAGTGCCTGTTCGAGAAACGGCGTGCCGCAGATGGCGCCTAACCGGCGCTCTTTTTGCCCGTCCTTTGCGACAGCGCGATACTGCCGTACCAATTTGCCGTTGTGCGACAGGTTAAAAGTGACGTCAAAACGGGCCAATGCAATACGACGGATGATCTCATCGATGTGATTAAATTCCGTTTTTTCGGTACGCATGAATTTGCGCCGGGCGGGCGTATTATAAAAGAGATCCAGAACTTCCAGGGTGGTGCCGACCGGGTGCGCGGCGGGTTTTACCGTTACGTCCATGTCACGCCCTTCCGCATACGCCTGCCAGGCTTCCGCCTGCTCCGCCGTGCGCGACGTTAGCATCAAACGCGAGACCGAACTGATACTGGCCAGCGCTTCGCCGCGAAATCCCAGACTGATAATCGCTTCCAGATCGTCAAGCGAGGCGATCTTACTGGTGGCATGACGGGCCAGCGCCAGCGCCAGCTCCTCTTTTTTAATGCCGCAGCCATTGTCGCGAATACGAATAAGCTTCGCGCCGCCACGCTCGATGTCGATATCAACGCGGGTGGCGCCTGCATCCAGACTATTCTCTACCAGCTCTTTAACAACCGACGCAGGGCGTTCCACCACTTCGCCAGCGGCGATTTGGTTCGCAAGCTGCGGCGGCAGAACCTGAATCGGCATGAAATCTCCTTAATTCGCGGCGGTTATGGCGCCAGGCTGGTTGGTACTGGCCGTCTGGCCTGGGCCGCCCTGCGGCGCAGACTGGATCGGATGCGCTGCAAAGTACTTACGCAACCCCCGGTATATAGCGTCAGCAATCTGCTGCTGATAGCGGTCGCTCGCCAACAATCGCTCTTCGCCGTGATTACTGATAAAGCCCGTCTCCACCAAAATGGACGGGATATCCGGCGAACGCAACACGCCCAGGCTAGCGTGTTCCGGGCGGCGTTTATGCAGCGACCCCACGCCGTCGAGTTGGCTTAGTACGTTCGTCGCCACATCATACCCTACCCGCTGCGAATGACCGAATTGCAAATCCAGTACCGCCTGGCTCAGGTAAGGGTCTGACTGACTGTTCGCCAGCACATCGCCAGCGCCGCCTAACAGTTCGGATTGCTTCTCATGCTGCTCAAGCCAGTTTGCCATTTCGCTGTTCGCGCGACGATTGGACAATACCCAGACGGAGGCGCCGGTGGCGTCGCGATTTGGCGCGGCATCCGCATGAATAGAGACAAGGAAGTTAGCGTTTTGCTTACGCGCCACGTCAGACCGCCCCATCACCGAAATAAAATAGTCGCCGTCACGCGTCAGCACGCCTTTAAACATCGGATCGTTATTCAGCAATGTGCGTAACTTACGCGCGATGGCGATGGTGACATTTTTCTCGCGCGTACCGCCCGGGCCTATCGCACCGGGGTCCTGGCCTCCATGTCCGGCATCAATAGCAATCACCACTTTATCGCCAGCGCCTGCCGACGCGCGCGCCGCAGGCCGCGTAACGGTATTGCTGCTGGTTACGCCGGTCAGGCGATCATCAGAAGATTTAAACGGATTACGGGCCGGCTCCGTCGGGCGGGGCGCGCTTTCAACCCGTTTCGCGACGACAGGCGGTGGCGGCGGCGGCGGAACATCGGCATTAATGGTGAAAATGACCGTATAGTTGCCGCCGTTTTGCCGCTTCACAGCCTCGGTTTTACCATTTTCCGTCAGATCGACAAGCAACCGTAAAGATTGCGCATCTTTCGGCGTTCCGGCACGGATCGTTTTCACCAGATTGTTACCGCTAAACTGAAGCGGCAGCCCCTGAATCACGCCGGTCTGCCTGATATCCAGCGCCACGGTACGTTTACCGTCCTGTGAGTAAGCATATTCCGGCTCGCCGATAAAACTCAGCGTAATGCGCGCCTGCTGCTCGCCGTTGGACACCTGAATATCAGAGAGACTGGCGGCGCCCGCCTGCGCGCACAGCAGGATTAAGGCTGCTATTACGGCATTTTTGATGCGATAAATCATCCCGCCACCTTTATAGCTAATCGGCTAAACGCGCCAGTAACGAATGACCCGATGAGGATACCGCGCTTACGCGAGCCTCACGCCCCTGCGCCTGGTAATCAATATGGATTTCGACGTCCGGGTCGGGGAGAACGCCTTTACCTTGTTGCGGCCACTCCACCAGACAAACGGCGTCGTTGGCGAAATAATCGCGAATGCCCATAAACTCCAGCTCCTCCGGGTCCGCAAGACGGTATAAGTCGAAGTGATATACCATCATGTTATCAAGCGCATAAGGCTCTACCAGCGTATAGGTGGGGCTTTTTACATTACCGTTATGGCCTAACGCCTGTAAAAATCCCCGGCTAAACGTCGTCTTACCGGCACCTAAATCGCCATACAGATAAATAACGGTCGCGCCATCGCAGGCGTTGGCTACCCGTTGCCCCAGGTCTAGCGTCGCCTGTTCGTCAGGTAGCGGAATTACTCGATTCATCATGGTTTACGTCAATCACATCAGGGTTAACAATACGCCGCAGCGTAGTAAAAAGATCGGTCGCCAACATGCCGCGAGCGCCATAACGCGCTGCCAGTAAGTCCGCCGCCGCGCCGTGAGCCACACATCCCACACATGCCGCATCATACGGGGTAAACTTCTGTCCGAGCAATGCGCCGATGATGCCGGACAGGACATCGCCCATCCCGCCGCTCGCCATCCCTGCATTACCAGCGTCAATGATAGCCAGAGGGTGGTGTTCAGCGGCGATAATCGTTCCTGCGCCTTTTAACACGACCACGCCTCCATACCGTTTTACCAGACGCTGCGCTGAAAGTAAGCGATCACTTTCAATTTCTGCCACAGAACATCCTAACAGGCGGGCAGCCTCTCCCGGATGCGGCGTAATCACGCGATTGTGACGTTTATCAGGATTGATTGCCAGTAGGTTCAACGCATCCGCATCCCACAGCATAGGTTTACGGACGTTTTCTACTTTCTGTAAGGCTTTTTTGCCCCATTCCTGCTGCCCAAGCCCCGGGCCGATCACCACAACGTCAGCCCAGGTCAGGCTCTCTTCCAGCGACTGAGGCGTGAGTTCATGTACCATCAGTTCCGGGCGGGCCGTCAGCAACGGCGCGATGTTTTCACCGCGAGTCAGAACTCTGACCAACCCAGCCCCCGTACGCAGCGCCGCCTCGCCAGCCATCCGAATTGCGCCCGCTGTTCCCTGGTCGCCGCCAATAATCGCCAGACGACCATGATCGCCCTTATGCGAGGTCGGTCGACGCGGCGTTAGCCATTGCCCCAACTGCGTCGCGTCAAAACGCCGGAGCGGCGGCGTCTGGCTCGCCAGCCAGCCTTCCAGTCCCAACGCGTCATAATGCAATATGCCGGTAACGTCACGCGCTTTGCCGGTCAGCAGGCCTGGTTTCAGGGCGATAAACGTGACCGTATGCGCGGCGCTTATCACCGCGCCAGGCGTGGCGCCCGTTTGCGCCAGCAGGCCTGACGGGATATCGACGGCGACAACCGGCGCAGGATGGGCGTTCGCCTGTTCAATCAGACCGGCTACCGGGTCGCGCGGCGCCTGGGCTATACCGGTGCCAAGCAGCGCGTCGATAATTAGATCCGTCGCTTCCGGCCAGATAATATCGGCAGCATGGATAATGCCGCCGGCATTCAGCCAGGCATCGCGCGCCTGCGCCGCTTCTTCAGGCAACGGTTTGTCGCTCTCCTGCGCCAGCAACGTTACGCTAATGCCCGCCGCTTGCGCTAGTCGCGCCACGACGTAACCATCGCCGCCGTTGTTGCCATGACCACACAACACCAGCCAGTGTCGGGTGTCAGGATAACTGTCACGGGCTACCCGAAATGCCGCGTCGCCAGCGCGCAGCATCAATTCATAGAGTGTGAGTCCGAAGGCATCCGCCGCATCGCGTTCCAGCCGTTTGATGTCATCGGCGGGCCAAATGGAGTGTGGTATACTTACAGGGTTTTTCTTCATGTTATGGTCCATCATGTCAAAGCCCCTCGATCTCAATCAGTTAGCGCAAAATATTAAGCAGTGGGGGCTGGAGCTGGGCTTTCAGCAGGTCGGTATTACTGATACCGATCTGCGCGCATCCGAACCTGCGCTGCAGGCGTGGCTGGACAAACAATACCACGGCGAGATGGCATGGATGGCGCGCCACGGTATGATGCGCGCCCGGCCTCATGAACTCTTACCCGGTACGCTACGTGTCATCAGCGTGCGCATGAACTATCTGCCCGCCAACGCCGCGTTTGCCAGTACGTTGAAGGATCCCACGCTGGGCTACGTTAGCCGATATGCGCTGGGGCGTGATTATCACAAGCTGTTACGCAGCCGCCTTAAAAAACTGGGCGAGCAGATCCAACAGTACTGCGGTTCGCTGAATTTTAGACCGTTTGTCGACTCTGCGCCTATTCTTGAACGCCCATTAGCGGAAAAAGCCGGACTTGGCTGGACGGGTAAGCACTCACTTATCCTTAATCGGGAGGCAGGCTCATTCTTTTTCCTGGGGGAATTGTTGATTGATTTACCGCTGCCGGTCGACCAGCCGGTCGAGGAAGGTTGCGGCAAATGCGTCGCCTGTATGACCATTTGCCCGACCGGGGCGATTGTCGAACCGTATACGGTGGACGCGCGGCGCTGTATTTCTTATCTCACCATTGAGCTGGAAGGCGCTATTCCGGAAGCATTTCGCCCACTGATAGGCAACCGTATTTACGGCTGCGATGACTGCCAGCTTATCTGTCCGTGGAATCGTTACTCTCAGTTGACCGACGAAGCAGATTTTAGCCCACGCAAGGCGCTGCATAACCCAGATTTGCTTGAGTTGTTTAGCTGGAGCGAAGCGCAGTTTCTGAAAGTCACTGAAGGTTCTGCGATTCGGCGCATTGGCCATTTACGCTGGCTGCGCAATGTTGCCGTCGCGCTGGGGAATGCGCCGTGGAGTAATGCCGTCATTACGGCGCTGGAAAGCCGCAAGGGTGAGCATCCACTTCTTGATGAGCATATCGAATGGGCGATTGCGCAACAAATTGAAAAGCGCAACGCCTGCATCATTGAAGTGCAGCTACCGAAAAAACAGCGTCTGGTCAGGGTGATTGAAAAAGGGCTGGTGCGCGATGCCTGAATTATTCACAGGCTGTGTATAAAAATAAAAACACATTGCGATTCAAGAGGGAAAAAAGGAACAGACAATAACGCTAACGTTTTGAAATCTTATTTTTTCTATACTTTTCAGTAAATTATAGAAATTCTACGCGTCAGGTATGATTTTTTGCATTCCAGGAGTAATGGGCCGTCCTGTGGATAAGTCTGTTTACAAGGATCTGACGAAAGCGGAACAAAACGTGCCCCAACGCGATATTCGTTGTGGATAATTTCACTGTAGATAAGAATTGGAGCGGGAAACGAGACTCGAACTCGCGACCCCGACCTTGGCAAGGTCGTGCTCTACCAACTGAGCTATTCCCGC